>CAZUJZ010000008.1:21383-30611 GCA_964620665.1 uncultured Desulfofustis sp. | reverse complement strand
GTTGCCCCCATTGCCGCAATATCGCTCAGGTTGACAGCCAAACATTTCCGGCCGAGTTGGAAGGCGGGGTGCCAACCGGTGTCGAAGTGTACCGTGTCGACCAGCATGTCGGTGGTCAATACCCAGGCCTCGGTGCCATCGGGATGGATAACCGCGCAATCGTCACCGATTCCCTTGATCAGCTGATTTTTATCGATTCGGCATGATCCGGCGAAGCGCTTGATAAGATCCAGTTCCGACCAGTGTGCGGGCATCGTGGTTACCTCCCCCGGCGTTTGGCCGACCGGCCGTTTGTCGTTGGCGAAGTGGTGGCAATGGTGGCCGGTTGTGACGACGGTACAGGTGGAAACGAACGAGGGCAAGAAGGCTTCATTTTATTCGTTTCAATTCCTTTCTAGTCTCGGAGGGCTTTTTTCCCTGATCCTGTGTAACATGATTGTCATCATTGAGATCAACCGCCTTGAAAAATCGCTTTTCTCCCCCCATGGTGAAGATTTCCCGGCCGGTCATCTGTTCGGTCCGCAGTGTCCAAACGGTCTTTTGCAGCGGTACGGTGAGAAACGTTAATCCGATATTCCACCATTCATCCCGCTTTGATCTGTCACGCTCGATCGATGATACCTGTGCGTACATCAGCAGCTGCGGATTGTGGGTAATGATCAGCACCAGATCGCCGACCTCGGTCTGATCTTTGAAGGTAACGAGGCTCTGCACCTGCTCGACCAGTTTTTCCATCGAATCATTTTCCATCGTCGATTACCGCCGTTGCTTCCATGATCACCTGCTCACCTCGGAGATACTTTCTGGTGCCGATAATACGATACATCGCCAATCCATCAAGCAGCGGGTTGACGAGCTGATCGATAATGATCTTCGATTTGACGGCAATGGTTCGGTCCTTGATGGCCAACACCAGCCCGCCCCAGCTGACGAGTTCCTTGAGTTGCCCGCTGAGTTCTGCCATGTTCAGGAAAACCAAAGCGTTGTTTGTATATAAAAAACCATCGTTGACGACATTGAACAACGGACTTTCAGAGAGACGTCCGGTCCGCTCGGATGGGACGATGAATTCTTTGATCTGGCCGACATTATTGGCGATGAGCAGATAATCGTCAACGGTGGCGATGCTTGGTTCAAATGAGCTGATCGGCGCCACTTCGCCCCAACTGGCGATGGTGTAGTCGCCCAGTGTTCTCTTCCTGACGGGTAGATTGTAATGCACAATGACCCGTTCGACCAACTCTTTGACGGGGGTCGTATCTTTGCATTTGATGGCAGCCATAAACAGTGGGATCGGCAGCAGATCATCTTTCGGGCCTTTTTTCAGGGCGAGGATCAGGTCGTTATCAAAGAGCTCGACGATTCGTTCCACGCTGGTGCCGGTCGAAATTTCAAGTTCATGCAACAACTCGTTGATCGGTGAGACGGCTTCATGCTGCTGTCTCCTGATCAGTTCCAAAAGAGCGGCGGGAGCGTAGGAATTGGTCCAATAATACCAGATGGTGTCCGCCCCCAGATGATCGGCGGACCGGGTCAGCTCCGGTGGCGCGGCAAACAGCGGCGACAGTTCCGGCGGGATGCGAGCCGGATCAAATGTCAGTACCGCTTTATGCAAAACAGTTCCGTCTTCCAGCCAGCCGCCGAAAAAACCATTTTGATAGAGAGAGAGGTGCCTTTTTTCTGATCCGAGGGAAGATTGTGGAGTTTTTCTGTCGACGGAGGCAATCATTACCCCGGGCAACAGATCGGTGAGACCGGCCATATTGAGATAGCCATAGAAGGCGGCCCCGGAAAACAGTTTTTTTGTAGCCCGATAGCCGGGGGCTGCCGCCAGGGTACCCGCCTGGCGATCATAGTTATCGAGACACCTGCGCAGCAAGCGCTCATTGGTTGAAACGAGAATGGCGCGATCGACTTGGGCGGTGGCGAAACTCGTACCACCGTCAGGGAGATAGCGCCTGATAGCATAGGCCCCATAGGGTGATTCTGCCGCGACAGCTCCACCGGTGAGCCCTTCGAGTAACTCCTGCAGATGAGCCGGCTGTTTCGGGCGGCAGATAAGCACCAGATTGGCAAGGATCTGTTCAGGCAGCGGTATTGCGGCATCGTAATCGAACGGCAACAGGGCTACCGACATATCCCGGCCGAAAACCGATCTGACGACCGGGTCGCCGGCAGCGCGGGCAAGCGCCTTTTTGCCGTCATCGATCTGCGTGATTCGGGAAGGCGGCATCTCCAGACCTTCGGCAATGGCTATTGCATCGATGCTGCGCAACACCACGCCGAGTCGGGTGGCGGCAAAGTCATCGAGGCGCCGGGCAAGGTGCTTCTGGTTGATCAGCAGCAGCGTATCCGGGTCAAGAAACCGTTCGGGATAGATCCTCTTGGAGAAATCCGGAGGAAACAGGGAAACAAGAAACAGCAGGAGAAAAAACAGCGGAACGACGAATATCAATTGACGCATCAGTGGTTCCTCGTGACAGTCGAAAGAAGCCGCCGGCTGCTCAGCAGGCGGTATCCGCACGCCGATAGCCGATGGCCTCGGCAAGATGGGGCAACAGGATGTTCGGACACGCTTCCATGTCGGCGATGGTCCTGGCGATTTTCAGGATCCGGTGATAGGCCCGAGCCGACAGGCCGAGCTTGTTCATGCTTGTATCAAGGAGTTTTTGTGAATGTTCATCGATGACACAATAGCGGGCAATCTCTTTGTTGCCCATCTGGCCGTTTTTCAGAATCGGGCTGCCGGCAAAGCGCTGTCGCTGAATATCGAGCGCCCGGTTAACCCGCCGCCGGATTGTTGCCGAATCATCGTGACTGATGTTTTCCCGAAGATGTGAGAATTCAAGAGCGGCGACTTCCAGGCGAATGTCTATCCGGTCCAGCAGCGGGCCGGAGATCCGGTCGCGATATCGCTGGATCTGCTGTTCGGTACAGCGGCATTCATTCCTGGCGTCGCCGAGAAAACCGCAGGGACACGGGTTCATCGCGGCAACGAGCATGAAATGTGACGGAAAACTCAGGCTGGTCTGGGCCCGGGAGATGGTCACCGAGCCGTCTTCAAGCGGTTGACGGAGCACTTCCAATACATGCCGGCGGAATTCGGGAAGCTCATCGAGAAACAATACGCCGTTATGGGCCAGCGACACCTCGCCGGGACGAGGCGTCGCTCCGCCGCCGATCAAACCGGCATCGGAAATGGTGTGATGCGGGGCCCGGAACGGCCGCTGTTCGATCAACCCGGAACCGTTGCCGAGCCCGCTGATACTGTATATTTTCGTGGTTTCCAGCCGTTCGACAAAGCTCCACTCACCCATGATCGATGGCAGGGCTCGGGCGAGCATGGTCTTGCCCGAGCCGGGCGGTCCGTGCATCAGCAGATTGTGCATGCCGCTCACCGCAACTTCCAGGGCCCGTTTGGCGTGCTCCTGGCCCTTGATATCGGCAAAATCGACGGGGTAGTCGGTGGGTGTGGCGGCGGCCGGTGCCGCCTGGATCGGAGCAGCCTCACGGAGGCCGTTGAGAATCTCGACGATTTCAAAGAGCGACTGTATACCGATTACTTCAATGTCACCGGCGACAGCAGCTTCCCAACCGTTGTCGTACGGCACGACCAGACGATGGCACCCGTGTGTTGCCGCCGCCGCGGCAATCGACAAGATACCCGGGACGCTGCGCAGCGAACCGTCCAGAGAGAGTTCCCCGACCGCCCACAACGACTGCGTCGCTTCCGGTGGAATCAACTCCGCGGCGGTAAGCAGACCGAGGGCGATGGGAAGATCGAAACCGGTCCCCTCTTTTTTTAAATCGGCCGGGGCCAGGTTGATGGTGATTTTCCGGCCGGGAAACGGATATCCGGTGTTCTTGATCGCCGATTTGACTCGATCCTTGCTTTCTCGCACCGATCCGTCCGGTAGACCGACGGTCGTAAAGGCCGGCAGGCCGTTGGCAATATCGACCTCGACCAACACCGGTACGGCATCAACACCGAGAAGAGCGGCACTGCGGATCTTTGCTAGCATGACAAGTCAATCATCTCGTTTCATCCGTGCTGTAAGCGGCAGAATCCATTACGGTTGATACATGGCCTGCACATCCGCCGAATATGCCCCATTGCGGGTGCGGTATATATAGCAGGGCGGCAGGACATGTGCTCCAGCGCCGCCGTTTTTAACGCTCTCGATCAAAACGAGTTTGGCCGTTGCCTTCGTGCCGGGATAAGAGTAGATGAACTGCAGCCGTTTAGGTTCAAGGCGCCGCCGGGTCAACGCTCCGATCAATTCTACAGCCTGCGAAGCCGGGTAGATAAAAGCGGTACGGCCGCGATTTTTCAGACAATAGGCAGCGGCGTCGACAAACCCCTGCAGACCGGCCCCACTCTGATGTCTGGCTGTCGTCGCCTGCTCGACTTCACAACGTCGGCCCGAACCGGATCGATAAAATGGTGGGTTGGCGACCACCAGTGAGAAAGATTCCGCTGCCAGAAATCGATTAACGACTTCCACCTGTCCGTGGATGAGTCGGAACCTGTCCTGATAGCCGTTGTCGATGCAGTTTTGGGCGGCGAGTTCCAGCAATTCGGTTTGGTGTTCCATGCCGGTTACCGAAATGTTCCGATAACCGTGGCGATACAGCAGGATCAGCCCGACAATACCGCAACCGGTGCCTAAATCCAGAACGGCCTCTCCGGCGCGAACAGTCGGAAAGTGACCGAGCAGCACCGCATCGACGGAAAAACGGTAGCCCCGGCGAGGTTGCCGGCAGACGAGCGAGCCGCCGAACAGGGTGTCTTCCCGAGTCGGGGAACCGGCCGCCTGCCGGTTATCAGGCAACGGGGTGGTGTTGGCTTGCATCGTCTTCCGGAAAAACGTTCATTACCAGGCCGGTCATGACTTTCGGGTAAAAATACGTTGATTTGTGGGGCATGAACAAACCTGCATCGGCAACGGATCTGACCTGTTCGATGGTCGTCGCGTTGATCAGAAAAAGAAGCGGTACGCCCGATTCCTGGAAGGCACTCACCTTGACGCTGGTGTCCAGGGCTTGTGCCAGGTCGCTGTGATAGGTTATCAGCCCCTGCTGTTCGCATTGGTGCTGATCAAGACCGAGCGATTCCTCGATGATCAGGTCGTTGAGCATAACCCCATCGAGTCGACGAAGGCTGGGCGGGCGAGCCATCAGACGCTGCCGGGCAAGATCGTTCGTGCGCAACACGAAGCCCCGATCCTCTGCGGCGAGATAGCAGCCGAAAACACCGGTCTGCTCTTTTGTCTTGTCGGTATGCACCTCTTCCATCCGATTGAGCATATCCTGCAGCAGCGCTTCCCGACTGGCGCCACGCACCTCCTCCAGGTAAAATAAGGCGCGGAGTTTTTCCAGATAACCGTTCAGCGTAAAAGATCCGGGATAGCGGATCAGGCGGTGGCTTGGCAAGATGGTCAGTCCGTCGTCCTCGATCGGACTGAGATACATCATGATATACTGCTCCGGGCCGTCCGGAGACGCGGCTTCTTTGCTGTAGCTGAGCGCGGTTACATAGCGATGATGGCCGTCGGCGATATACAATACCCGGTCGGCAAGCAACTGTTTGATGGAGTCAATGGTTTGCCGGTCGGAAACCCGCCACAATTGATGGATGTTGCCGTCATTGTCGACAACGCGGTACAGGGACTGACCGCGATGACGGTCGAGCAGATCGAGTACCCGCCGTGACGGATCGGAAAAAACAGAGAAGACCTGGCTGAACTGCGCCCGGCAGGCCCGCGTCAAGGCCAGTCGATCATCAACGACCGTGGTAAATGTCTCCTCGTGCGGTTTGACGATCCCGTGGGAAAAGTCGGTCAGTTTGACGAGGCAGACGAACCCCTTCCTCGTTTTTCGTCCGCCGGTAACCGTTGTGTATTCGATATCGTACGGGTAAAGGGCTGCTTCTTCGTCCTGGATCAGGATACCTTCGCTGCGCCACTGGTCCAGCAGAGCCGCCGCTCGCTGATGCCGGGCGACGTCCGGCGAGGCCTGGGGGCCGGGAGATGCGGGCAGATCGAGATGGATCATGCTGTACGGGGTTCGCTCGGAAAACGCCCCGCTCAACCGGACATCAATCACATCGTAAGGGGGGGTAATCAAGTCTTCGAGACGGCCCGCTTTGTCCGTGTCGTACCTGACCCCTTTAAAAGCTTTGATGACGGCCATATCCTTTCCCTTCTTGTCTGTTGCATCATTGGTTATTATGGTAGCACATGACCGGACGTGAACCGCCGGTAACTGATTGTGCCGTAAACTATCGACGGAGTATATCTGGCCGATACCTTACAACATCTTCAACGAACAGGAAATGATATGTACGATATTTTTATCAAGACGCATTTTTCCAGTGGCCATCATCTCCGCGATTATCCCGGTGAGTGCGAATTCCCCCACGGCCACAACTGGCATGTTACGGTAACGGTCAGGGCCGAAGAACTCGATCGGATTGGAATGGGGATCGACTTCAAGGTCCTGAAGAAAGAAGTCAACCGGATTATCGATCACCTCGATCATAAAAATCTAAATGATCTCGAAGCGTTTTCCACCCTCAACCCCTCTTCCGAAAACATTGCTCGCTTTATCTTCGAGCAGCTGCAACCGGTTTTGAGTCACGAACGCTACGGGTTACATGCGGTTACCATCTACGAGACCGATAATGCCGGCCTGACCTATTACGGCCCCGGCCCGCATGCTTGATGTTGCCGAGCTGTTCTATTCGCTGCAGGGCGAATCGAGTTGGGCCGGTTTGCCCTGTGTTTTTGTCCGGCTCGCCGGCTGTAACCTGCGCTGCTGCTATTGCGACGCCCGCTACACCTATGAAGAGACGGGCACCCGGCGAAGCATTGACGATATCGTTGCGGCCGTGATCGACCATCGATGTCCGCTGGTCGAGATTACCGGCGGCGAACCGCTTCTGCAGGAAGAAACGGCGGTCCTTTGTCAGACTTTGACGGACCGGGGCTTCCAGGTGCTCCTGGAGACCAACGGTTCCCTGTCGTTGGCAACGATGCCCGACCCGGTATGGATCATCATGGACATCAAGTGTCCGGGCAGCGGGATGGTCGATTCCCTTCATCTGCCGAATCTCGAGCTGCTCTTTGCCCGAAGACAGCGAAATGGCCGGAAAGATGAAATAAAGTTTGTTCTCTGTTCAGCCGATGACTACTGCTGGGCCCGGGAATGTATCAGTCGTTATCATCTGCACGAGTGTGCCGAGTTGCTGTTTTCTCCGGTCATTCAAAAATTTTCTGCCACCGAATGCGCCGAGCTGCTGCTGCGCGATCATCTTCCGGTTCGTCTGCAGCTGCAATTGCACAGCCTGCTCTGGCCCGGAGAAAACCGTGGAAAATAGCAGAAACACATCGATTTCTTTTTCATTTTTTATCAGTGCTGCTATAGTATCCGCAGCCATTTCCCCGCGATGAGTCAACACAGGACAACCATCATGAACGCAACAGATTCGATAACAATCGGCGTGCTTGGTCTGGGGTATGTCGGCCTGCCGCTTGCCGTCGAGTTCGGCAAGCTCTATGAAACCGTCGGATTCGACCTGAAACTCCAGCGGATCGAGCAGTTGCAGGCCGGTTTTGATGTTACCCGGGAAGTAACGGCAGCGGAGCTTGCCGAAGCGCGGCAACTGCGCTTTACCGTTGACAGTGATCAGCTCGCCGAGTGCAATTACTATATCATTACCGTTCCGACACCGATTGATGATTCGAAACGCCCCAACCTGCAGCCGTTGATCTCGGCATCGGAGATTGTCGGACGCCACCTGCGGCAGGGCGACATTGTCATTTATGAATCCACCGTTTATCCCGGTGCTACCGAAGAGGTCTGTGTGCCGATCCTGGAGCGACTATCCGGTCTGGCTTTTAATACGGATTTCTTTTGCGGCTACAGCCCGGAACGGATCAACCCCGGCGACCATCACCATCGACTCAGCAGCATCGTCAAGGTGACCTCCGGCTCCACCGCCGCTGCGGCCGATAAGGTAGACGCGCTTTATCGATCGATTATCGATGCCGGCACCTTTCGCGCCAGTTCCATCAAGGTGGCCGAGGCCGCCAAAGTTATCGAAAACACCCAGCGGGACGTCAATATCGCGCTGATCAATGAGCTGGCAATGATCTTCGATCGAATGGGCATTAACACCAGGGAGGTGTTGGCGGCGGCCGGTACCAAATGGAATTTTCTCCCCTTTACCCCCGGCCTCGTCGGGGGACATTGCATCGGGGTCGACCCGTACTACCTGACCCATAAGGCGCAGCAGGTCGGTTATCATCCGGCCATGATCCTGGCCGGTCGGAGACTCAACGACGACATGGGTAAATATGTCGCCAACCGGGTAATCAAACTGATGATCCAGCGCGGCATCGAAATGACGTCGGCGCGTATTCTGGTTATGGGCTTGACGTTCAAGGAGAATTGCCCCGATTTGAGAAACACCAGGGTCATCGATATCATCGATGAATTGAAAGACTACGGCTTAACAATCGAGGTGGTCGATCCGTGGGTTGATGCCGGCGAAGCCGAGACCGAGTACCGGGTAACGGTCGTTACCAACCCGCAGCCGGCGGGGTATGATGCCATCGTGCTGGCCGTCGCCCACCGTGAGTTCAGTGAGATGCCGATCGAGGCCATCAGGGGGTGGATGAAAGAGCGGGCCGTCTTGTTCGATGTCAAGCAGCTGCTGCCGGCGGACCAGATCGACGGATCGCTCTGAGCTCTTCTTTGTTCTCGATCACGGCTCGTTTTCCGGGGACGTTTCGAGCAGCACCAGGGTAGCCCCCCAGCTACCGCCCGTTTCATCGGCAAGACGAAAGGAGCGGACCAGCGGCAGTCTCTGCAGCAGATGATGAACGGTGCGACGCAGGACGCCCTTGCCTTTGCCATGAATCAGGCGCACTTCGTAAATCCCCTGAAGCCGGCATTGCTCCAGATAGTCGGGAATCAGATCGGGAAAATCCTTCGGGGAGAAATGGTGCAAATCGAGCGTGCCGTCTATGACGATCGGAATCGGCTGCTCGTGTTCGGGATCACGGTCGGTGCCGGACGGGGTGGTCATTGCGCTACTCCACTTTCTGCCGACCGGACACCGATCAGGTTGACGGCAAGATCAGCGGCCCGGTCGGATGCACCGGCAGTGCCCAGTAGGGCCCTGACCCGGGCAAAGTCTTGTTTCATTCGGGCCCGACGCAGCGG
>CAZUJZ010000008.1:18879-21283 GCA_964620665.1 uncultured Desulfofustis sp. | reverse complement strand
CTTCGCTGACGGTTGATGCCTGCGGAATCAGGAACACCGGGCGGTTGTCTGCCCGACGCTGATAGGCCGCCGCGGATTCCAGAAAGATCGGCAGTAATTGTCTGATTTCTTTACTGCGGCTTCCGGGCAGGATACCGATCAGCCGTCGTGACGGGTCGATTTCGAACATTGAGCAGAAGGCATCGCGAGAGAGTTCGGCCTGGACCGAATCGAGCAATGGATGACCGACATAGTGAGCGGCAACGCCGCGTGATCGATAGAAGTCTTCTTCAAACGGGAGAATGACGCCGATGCTGTCGGCCAATCTGCCGATGGTTTTGACCCGGCCCGAACGCCAGGCCCAGACCTGGGGACTGATATAGTAGAAAATCGGAATGCCGAGTTTTTTTGCATGAGCGGCCAGCAGCAGATTAAAATCCGGAAAATCGATCAGGATGAGCAGCTGCGGCCGCCGCTCTGTCAATCGGCGACGCAAGAGTTTCTGTGCCGTGATAATATCGGCGAGATGGGAGATAACTTCGAAAAAGCCGACGACGGCGATCTTCGAAGACGCAAAGATAATCTCGACACCCGCCGCCGCCAGTTCCACGCCGCCGACCCCGCTCACCCGAAGATCGGGCCGCTTGGCCCGCATCGCGGTAATCAGTCTGCTGCCATGGAGATCGCCGGACGCCTCGCCGGCCACGATCATGATCTCGGTGCTCATGCCCCGGCGGCGGTCTTGATGCGGCTGAACAATTCGAGGCTTTGGTGTTCCCTGATCTGGTCCATGACCTGCAGGACTACCTCGAGTGCTTTGCGACCGTCGATACCACTGACGATCGGCGTCGTTCGGTTACGGACATGATGAACGAAATGTTCAATTTCATTGTACAACGCATCCTGACCGGCAAATGACTCGACCTCGATGTCATGCTTCGGCATGCCGCTTGCGAGCACCCCCTCGGCGAGTTTGATGGTCGTGACTTTCTTGTTGGCGAAATCGACGTTGATGTAGGAGCCGGGCTGGAAGATCCGCATTTTTCTGGTATTGGTCAGCGAAATACGGGATACGGTGATGTTGGCCGTCGCTCCGTTCTCGAAAATGAGACGGGCGTTGGCGATGTCGGTGGTGCCGGTTACGACGGGCGCGCCGACGGTGTGAATGGTCTTGAGCGGCGAATCGATGATGGTCAGGATGATATCGATATCGTGAATCATCAAATCGAGAACGACATCGACATCGACTCCCCGCTGTTTGAAGGTCGATATCCGGTTGCTCTCGATAAAAACCGGTGTGGTCAAAAACGGTTTGATGGCCATTACCGCCGGGTTGAAACGTTCGAGGTGGCCCACTTGAAAAACACGGTCATGTCGATCGGCCAACTCGATCAACTCGTCTGCTTCGGCCAGCGTGACGGTCATCGGCTTTTCCAGCAGCAGGTCGACCCCATGCTCGATGCAGTATTTGGCAACCGGGTGATGCAGACTGGTCGGCACGACGATGGAAACGGCATCGACACCGGTGACGAGTTCGCGGTAATCGGTAAAGGCGCGGCACCCGCATTCGGCGGCTACCGCTTCGGCTCGCTGAGCGTCGACGTCGGCAATACCGACGAGCTCGGCCCCCGGTAACGCCGCATATTTCTGGGCGTGAAACCGGCCAAGATAGCCGACCCCGATCACCCCTGTCTTGATTTCTTTCATAGGTTGTCCACGATGTTCTTATTCCGCAGGGACAGGTGTTGAACGGTTGAAGCCTCGGTCCCTCTTGCGAAAAGCGGTCGGTTCACCGCTCTCAGATGCCCAGATAGGCCTTCTGAACGGCGGTATTTTGCAACAGGCTCTGGGCCGACCCCGTCAGCGAGATCTTGCCGGTTTCGATGACATAGCCCCGATCGGCGATCTGCAGCGCCTGATTGGCGTTTTGTTCGACCAGAAAAATGGTGGTGTTGTTTTCCTCGTTGATCTTCTTGATGATTTCGAAAATCTGTTTGATAATCAGCGGGGCCAGTCCCATGGATGGTTCGTCGAGCAGCAAAAGTTGCGGACGGGCCATCAGGGCGCGGGACATGGCCAGCATCTGCTGTTCTCCGCCGCTCAGCGTGCCACCTTCCTGGTTCCGGCGTTCGGCAAGGATCGGGAAGAGGGAAAAGACATAATCGAGATCTTGTTTGATCTGCTTCTTGTCCGTGCGCAGAAACGCCCCCATGTCGAGATTTTCCCGAACCGTCAGTTGGGGAAAGATATGACGCCCCTCGGGGACCTGGCAGACCCCTCGTTTGACGATGGCATCGGTGTCGAGGTCTTGGATTTCTTTGTTATTGAGCCTGATTTTCCCGGCACGGCAGCGAACAATGCCGGAAATGGTCATCAGGGTGGTGCTCTTACCGGCCCCGTTTGCACCGATTAAAGTAATAATTTC
>CAZUJZ010000008.1:0-18869 GCA_964620665.1 uncultured Desulfofustis sp. | reverse complement strand
CATGGAAGGCGTCCGTGTCCACTTCGGCGGGTTCGCCGATCAGGGTGATGATCTCCCCTTCGTGAATCTCGAGACTGATTCCGCGTACGGCGAGAATATTGCCGTAACCGGACTGGACATTTTCAAGTTTAAGCATCTACTTCTTCACCGAGATAGGCTTTGATGACTGCCGGGTTGCGGCGGATTTCTTCCGGATTACCCTGGGCGATTTTTTTCCCGTAATCCATAACGAAAATACGATCGGAGAGGCTCATCACCAGTTTCATGTCGTGTTCGATGAGCAGAATCGACTGCCCGTCAGCGGCAATCTCCTGGATCAGGTTGACCAGTTCAATGGTTTCGTAAGGATTCATGCCGGCTGCGGGCTCGTCGAGCAACAGCAGCACCGGTTCGGTAGCCAGCGCCCGCGCGATCTCCAACCGTCGCTGGGCACCGTACGGCAGGTTCATCGCGAAATCGTTCTCAAAGCGGCTCAGCCCCACTTTTTCAAGGATTCGGTGGCTCATCTCGATAATTTCGTCTTCTTCCCGACGAGTTCTCGGACCGCGAAAAAAAGCTCCGATAACAAACGCTTTGGTTCGACAGTGCCGGCCGATCATCACATTTTCCAGCACGGTCATCATCGGAAACAGACGGATATTCTGAAAGGTGCGGGCCAGGCCGTGTTCGGTGACCTTGTTGGGCTTTAACCCTTTCAGGCTGATTTTCTTGCCGGAGTCGCGGTGGTAGAGAAAAATATCGCCTTTGGTCGGCAGATAGAGCCCGGTCAGGCAATTGAAGAACGTCGTTTTGCCGGCCCCGTTTGGTCCGATCAGCGCGGCAATTTCGCCGCGACTGACGTCGAGATCGAGATTGTTCAGTGCCCGAACTCCCCCGAAATCCATGGTCAGTTCGTGTACCTCTAGAATGGTCTCGCTCATGTCAGGAAGCCTCGTCGCGATTCCGGGATTTGTACGTATAGGTGCGTCTGATACTGGCGATGATCCCCTGGGGGCGGAACACCATCATGCAGACCAGGATGGCGCCGAAGGCCAGCATCCGGAATTCCGACAGCGCCCGGAGATATTCGGGCAGCAGGATCAGAACGAGGGCGCCGATGATGACGCCGATGATAGAGCCCATACCGCCGAGGACGACGATGGAGAGAATGATCGCCGACTCAAGAAAGGTAAAGCTTGCCGGGTTGATAAACGTTGTTTTTGCCGCGAACACGACGCCGATGATGCCCGCCCACAGAGCGCCGAGCGAAAATGCCGCCAGTTTGGTCTTGATCTTGTCGATCCCCATGGCCTGACAGGCGATCTCATCTTCGCGCAGGGCGATCCAGGCGCGCCCCACCCGGGAATCCTGGAGCCGATTGACAAGAAAGATAGTAACGATGACAAAGAGGATCATCAGGTAATAGATGTAGACGATGGCCATTTCCAGCGACAACTCCATGCCGAAGAAACCGGGACGGGCAATATTGGAAATGCCGGACGGCCCCTGGGAAAAATCGCCCCAGTTTTCCAATACCAGCCTGATGATTTCGCCGAAACCGAGCGTGACAATGGCCAGGTAGTCGCCACGCAGCCTGAGAACCGGAAAGCCGAGCAAGATGCCGAACAAGGCGGCGAGCGCGCCGCCGATCGGTAGTACGGCCCAGAAACCAAGGCCGAAATGGTAGTTCAACAAGGCATAGGTGTAGGCACCGACCGCATAAAACGCCACATAACCCAGATCGAGCAGCCCGGCCAGGCCGACCACGATATTGAGCCCGAGGCCGAGCACGACATACATCAGCGCGGTGGTCATGATGTTGACCTGGTAGCTCGAGGTCAGGAAGGGAAAGACGGCGGCAGCAACAAGCAGGGTTCCGTAGATCATGTTGCGATACTTCGGAACAATCAACAGCCGATGGATCAATGATCGGCCGGAATTGTCGGTCTGTTGTTCGTCCTCGCCGCCCTCCTGCTCTTTTCGTTGCAGGAAATAGCGGAACAGCAGCGAGAGGATGAAGCTGCCGACGAGGACATAGACGATATTCATCCACCGCCACTGCACGGTCTTCTCAATGGAGTTCACCTTGACGACCATGATCGGAAAGGTCAGAAAGACGAACCACAGAGAGATCAGTGCGGAGCGCTTCAGCTCTTGGAAAGTGAACATGGCCCTTTCATACCTTTTGCGTGTCAGCCTTGCCGAGCAGCCCTGACGGCTTGAAGATCAGGATCAGAACGAGCAGCGAAAAGGCAAAGACATCTTCGTAATCGCTTGAGACATACCCGGTGGCGAAACTTTCCGTCAGGCCGAGCACGACGGAGCCCAGAACCGCACCGGGAATGGAGCCGATCCCGCCGAGTACCGCGGCGGTAAACGCCTTGATACCGGCGAGAAAACCGATATAGAAATTGATCTGACCGATGTGAGAAGCGATCAGCAGGCCGCCGATCGCCGCCATCGATGAGCCGATGACAAAGGTCGCGGAAATGACGCGGTTGACGTTGATGCCGACCAACATGGCCATGGTGCGATCCTGGGCGGTGGCGCGCATGGCTTTGCCGATCCGGGTATATTTGATGAGAATCGTCAGACAAATCATCGACACGGTGGTCGTGATCAGGATCACGAGGTCGGTGGAGCCGACGATGTGGGCGATGGGCTCCATGAAGGCGAAATCAGGAATAAGTGTCGGGAACGGAAGAAAATCCGAGGTCTGGGCAAGCAGCACATAGTTCTGTAGAAACATCGACATACCGATGGCGCTGATCAGAGCCGATAATCGCGGCGCATGCCGAAGCGGTTTATAGGCGATTTTCTCAATGGTATACCCGTACGAGGCCGACCAGACCACGGCGGCAATACCGGTCAGCACGATAATGGCCAACACCGGGAGACCGAGAATAGTGAGGATGGTGGCGACGATAAATGAGGTAAAGGCGCCGATCATGTAAATTTCACCATGGGCGAAATTGATCAGACCGATGATGCCGTAGACCATGGTGTAGCCAAGAGCGATCAGCGCGTAGATTGCACCGCGTGACAGACCGCTGAAGAAAAGCTCGATAAAGTAGTCCATAGGGGATGAATCGGCAAAAAAATTACCTGGGACGAGCCATATCTGCGCCCAGTCCCAGGCAGGATGTCACGGGAGAAATCGTTACTTCAACTCTACCCACTGACCGTCTTGTACTTGATAGACCGAGAAGCCGACGCCGATGGCGTCTCCTTTCTCATCGAACTTGATCGAGCCGAGCGGGGTTTCAACTGATTCGGTCTGCAACGCCGTCTTCAGTGCGGCCAGATCGGTCGAACCGGCTCTTTCTGCGGCAGCGGTCATTGCCAGGATGGCACTATAAGCGTTTTCATAAAAGGCACCGGGGTCGCTGCCGAAGGTGTCTTTGTGTTCCTGGACGGCCTGTTGGGCCAGCGGGTTGTTGGAGGTATCTTTCGGGCCGGAGGCATACGCTCCTTCCGCATTTTCCTGGGCGACTTTGATAAAGGTCTGGTCTTTTACGCCATCGTCGGAAATAAAGGTGGCGTCGAGACGTTTCTTCTTCATCATCGTGATGATTTTCGAGGCTTCCGGATGGTAGCCGCCAAAAATCACGGTTTCGGCACCGGACTGTTTGACTTTCTGGACGACGGCCGAATAATCGACTTGTCCCGGGGTTACCCCTTCGAACAGGACAACTTCGGCTTTATCGGACTCCTCGATGTATTGTTTGGCAAATTCCGCGAATCCTTTGCCGTAATCACCTTTGTCATGGATAACGGCAATTTTCTTGTAACCCATTTCTTCGATGGCAAAGTCGACGTCGAGTTGAGCCTGGGCATCGTCGGGGGCGATGGTGCGGAAGAAATTGGGGTAATCGCCGCTCTGGGTCAACGGCGGATTGGTGGCCGACGGTGATATGACCAGCAAACCGGCATCGAGATAGATCGGCAGGGCGGCCTTGGTAGCGCCGGAGCAGATACCGCCAAGTATCATCTGGGCGCCGTCGGATACCAGTTTCGTGGCGGTATTGGTGGCAATTTCCGGCTTGCAGACGGTATCTTCGATCAACAACTCGACCATCTTCCCGTTGATGCCGCCATTGGCATTGATCTTGTCGGCCACGATTTTGGCAGCGTTGACAGTCGGCAGTCCGTAGGACGCCAGGTCACCGCTGTGCGGACCGGCCACGCCGATTTTGATGGTATCGGCTGTCAGACCGGCACCGGGCAGCGCGACAGTCATCAGGAAACCAGCGGCGACGGCAGCAATCTTCTTGTTCAGCTTGACACTCATGAATCCCTCCACATACACTAAAGTTGACAATCAATCACCCCTTCCCCGAAAGCGCCATTTCTTCCGATGGTAAGGGCCGTAACCAGCAGAAGCTGATAGTAGCCTTTTCCAGATGAATTTGCAAAAAGGAATGACGTTTCTTAGTGTAATATCGCTCAAAGCGCAAGTGCTACGAGCTTGAAAAGATCCCTGATTCGGTATAAAAGCAACTGGGTCGTCCACGACAGGCTCTCCTGTCGACAGCACGTCCGGCCAATGGTGTCATTGCTCCGGCAAAACTCAGAAAACGATTTTCGACCATGCAGAAAAAACCACCGGAGCCGCCCTACTTTCTCGGCCGGCCATTCAGTCCGCTCTATGCGTTGGCCATGACCGTTCGTGCCGGACTGTACCGTCGCCGCGTGCTCACCACTCATCGCTTTGAAGTACCGGTCATTTCCGTTGGCAACCTGACGATGGGCGGAACCGGAAAAACCCCTCTGGTGATTTATCTGGCCGGTCTGCTCCGCTCAAAGGGCTACCGACCGGCGGTCATCAGTCGCGGTTACAAGGGGACCGGCACGAACGCGGTCCAGGTCGTTTGCGACCGGACCTCAGTGCTGGCCGACCCGCTCCAGGTCGGTGACGAACCGTACCTGATAGCCGACCGGCTCAGGGATGTCGTGGTCATGACCGGGAAAAAACGGCATCTTCCCTGCCGGGCGGCAATCGATGACTTTGGCTGCAACGTGCTTATCCTCGACGACGGCTTTCAGCATCTGGCCGTGGCGCGTTCGTTGGACCTGGTACTCTTCGACGCAGATCACTTTGCCGGCAACAGCAGGGTGTTTCCCGGTGGTGAACTGCGGGAACCGATCTCGGCTCTGCGCCGCTGCGACGCCTTTGTCCTGACCGGGGTTACGCCCGGCAACCAGCAGCGGGCCGACGCATGCGCTCAGCTTTTGACGACGCGATTCGGGGGAAAACCGGTTATGCACGTGTACCGCCGCTACTCCCAGTTCAGACGATATGAGATAAGCCCCGGCGGTCCTCGGAGCACGGTCGTCGATCTGGCCGACATCCCCCGGCCACTCTCTTGTTTTTGCGCGATTGCCAGACCGGAACGACTGGCTGCGGCCCTGGCTGCCGAGAATATCGAAATCAGTGAGTTCACATGGTTTCCCGATCACCACCGGATAAGCGAAAAAGAACTCGTTGCCCTTACTGAAAAAGCGGTGGCAAGCGGCGCCCGGGGGCTTCTGACCACGGAAAAAGATATGACGAAACTCAGGCGAGCGTTGTCGAGCATTCCCCTTCCCGTTTTCGTCCCTATCCTTGAGGTGCCCGACAACCGGCAACTCAACGCCTTGGTTTTGGATGCTCTGAGGAACTGAGAACGGGCAATCCGGTTGGGAAACCACCGCACGATGGTGTGCTATTGGCACTTGTGTGTGTTTTGCGACACACGGTTTGTACCGTCAACGATTGTATCATGACATAGATAGGTTATTGGAATGATTTGTATTGTTTGGTCGGTATACGGTTTTGGTCGTGTCGAAATCACCATGGATTGATTTTTGCAAAAGATATCAAGCAATACGAGTTCAAGCCAGATCATCCAACTCATCATGACCATATAATCCGGAACGGCATGTACGATATTTTTGAGCCTCATCAACATACCATCAAGCAACCGATCAGCTGCTGCGGGATCGGGTTGCATTCCGGCCGAACCGCCAACCTGACGATAAAACCGGCGCCGGTCGACAGCGGTATCCGCTTCTTCAGGACCGACCTTGGCGACAATATCTCCGTCAAAGCGCATATGGACAAGGTGATCGATACGCGCCTGGCGACGACCATCGGCGACAACGGCGTCGTTGTCGCCACGACCGAGCATTTACTCGCCGCGCTTCGCAGCGGCGATATCGATAATGTCGATATTGACATAGACTCCAGTGAAGTACCGATCATGGACGGGAGCGCGGAACCGTTTATCAAGCTCCTGAAAAGTGCCGGGAAAATCAGGCAGGATGGTTTGCGCAAGCTCTTGCGGATCACCAAGCCGATCACCTATAGCGACCGTGACAGCACCATTGGTGTGATGCCGTACAATGGTTTCAAGGTGACCGGCCGGATCAGTTTTGACGACGACGTGATCAAAACACAGACGTATACGATCGATTTCAACCCCGAACGGTTCTGCCGGGAAATCGCCCGGGCCCGAACCTTCGGTTATGTCGAGCAGGTGGAGGAGTTATGGGCCAATGGTCTGGCGCTTGGCGGTACCTTGGAAAATGTGATCGCCATCCATTGGAACCGAACCTCGGTGCTGAACGAGGACGGTCTTCGCTACCAGGACGAGTTCATCAGGCACAAGGTGCTCGATCTGGTCGGAGACCTGACCCTGCTGGGCTGTCCGCTGCTCGGACATGTTTCATCCTACAAGGCGGGACATAGCCAGCACCTCGGTTTTATGGAGGCGATCGCCGATGCGCCGGATTGCTGGGAATTGATCGAATTGGGAAAAAACGGCAGCCACGCGGTCATCGATCAGAAAACGGCCGGGGCCCACGCACGTGATGCTCTGGTCATGCCGTTTTTGCGATCCCGGAACGTCGGTGCACTCCCTGCCGCGTGCTGAGTGCCGATCGACCCGGAGCGGTTATCAAGGTCACATGCCGATGATTTTCACCAACACGCGTTTTCGCCTTCTGCCGTCGAACTCCCCGTAAAAAATCCGCTCCCAGGTACCGAAGTCGAGTTTGCCGTCGGTAACCGCCACCACGACTTCCCGTCCCATGATTTGTCGTTTCAGGTGGGCATCGGCATTGTCCTCAAAGCCATTATGCCGATACTGGCTGACCGGTTCATGGGGTGCCAGTCGTTCCAACCATTGCTCATAGTCGTGATGCAGTCCCGCCTCGTCATCGTTGATAAAGACCGAGGCGGTGATATGCATCGCATTTACAAGAACCAAGCCCTCGGTAATCCGGCTCTCCTGAAGGCATTTTTCCACTTCGGAGGTGATGTTCACGAAACCCCTTCTCGTCGGTATATTGAACCACAATTCCTGACGGTAGCTTTTCATCTCTTCCTCCTCACGTGTCTTGTTTTCCTGTCCACCCTAACGCTTCAAGCCTTTTGCCGAACGTCTCCAATCGCCATCGAGGCACTCTCTGCAACCGACTCATAGAATAGCACAGGAGTGGCGCAAACAAATCGAAAAAAGTCTGATCGGGTACGGTAGTTTTTTGTATTTCGAGATGTTCAGTGTTTCGTTTGGGTCTTCATGATATCGAAGAGGCGCTTTTCTGCCCGGTGACTCTCGTGTTCCGCCACAAGAGCCTGCATGCGGTGGAGACCGGGAAAGCCGACATTTTGCTCGCAGGCCCATTCCCTGGCGAAACTCCCGTCACGCAGTTCTTCGACAACTTTTGTCATATGGGCCTTGAGTTCCGGTCCGGCACCGAGTCTTGCCCTGGACAACTGGCCAAATTGGCTGGTTCGGGAGTGGAGTTTCAACTGGTCCCAGATACCGAGTTCTGTATAGGCCTTGGCGATCTGCTCGGGTTCTCCGGAAGCATACAGTTCCAGAAGGATTGCCGAAGGATTGAGACCATAGCCGCTCAGCACGTCGAAGGCCATCCTGAAGGCCCACAATTGCACACCGCACATTGCCTGCTCGTTGAAGAGATCGAGAATGGTTTCCTCTTCAAAACTCGACGCCAAGGCGCCCATCTTGGTGGCGCCTATGCCTCTTGCCAAGGAGAGAAGCCTCGGCCAGGCCTGGCCGGAGCCATCCTGCTGGACGGAAATGAGCGCCGGGTAACCTTGTCCGCTGACGAACCGATCGCGCACGCCCTTGCCGATCATCCGTGGGGCCAACAACACGACATCAAGAGATGGGGCCGGAACGATGAGTCCATAGTACACATTGTAACCGCTGGCGAAAATGACCATTTGCCCATCCAGCATGAAGGGGGCGATCTGCTCCTGATAGACCCGTGGCATGATCTCGTCTGGGATCAAGACGAAAACGGCGTCAGCTTGCCTGGCCGCATCGGCCACGCTCATAACCGTAAACCCGTCTCTTTCAGCCTGATCCAGGGTCGTGTCCGATTGCCCGCCGATAATGACCGAGAAACCATTATCGACCAGATTCAATGCCTGACTGCGTCCTTGATTCCCATAGCCGATTACGGCCAATTTCTTGCCGCTCATGATTGTCAGGTCGGCGTCGTTGTCAAAGAAAAATCTTTCCTGTTTTTCCATTGTTGTACCCCTCCGTGAGTGTATTCAGCGGATAATGATAGACGTGCTGTTTCCTTGCGTTAAACGCTCTTTTCCTATAAGTTTGCAGCAATAAAACCAAGACTGCCCACATTATAGGCGTAACGATGTTTCTTGAGGGTAAACTAAAATGCCTTCTGGTTCAACTAAAAGCACCATAGAAGCTTCCATAGGGCTGCGGATCAGGACCCTGCGTACTGGAAAGCGACTGAAACTCAATGATTTAGCTGAGATAACCAATTTGTCCAAGGGACTTTTAAGCAAGATTGAGAACGGTAAAGTTTCTTCACCGGTTTCAACTCTGGCCGTGATAGCTGATGCGCTCGAAGTCAAATTGAGTTTTCTTATCGATGACGGTGTTGATCAGCCGCCGTGCAACTACGTACTGGTAAAGAAGAAAGATCGGATCCGTCTGGACAAGGATCCGTCAACGTTTGGTCTCTTTATGGAGATGCTGGCCCACGAAAAACCAGACAAGCTGATGGAACCATGTATCCTGAGTCTGGAACCGGGCCGGACAGAACCCGTCATCTTCGTTCATCCCGGAGAAGAGATGATCTTTGTCTTGGAGGGGATCATGGAGTTCTCCTATGGTGAGGACATCTTCCTGATGGAACAGGGAGATTCAATCTATCTTGACGCCTCGGTTCCCCACGGCGGTCGAAATGTAACAAATGCCGATCTGAAGGTGCTGATGGTTATCTGCGAGGCCGGCGATCTCAGGCGGTTTTAACAGGCGAGGAGGGTATCTCTTTCCTTCCCTGCAAAATTTGCTGGAAATAATATTCATTATCATTTAAGCTAGAGATGTTATGGGTTTGGTTTTTGCGATCAAGAGATATGCTATACACGATGGACCGAATATCCGGCTGACAGTTTTTTTCAAGGGCTGTCCGTTGAGGTGCTGGTGGTGCCACAATCCAGAGGGCCTGGAAAAGGAACTGTCGGTTATCTGGGTTAAGGATAAGTGTATCGGCTGTGGCGAATGCCTGCGTGCCTGCCCTACCGGGAGCCTGAAAATGGTGAGTACGGGCATTTTGCGGGATCTCGCCACGTGCGAGCAATGCCGGACTTGTGTTGCCGTCTGTCCGGCACTTGCTCACGAAGCTGTCGGCTGGGAGGCCAGCGTCGAGGAAATTATCTCTGAAATTGAAAAGGACACCCTGTTTTACGACGAATCGGACGGCGGCGTCACCTTCTCCGGGGGCGAGCCGCTGATGCAGCCTAAATTCCTGCTTGATCTATTACGGGAGTGCGGCCGGCTGGGCGTCCATCGCGTGGTGGACACGTCGCTGTTTGCCAAAACCGAGGTGGTGCTGCAGGTTGCCGAGCGCTGTGAACTTTTCCTGATCGATCTCAAGCATATGGACCCTGAAATGCATCGACTCTACACCGGTGTCTCCAATGACTTGATACTCGAGAACATCAAGAATCTGGCACAGCGGGGAGTACCATTTCGGATACGGATTCCCCTGATTGAAGGGATCAACAGTGATGAGAAAAATCTGCGCCTGAGCGGCGAATTTCTCGCCGGTTTGCCTTGCCCCCCCGGCGTTGACCTTTTACCTTATCACAATATAGCCGAGTCGAAATACAGAAAAATGAACCGGGATTATCCGGCACTGCAGTTTCACCCGGCCGCTCGCGATAAAGTAGCAGCGTCTGCGGGAATTTTAACCGAGTTGGGATTACACGTTCGGATTGGGGGATGAAATGAATCAGAGAATAGCAAGGCTGAGGAAAGCCAGTTTTGAAGCACAGCCGTCGATATCCATAGAAAGAGCCCTGCTGGAGACCAGATATTATCAGGAATCTGCCGGGAAGTTTTCCCTTCCCGTCACCAGGGCCGGCTTCTTTAAGTACCTCTGCGAAAACAAAACGATTTATATTGGCGACGATGAACTCATCGTCGGGGAGAGGGGCCCCGCACCGAAGGTCGTTCCCACCTTCCCCGAACTGACCTGCCACAGCGCTGAAGATCTCCGTATCCTGAGCAGTCGAACTATGACCGGCTATCACGTAGATGATGCGGATATCGCTGAATACGAAGCCAAGGTGATCCCCTACTGGCAGGGAAGGTCCATGCGTGAGCGTATCTTCGGCAAAGTGCCGGAGAACTGGCGGAAGGCCTATGAAGCCGGATTGTTCACCGAATTTATGGAGCAGCGGGCGCCGGGACATACCGTTCTGGACGGCAGCATCTATGTCAGCGGCATGGCAGATTTCCGCCGGAGGATTCAAGACCATATCGACCGGCTCGACTACCTGAACGACCCCGAAGCATCTGATAAATATGAAGAACTGACCGCAATGGATATCGCCTGTGAGGCGGCCATCATCTTCGCCCGGCGACATGCCGAGCGTGCCGAACAACTCGCCGAAAACGAGAGCGAGCTGCAGCGCCGGGAGGAATTGCTGCACATTGCTCAGATCTGCAGGTGGGTCCCGGAACATGCTCCGCGTACCTTCCACGAAGCACTGCAGATGTACTGGTTTGTTCATCTGGGAACCATTACCGAACTCAATGGCTGGGACGCAATGTCTCCGGGTCACCTCGACCAGCACGTGTTTCCGTTTTACGAGCGAGATCTGGCCGATGGGCGCCTCGATAGGGACGGGGCTAAAGAGTTGCTTGCCTGCTTCTGGATAAAGGTAAACAATCACACCGCGCCACCCAAAGTCGGTGTGACGGCCAAAGAGAGCGGCACCTACAACGATTTTACCCAGATCAATCTCGGCGGCTTGAAAAAGGACGGCGGCGACGGCTGCAACGAGGTCTCGTATATGGCGCTCGAGGTGGCCGATGAACTTCACCTGCTGCAGCCGCAGCCAAGTGTGCACATCAGCACCAAAACGCCGGACCGGTTTCTGCTGGCTGCCGCCCGAGTGATTCGCAAAGGGTACGGCTATCCGTCGGTATTTAATACCGATATGGTTGTCATGGAGCAGATTCGTTCCGGAAAGAGTGTTGAGGATGCCCGGGAAGGCGGTACCAGCGGCTGTATCGAGACCGGGGCCTTCGGTAAAGAAGCCTACATTCTTACCGGTTATCTCAACGTTCCGAAAATACTCGAAATAACCTTGAACAACGGCGTTGATCCCCTCAGTGGTGAACTGGTCGGCATCGAAACCGGAGATCCCCGAACCTTTTCCACCTATGAAGAACTCTATGGTGCCTTTTGCCGCCAACTCGAATATGTCGTCAACCTCAAGATCGAGGTGAACAACTACATCGAGCGGATGTATGCCAAGTATTGTCCCGCTCCGTTTCTCTCCGCGGTCATTGCCGATTGCATAGACAAAGGCAGGGATTATTACGACGGCGGTCCGCGCTATAATACCAACTACATCCAGTGTTGCGGAATCGGCACGGTTACCGACAGTCTGTCGGCGATTAAAACGCACGTCTTCGAGCAGAACAACCTGAGCTGGGATGAGTTGCTAAGCGCTCTTGCCACAAATTTCGCCAAGGCCGAGCCGCTGCGGCTGAAGCTGTTCAACAAGACTCCCTTCTTCGGCAATGACGACGACCGGGCCGACACAATCATGCAGCAGGTCTATGAAAGCCTGTTTGCCGCCATAGACGGCAAACCCAACACCAAGGGAACCGGATATCACCTCAACATGCTGTCCACAACCTGTCATGTCTATTTCGGCAAGATGCTTGGCGCCACACCAAATGGTCGTTTTGCCCACATGCCGGCCTCGGACGGAACATCACCGTCGCATGGTGCCGATCGCAATGGACCGACGGCCGTGATCAAATCGCTTGCCAAGATGGATCAGGTCAAATCGGGCGGCACCCTGCTCAATCAAAGATTTCTGCCAAGCGTCCTGGCTTCGGAGGGCGACCTGAAAAAACTTGTCGGCCTGATCCGAACCTATTTTCGTTTGGGAGGGCACCATATCCAGTTCAACGTGGTGGATACCAAAACGCTGCGACTGGCACAACAACAGCCCGATGATTATCGAAACCTCCTGGTGAGGGTGGCCGGTTACAGCGATTATTTCGTCGATCTGGACGAGGCGCATCAGGAAGAGATCATACTGAGAACCGAGCAGGAAACGGTCTAGCGTCCTTTCGTCCACAGCGCCTACACCGTCGCCTGCGACAGCCGGCCGGAGCCCGAGTCAGGCAATGCCGGTTGTTTTCGTCCGGGTTTCCTGAAAAATGATGGAACCAACAATCAACAACAGGCCGATGAAGGTGGTCAGGTGGATCTCCTCCCCGACCACCAGATGAAGGAAAAGCAGCGAAAGAAAGGGTGAAATATATACCAGATTGCCGATCCTGACGGTGGAACTGCTGAGTTGCAGAGCAGTCAGCCAAAGGACGAACGTGATGCCCATCTCGAACAGGCCGATATAGACAAGCGGCACCGCGGCGACCGGTGTCGGCAGGTGTATCCCGCCAAATATCGGGCTGCACACGACAATATAGAGCAGACCGAAGACAAACCCCACAAAGAGCTTCACCACCGGGTCGACGCGGTCTCGGGCGCTGAGAAGCCAGAAAACCGCCCACAGCAGCGTGGAGCTTATCGCCAGGATTACCCCGAAGGTACTGACCTCGCCGAAGCTCAAAAATTGCCCCTTGGTGGCTATCACCACCGCGCCCAAAAAGCTCACCCCGATCGAGACCAGTTGCACCCTGGTGAGTTTCTGTTTGAGCAGCGGGACCGACAGAACCGTCAGGGCGAAGGGCCAGCCGTAATTGAGCGACATGGCGATTTGACCGGGAAGCACGGCGTAGGCTTCAAAAAGGACGAGGTAGTAGCAAAAGGGGTTGATGAAGCCGAGCAGCGCGGCCAGCGCCCACGATTTCGGCGGCAGCCTGAGCACATCGGCAAGCTTTCCCTGAAACGACAGAATGACAAGGAGCGCAACGGTGGAGACCAGTGCCGAGTAGAGCAGAAGAATGAACGGAGTAACGTATAGCAGGGCGATCTTAAAGGCTGAAGCCGCCGTACCCCACAAGATCACGGCAACGACAGTCAGGATGGAGGCCTTTGCTTGATTGGTCATCACCTCTCCACAACGATGTCATGCTCTGTGATTTGTGAAAACTACCCCCTGGTCATAGGTCATGGTGCACGGTACCGGCGATTGAGACAGTCCTTGACCGGAACGGTGGCACCGAACGCAAGCCTTGCCCCCTTTACCGTGCCCAAGAAACGCTAAGCCAGTGATAACTCGGTACCGATCCCTTTTTCAAGGCCCTTTCTGAGAACGAGATCGGCACTGACGAGATCCTGCACCGCAACGCCAACCGATTTGAAAACCGTGATCTCTTCATCGTTTTCCCGGGCGGCAATCCTGCCTATTACGACCTCGCCAAGCTCTCCGTGAATATGGTCTTCGGTAATCAGCTTTTTCTCAAGCGGCTGAAGGATATCTCCCGCTTCCGCCAAACAGCCGTCCCGTTGATCCACAACGATCTTTGCCCTGATAATGGTTTCCGGTGGGATTTCAACCATGTCTGGCTTGTAGGCGCCGACCGCATTAAGATGTGTGCCGGGTTTCAAGAAGGCGTCATCAAATACCGGTTTCTGCGACGGTGTTGCGGTGCAGA
This sequence comes from uncultured Desulfofustis sp., assembly GCA_964620665.1. Classification (GTDB taxonomy): domain Bacteria; phylum Desulfobacterota; class Desulfobulbia; order Desulfobulbales; family Desulfocapsaceae; genus Desulfofustis. The sequence goes on along the minus strand of CAZUJZ010000008.1, from coordinate 4,755 downwards.
CCACATCCGCTTCCTGGAGAACGGCTGGTGAGCTCGCAACCAAAACCTCGATATCGAGTCGGTCTCTCATTTTAACGGCGAATGCCTCCGCTTTTTCCGTTAGGAGGTCGAAGACATATGCCCTGGTGATGTCCCGCACCGCGCAAATCGCCATGAGTTGGGTTTCCGCCTGGAAGCCCGTGCCGATGATTGCCGCTGTCCGCGATGCTTTCCTGGCGAGAAGGGAGGTCGCCAGGCCGGAAACGGCCCCCGTTCTCATGGCGGTAATGGCCTCACCGTCCAATACGGCGAGAGGAACTCCGGTACTGGAATCAAAGATCGTCATCAAGGCGTGAATCATCGGGAGCCCTTTCCCGGGATTGTCGATGCAGTTCGTCAGACTCTTCACCCCTACCCTGCTGATCTTTGGCATATACACCGGCATAAATAACGCATTGGCATTGTCCGGGCGCATCTCCAGCCGAGTTCGAACCGGCATGACCGCCTCTCCGGTACTCAACGCGCTGAAAGCATTTTTCATGCCTTCGATACAATCTTCCATGGTCAGGAGGGAACGAATATCGTTGCCCGAAAAAAAACGTATGGTGCTGTCTTTCATGACGACCTCACAAGCAAAAAAAGAATCTGTCTTATCGCACGTCGATAAACGTTGAGCGTTCAGGAGAACGCCATTTGTCGGCGAACAAGAAAAAGCAACAGCTTCGGGGCCTCGGTACGTTGCCCGAAATGAGGGTATCCCAGCATATATTGCGGCAGGCGGATCAGAAGTAATCGGGCTCTCCAGAGTCGGGTTATGCTGCGGTGTTGGCAAGATGAGTTGCAGAACCGGGAACATTGCAAGTCTACCAGGGATCAGACCAGCCCTTTTTGGCGGCGGTCCTGGACAAGACCCCGCACATCATGGCTGCCAAAAATGCAAAAGACGAACCGGTCGTTGTGCCGGCAAGAAAAAAAGCAAAGCACAGGATAGCAAAGATATTACGATAGAAATTCATTGTGGTTTACCATGGTGTTCCCATAATATAATGGGGTAAAAACAGGGACAGTTTCGGGAAAAACACGGTAACGAAGAGAACCGGTATCCAGCAGAGCACAATGAACCACATGCATGGTTTCATCATTTCGTCGATAGGCGCATCTCCCAAACGACCCGACAAATACAGGACGGGCGCCGCGGGCGGAGTAATGCAACCAAGCCCGGTGTTGACGCCGACAATCGCGGCGTAATGAATCGGATTGAACCCCAGTTCCAGGATGATGGGCATCAGGATCGGGGTGGTCAGCACAACAACGCTGATATCGTCCATCAGCATGCCCATGAGTACCAGAAAGAGGTTGATCATGAACATGATAGCCATGGGATCGCTGGAAACCGCGTAGAACACGGCGAGCAAAACACCCGGCAGATCTTCGAGAAGATAAAGGCGACTCAGCATCGCCACACTATAAAGCATGACCATGATGACCCCGGTGGTGACCGCGGTCTCGACTATAACCTCGTAGGTGTTTTTCAGGTTGAGCCCCTTATAGACGAACATACCGACCGGAATTGCATAGAAAACCGCCATCGCCGAGGCCTCTGTGGTGGTCATGATGCCGCCGTAGATACCTCCCAGTACGATAATGGGCAGCATCAGGGCCGGTAGAGCCAGCTTGCCTCTGGACTTCAGGAGCCGCACGCGGTCGAGATTGGTCCTGTTTTTCTTTTCGCCAATTTTAACGGTGGTGCTGCGACGAAGCAGCCACCAGCTGACCGTGCACAATAATCCTATCGTTATAAAACCGGGCACCACGGTGGCCAGGAAACAGGCCAGTACCGATTGACCACTGATCCAGGCAAAAATAATCAGTGTGGCGTTGGGCGGGATAAGCAAGCCCAGCAGCGATGCATTGGCCAACAGGGCCGCCCCGACGCCCCGGGGGTACCCTTCGGCATAGAACCTGGGGAAAATGATCGACCCGACACACGACAGCGTCGCACAGGCAGCACCGCAGATAGATCCGACAATCGCGCTGGATATGACGGCGACAAAGGCAAGTCCGCTTTTGTAATGGCCAACAAAAACATCGACGAAATCGATCAGTTTTTCACCGATTCTGCCGCGCTCCATGATGCCGCCTGCCGCGATAAAGAGGGCAATGGCAATCAGAGAGACCGAATTCATCTGGGCATAACCGTAAGGAAGCAGCTGCGTTGCCTGGTACCCTTCTCCAGCCGGACCCCCGAAAAAAATCAGGCACGCTGCGGACGCCATGAAACTTACCGGTACGGGAACACCGATTACCAAACAGAATATGAGAATTATCAGAGCAACGAAAATCATCCTTTTTCCCCCACAAACAGGTCACGCAGGCTGATAACAAGATCTCTGGCGAAGTAGTAAACCATGAACAACAGTCCTAGGAACACAGAGAGATAGCCGATCCACATCGGGATTCTCCAGACGCTTGTCATGGGGATTGCGATACCGGTTCCCAGAGGTCCCCGGAAACCGAACATGAAAAAATCATACCCGTACCAGGTAAAGAGAAGGGCCACACCGACGGTAATGGCATTACGCACCACAATGAGGAACTTTTTAAGCGTGCCTTCGGGCAGATAGGCGTTTACCAGGTCGGCCGATACGTGAGTACGGTTATATGCACCTATCGCCGCGCCGATGAAATACAGCCAGAAGGCGATGATTTTGACCCACTCCTCGTAACCATAGAGGTTTCCTTCAAGAATATAACGAAAAAAGGTGGCAACGCAGATAATCAGCGTCAGAACCGTGGCACAGAAAAAACAGATGAAGGAAAAGGAAGTGATAATGATGCGGTCGAAGATATTTTTCGGGGCGTCTACCGAACTCACGCATTCGGAAAACGCGTCACAGCTATCTTCTATCTTGATATCTGACACAAGGCGGCTCCCTCACATGGACACGATCAGGGAGGACGAACGCTCCCTGATCGTGCCTCATTGGTTAAACACGCTGCAAAAGGAAAAGCATCACTTCGGTGCAAGTTCCTTGCGGAACTCATCCATGAGTTCCTTGGTCATGTTTTTCTCAAGCTTGGGCCAGGTGGTAGCACACGCCTGCATAATAGGCAACAGTTCTTCCTTGGTGTAGGTATGGACTTCAATGCCTTTTTCCCGCATCAGATCCATGTAGTGCTCGTCCACTTCTTTGGCCTGGTCGATACTGCTGGTGGTTGCTTTAGCAAGAACGTCTGCAATGATCTGTTGATCTTCGGGCTTGATATTTTCCCAGGTCTTGCCACTGATCATGTAGTTGAGAACTTCAATGGAATAGTTGGTCATGTACCAGTGTTCCAGAACATCGCCAAGGGCGGTGTAAGCAGCAGCGACCGGATAGCCGTTGACGCCGTTGACGACGCCTGTCTGAATGGCCTGATACACGTCGGCATAGGGAATGGTCTGGGTTCTATAGCCCATAGCTTGAGCCGCGAGGTTATAAACGTCCATATTCGGAACCCGGATAAGAACACCTTTGTCCACGCCGGGCGCAAGGGGCTCGTTTGCCGGTTTGGTGGTTCCGGTTCCAATCATGCCTTCAACATAAAAGCCCAGGAGCTTGACGCCGAGCCGTTCGTTGAATTCGTCCATTTTTTTGAAGAGCCAGCCATCTTGGGCAAAAACTTTTTTTGCATCCTCGTAGTCGCTGACGTAGCCGTTAATGTAGATCAATTCCATCCGCGGATCAAACTGACTCGGAACTGAAATACAAGACATGTCGACGGTTCCGCGAATCTGCTCTTCATAGACCAGGGTGTAATCGCCGAGCTGGTTGGCGGGAAAGACTTTGATCTCGATGCGTCCGTCCGTCCTTTCACCGACCTCCTTGGCAATTTTATGCATCATGTCTGTTGCCGGATGATCCACTGCGTTTTGTCCGGCAAATTTCAGAATCATCTCCGGTTCAGCGAAGGCTGCGTTGCCGCCGAAAGCCAGAAGCGAACCAGCCAAAGCAAGACTTACGAAAGGTTTCAGTTTCTTTAACATGTTACACTCTCCTTTTTGTTGAGATTACAAGGATTAGCTCCTACCTGATCTTGAATCCGATCTTTTTTTAGGCTCCTCCTTATCTGTGGTTTATCAAGCAATGGGCCACAAATACAAACGATGTACCCCACACCAAAACCCTGTACGGCAGGAGTTGGCTACGAACGGCAACTACCGGCCGGAACAGGAGCTTTTAACGGGAAGAACCGGGGGATAGCCGGTTTGCAGAATGCCAACACGGTATCAAACGGCACCGCGTGTTGTCGATATTTTGCCCCCACTGTCCACCGCTTTTTTTACCACAGTCAATGACCGATGGCTACGTTGAATCAATAGAATTTTTGCCTCAGACCACAAGCAGGCGCGACCAAAGCGCCACCGGTTGTTTGGTTTCAAGAGTTGACGACATTATGTCGACAAAATCCACTTTACAATCCTGGGCTAACGAATCAAGTATTTTGTTGCCACGGAACCAGCCTTTCCCTTCCCCCTATGACTATGAGCCGTAACGAACAATGAAAATCGGCATCGTGATCGGATGGGCTGGTCGAGGTACCAGATTGTTCCAGCGGGATCGGGTTGTGTGTACCCGCTATCGACTGGACAAGATAACAGAAAAGCGATATATCTTGTAGACACCATGTCTGCATGATTTTCCAGGCCCGCCCAAACTCCACATTGAACCACCTCGGGCGCCTGAAGCAATCGGAATTCTCTTGCCGTACAGCTAAGAAGATGCCAACGAACAC
>CAZUJZ010000007.1:0-33541 GCA_964620665.1 uncultured Desulfofustis sp. | reverse complement strand
ACTAATGGACCACCTGATGTACCAGTTCGACAAAAGTGTCGAACCTCGGATTTTTTATGCTTTACAAATTGTTGATTTTGTTTATAAAATTTTTAAAAATGGTGGAGGCGGCGGGAGTCGAACCCGCGTCCGGAAATGCTCCCCTCCCGTATCTACATGCTTAGTTCCGTGCTTTGATCTCGCCTCGGGAACTCAGTCGGAACATAGATTTCCCGGTGCCAGCCTGTTGGATCTCGTTCCCCGGTGGACAGGCAGCCGCCTGGGAACCAGCCCGTTGAGTCGACGCCCCGAATCCGGCCTTACGGGCGAAAGCCGGTGGGACGGCAGTATGACAGCTATTAAGCTGCTACTGCGTAGTTATAATCGTCTGCGATTATATTTAAGTTCTACCAGTTTTACGAGCCAGTAGAAGCTCGGCATGCAACAGTGAGCTTACACATCCCCGTCGAATCCGTTTCGCCCCCCTCTTTTTTTTGAAATGTTGTTGGTGTTGTTGGTGTTGTTGGTTTTACCTTGTCGTCTTGTTAGCTGTTTTTGTTTTGCGGTCAGCGGTTGTGGCGCATGGCGCGTTCGATCTCGCGATCGGACTGCTTTTCCTTGAGTGCCGCCCGCTTGTCGTACTCTCGTTTACCGCGGGCCAAGCCGAGTTCAACTTTGGCCTTGCCCTTTTCATTAAAGTATATCTTGAGTGGTATCAAAGCAAGGCCTTTCTCCCGGAGTTTGCCGATCAGTTTGCGAAGTTCCCGCTTGTGCAGGAGCAGCTTGCGGGTCCTGAGCGGGTCGTTCGGGTTGTGCGTGGCGTGGCTGTAGACCGATATGTGGACATTGTGCAAAATGGCCTCGCCGCGGTCGCTGATCTTCACATAGCCGTCCTTGATGTTTGCCTTGCCGGCCCGCAGGGACTTGACCTCCGGGCCGCTGAGCACCATGCCGGCCTCGAGATTCGAGTCGATGTGGTAGTTGTGATAGGCCTTCTTGTTGCGGGCGACAATCTTGATGCTCATTGCGTGTGTCTGTGTCCTGGCCGTCCGGCTATTCGGCGGTGACCCTGATGGCTTCCTCGTAGGTGGTGATACCGGCCCGGACTTTTTTCCAGGCGTCCTCGCGTAAAGTAGTCATTCCCTCGCGAATGGCAACCTGACGCATCTCCTCGGTGGTCTTGCCGTCGGCGATCATCATCTTGAGCTGGTTGGACAGCGGGAAGATCTCGAAGACGCCGCACCGCCCTTTGTAGCCGGTACCGCGGCACTCCCGACAGCCGGTGCCCCGCTTCAGGGTCAGCGGCACTTTACCGGTCACCGGGAAGCCCATCTTGTAGAGTGTTTCCGCTTCGATTTCGAATTCTTCACTGCAATTCGCGCAGATCTTCTTGACCAGCCGCTGGGCCATGGCGCCAAGCAGGGTCGAGCCGATCAGAAACGACTCGAGACCGAGGTCGCGCAGACGGATGATGGAGGAAACGGCATCGTTGGTATGCAGGGTCGAGAAGACCAGATGCCCGGTCATGGCCGCCTGGACGGCATGGGCGGCGGTGTCGTAGTCGCGGATCTCACCGATCATGATGACATCGGGATCCTGGCGCAGGATATTGCGCAGGATGGTCGAAAACGTCACGTCGATCAGTGGCTGGACGGCGATCTGGTTGAATTCTTCGTAGACCATCTCGACCGGATCTTCCACCGTCACCAGGTTGATCTCCGGGGTGGCAATGGTCTTCAGTGCCGAATAGAGCGTGGTCGACTTACCGCTGCCGGTCGGACCGGTGACCAGCATGATGCCGTGCGGAGCGCTCATGAACGAGGAGAAAACGGTGAAGTCGCGCTTGGAAAAACCGAGCTCTTCCACCGATTGGAAAATCACATCGGGATCGAGGATTCGCAGAACGATTTTTTCTCCAAAAGACACCGGCACCGTCGAGACCCTGATTTCGATATCCTTGCCGCTCGCGGTGCCGACTTTGATGCGGCCGTCCTGCGGCCGCCGCTTTTCGGCAATATCGAGCCGGGAGAGGAACTTGATCCGGGACACCAGGGCCGAGTGGACGGCCTTGGGCAATTTGTAGATGGTGTGCAGTACGCCGTCGATCCGAAAGCGAACCATGCAGATTTCCCGTTTCGGCTCGAGGTGGATGTCACTGGCCCGCTGCTCCAGCGCGTAGTTGAAGATATGGTTGACCGCATTCTTGATATGCTGATCGGACGAGGTGATGCCTTTGGAGCTGATCTTGACATAGCGCTCAAGATTGCCGATATCGACCGAGGACGTTCCCTGCGACGAGCCGAACTGGTCCTCGGCGGCACTGATCGAGCTCTGGAAACCGAAAAATTCGGCGAGGATCCGTTTTATTTCCGCCTTGGTGGCGATATAAGGCCGGGTCTTGACCTGGTTGGCCTGCTCGATGTCGTTGAGGACCGTCTGGGAGTCCGGGTGGTAGACGGCCACTTCGAGCACACCGTCGGCCACGTTGAACGGCAGCAGGAGATGGCTGATGGCAAAATTCTTCGGGATCGTCTTGGTGACGATATTCATATCGAGCTCGAGCGGGTCGAGCTTCTTGAAGGGCAGCTTGAACTCCTTGGCCACGGCCCGCATGATCGTTTCCTCATCGATCACCTCATCGTCTGCCCCCGGTTTCTGCAGGTTATAGGAAACGATGATATCGATCAGGTCCGGAAAGTTACGGTCGAGCGGGTCACCGCCGCCATGCAGCTTCATCAGCTTCTGACGCTGTTTCCCCTTCTCCAGACTGACGAAGGTGCGCTGCTCATTGGTCATGACCCTGCGCTTGACCAGCAGATCAAGCAGGGCCTCACTGTACAGAATCTTCATTGCATCTCCTTGCGTGCCGATACGTCACGTGCTTCAACAAGGGCGCATTGTCCACTTTTCTCTTGATTTTCGCAAGGTTCTTTCACCACCTCCATGATCTCACCGACCAAGCAGGCCGCGCAGCGTCGCGAGATTGTCGATATCTTCCCGGAGGTCCTCGCTTTTCGGGGTCTCCAGGAGCATCGCGTGAGCGGCAAACCGGGCATCATTGAGCAGCAGGCGAAAGCCTTCCCGGCCGATATGGCCGGCGCCGATATGCTCGTGCCGATCCACTCTGCCGCCCAGCGGCTTCTTCGAATCGTTGAGGTGAAAGAGGTGGAGGTGGCGCAGGCCGACCAGCCGGTCGAACTCATCCATCATCGCCCGGTAGCTGCCCTCATCGCGAAAATCATACCCGGCGGCAAAGACATGACAGGTATCGAAACAGACCCCGATCCGCCCACTGTTCGCCGATTGCCTTCTGATCGCGGCCAACTCCTCGAACGTCCCGCCGAGACCGGTGCCCTGGCCGGCCGTCGTTTCCACGAGGACCATGGTCGAGGACGAAGCGGCAGCGGCCAGCGCTTCGTCGAGGGCTGAGACAAACCGTGCCAGTCCGGACTCGATCCCGTCGCCGCCGTGCGAACCCGGGTGGAGCACCACATAGGGCAGCTCCAGCAACTCGCAGCGCCGCAGTTCCTCGGCAAACGCATCGATCGACTTGCGCCGCAGCTCCCGATCTGCCGCGGCGAGATTGATCAGATACGAGCCGTGGGAGGCGACGATCATCTCCGGGTGCCGTTTCCGGGCTTGGCGAAACTGCTCGATTTCCTCGCTGTCCAGCGGCTTGTGGCGCCACTGTCGCTGGTTGCGGGTAAAGATCTGCAGCGACTGTCCGCCGACCTGCTCGATGCGCTGAAAGGCCAGGTGCAGACCGCCGCTGACCGATTCATGGGCGCCAAGAAACGGCATAATCGCTACTCCTCCTCTTTTTCCATGATCGAATTGCCGTCGTGATAGCGCTCTGTCTGAAACCGTTCCAACTGACGGCGATAGAACTCGGCCTGTTGCGGATCGCCGAGCAGGGCCTGGCGCTCGACGGCAATCGCCTGATCCATCTTGCCGTTGGCCCAATAAGCGGTGGCCAGGGTGTCGAGAATATGCGGCCGCGGCTGGAGGCGGGCGGCCTGCTGTGCCAGCCGCAAGGCCCGTGCCGGGTCGCGCAGCGCCGGGTCGCTGCCGGTGAGCAGCAGCCAGGCCAGATTGTTGAGCAGTTCCGGATCATCCCGCTCCAGTTCCAGGGCCTTGTTATAGGCGACCAGCGCCTTCTTCTCCAGCTTGCGGTTGAACAATAGATCTCCGAGCAGCCGGTACCACAGGGCCTGGTCCTCGATGCCTTCCATATCCCGCATCAACACCATTTCGATGTATTTCGCTTCGTAGTTCCTGGCCAGCTGCTCGGTCGACACCTGGCTGGCCAGGCCGACCACCGAAACGAGGAGCAGGATATAGACGATCAGGCTGCGGCCGACCTTGCGATCCTGCCGGGCAATCCACTGCGGCTCCCGCTCGCACAGCTCCAGGTGGGCGATGCGCTCGCCGATGCCGAAGTGGTGCCAGTTCGGTTGCTCTCTCGGCTGACCGCTGGCCCAGACGATTTTTTCAAACGCGGCCACCAGGGCCCGGCCGTTGCCCAGCACCTGAAACACGTAGAGATCGGCCTGACGCTCGAAGTTGCGGATGAAATAACCGAAGACGAAACGAAAATAAAACAATAGCAACAGCAGCAGCGGCACTCCGCCGATCACGGCGATGATCGTCTCGGGACGGACGATATCCTTGCTCATCAGGTGATAGACAGCATCATGGGAGAGCAGGTAGAAAAGCATCGGTTCGGCAAGAAAACCGGCCATGGCACTGAAGCCGCCGATCAGCAAGACATAGAGCAGCAGGTGTTTCTTCTTGACATGGCCGATCTCATGGGCCATCACCGCTTCGAGCTCAGGCTCGCTCATCGTCTCGATAATCGCCGGCGTCAACAGGATATAGCGCAAACCGGGAACGATGCCCATCACCGCAGCGGTCAGTACCCGGCCCTCGAACAGCGGCCAGATATAGATATCGGCATGAAAATTCTGCCGCCGGCAAAAAGTTTGCAAGTGCCTGAGCAACGGGCTGTCCGGCATCTTCGTGCAGCCCCAGAGCCGGCGCACCAGCGGCGGAAAAAAGATCACAACGAGCACCAGAAACAGTGCGAAAAAGAGTACATCGCCCCACGGCGATTCGACCAGCTGCTGCACCCTGGGGGACGGAACGAGCGCCACCAGGTCGTACACCAGGGAAAGGGCGACCCACGGCAACACAATCGGTAGATTGGCTTTGATGTTGGCCGCGATAAACGCGCCGCGTCCATAGCGCCTGGCGAACACCTGGCCGTAACTCCGTCGGCCGGCCAGCCAGAGCAAGGAGAGCAACAGCAGAAACAAGACCAGGCCGCCGACATTGAGCAACCCTGGAAAGCGGTCGCCAAACGCTAAAAATGACAGGTAATATTTGACTTCGCCGAAATACAGCAGCACCGCGAACACCACCAGTGCCAGGATGGAGAGCCGTTTTTCCGCGCGGAAGTAGCCGCTGGAACTGCGGGTGCCGGCGCTTCTGAATGTTCGTCGGGCGATGATGCCGTACAAGCCGACGCTGCCGAGAAAAATCACCAGAAATTCAAGCGGCGATACGGCCGGAGTTTCCGGCACGGAAGCGACGGAAAAGAGGAAAATGGCGGTCAGAAAAACCAGCAGGTTGGCGTAGATCACGATGTTGAAAAACCAGGTTAAATGGATGGGAAACAGACGAATACCTGCAATAATAGCCATCCTTCCCATCTCGGGCAAGGACGGCAACGCTCAGCGGACCTCCGGATCGATAAAATCTGCTCCGTCCTGCTGCTTTCCGGCGACCTGCCTGCCCTGCCGGTCGAGATTGGTTTTTTGTTGACTTTTATCGGATCATCATTTTAAATAGAAAGTTTGACTGCCCGGCAGGGCGCATAGCTCAGCTGGCTAGAGCCACCGGCTCATAACCGGTCGGTCGTAGGTTCGAATCCTACTGCGCCCACCACTGGAAACGATCAGTCCCGCGACATGATCTTGAAAACGAAGAAAACGAAACGCAGACAACAAGGGGCATCGATTACCCCCTTCCCGATAAAGAGCGGCCGGACAGGAGCAACACAGGGCTCTTGGACGGAGCAGAACACAAGGTACACCCCGACCCGGGATGTACCTTTTTTTTATGGTTTTCCACCTGTTGTCAACGTGATTCATGCCGGTTACCGTAGCTGATATCATCACCTGCCTCGACGGGATCGCCCCGTTTGGTGTCGCCGAATCCTGGGATAACGTCGGCCTGCTGGTCGGTGATCGAAACCGAAGCGTCACTTCCATTCTGGTTGCTCTCGACCCGACCAGCCAGCTCCTCGATGAGGCGATCAGCCTCGGCGCCGACACGGTGATCACCCACCACCCGGCACTCTTCAAACCCCTGCTCAGCATCAACACGGCGGACCCGACCGGGATTTTCCTGGAAAAGGCCCTGAACGCCCGACTGACGGTTGTGGCCTGTCACACCAATCTCGACAGCGCCGAACGCGGCGTCAACGACGCTCTGGCGGAGCGTCTCGGCCTGATCGACCTCGTTCCGCTCATCCCCGCCGAACATGCCGGAGCCGATGGTATGGGTATGGGGCGGATCGGCCGTTATGCCAAACCGATCAAGGGCAGTGATTTTATCGCCCGCGTTCTCGAGATGCTTGACCTGCCCTCCTGCGATACTGCCGGTCCGTTGCCGCAACTGGTCCAGACGGTGGCACTCTGCGGCGGCAGCGGCTCCGATCTGGCCGAGCAGGCGCTCCGACGCGGAGCCGATCTCTATCTATCGGCGGAAATCAAGCATCACACCGCGCGCTGGGCCGAAGCATGCGGCTTTTGCGTAATCGACGGCACCCACTTCGCCACCGAAAAGCCAGTCGTCCAGCAGTTCGCTCGAAGCCTGCGCGACGCGTTTCGTCAGCGGGAATGGCAGGTGACCGTCCATGAAACCACGACCGAAAAACATCCGTTTGTCCGGATGCAGAAAACGATTCAAGACAACCACTAACCCACAGGAGAAGCATCTTGAACGAACTCATAGAACAACTGGTTGCACTACAGCACATCGACCTGAAGATCGATCAGATCGACGACAAAATCAAGGCGGAACAGGAAGAGCTCGATCAACGCATTTCCGAAATGGCCGAACGGGAAAACCGGATCAAAGAGCAGGAAGAGCGGATAAGCGAGCTCGAGAAGGAGCGGCGCACGCTGGAAGATGAGATGTCCGACAAGATCGCCCACGTCAAAGAGCGGCAATCGAAGATGATGCAGGTCCAGACCAGCCGGGAGCAGACCGCGCTGCTCAAGGAGATCGAGGACGCCAAAAAGAGCGCCAAGGAAAACGAGGACAAGATCGTTGGCATTATGGAAGAGGTGGAAAAGCTGGTGGCCGCCTCAACCGAAGACAAAAACCTGCTCAAAGCCGAAAAAGCCCTGGTCGAAGAGGCCAGGGAAAAGGTTCGCACCGCCATCGATGATTTAAACAAGGGGCGGAAGACGAAACAAGGCAAACGGGAAAAACAGGCCGAGGCGATCAATGGCTCGATGATTCGTAAATACGAACTGCTCAGGTCCCGGCGCAACGGCCTGGCCATTGTCAACGTTGTGGGCGGTGTCTGTCAGGGCTGTTTCATGAACCTGCCGCCGCAACAGTTCAACCGGCTGCTCAAGGGAGACCAGGTGCTGGAATGCCCGTCCTGCCAACGGCTGCTGTATCATCAGGCCGAGGACAATTAATTCCGGTTTTCCCTTCCATCTTCCGGCAAGAAGAACTACATTTGATGTTGGAGCGGGTGCATGATCGCTCCGGCCTCAGTGCCGGAGAGGAAAGTCCGAACTCCACCGGGCAGGATGGTTCGTAACGCGAACGCCGGGTGACCGGCGGAAAGTGCCACAGAAAACAAACCGCCCGAGCGATCGGGTAAGGGTGAAACGGCGAGGTAAGAGCTCACCGCTTCCCTGGTGACAGGGAAGGCACGGCAAACCCCATCCGGAGCAAGACCAAATAGGGAGATGCTTGAGGGCGGCCCGTCCGAGATCTCCGGGTAGGTTGCACGAGGTGTCGGGTGACCGGCATCCCAGTCAAATGATCATGACCCTTGCGGGAACAGAATTCGGCTTATAGCCCGCTCCGCCTTTGAAGGCTCTCCACACTACGGTTCCCGACGTTTCATGAAGCAACACGCTGCGGTTATCATTGTCGCCGCGGGCAGCGGCTCCCGGATGCGCGCGGCCGTACCCAAGCAATACCTGAGCCTGGCCGGCACGCCGATTCTCGTTCGCAGCATCATTCCGTTTACCCGCTGCCCGTTCATCGGCCAGATCATTGTCGTCGTCCCGGCGGACCGGGTCGACCAGACTGCTGCCCTGTTGGCCGAGCACGGCCTGAACGGGCCGACCGCCACCATCGTGGCCGGCGGGCGCCGGCGGCAGGACTCGGTTTTATGCGGACTCGCCGAAGTGGCCGACGGGATCGACATTGTCCTCGTGCATGACGGGGCCCGGCCGCTCGTGTCGTCGCAGCTTGTCGAGCGCTGTTACCGGGAAATTGTCGCCTCCGGCGCCGCCATCGCCGCCGTCCCGGTCAAGGATACGGTCAAACGCGGTGACGCTGAGCTGTTGATCAAGGCAACGGTCGACCGCAGCTCCCTGTGGCTGGCCCAGACCCCGCAGGGCGCCCGCAAACACCTGCTGGCCGAGGCCTTCGACAGGCTGGCCGGCCGGGACGTCACCGACGAGGCATCGCTGCTCGAGCAGGCGGGTATCCCGGTCCGGCTGGTGTACGGCGAGGAAAGCAACACCAAAATCACCGGGCCGGAAGATCTGCAGCTGGCGGAATCGATCATGACAACCCAGACTCCACCGATGCGCATCGGACACGGATTCGATGCCCATCGCTTCGTCGAGGGGCGGCGCCTGGTTCTCGGCGGCGTCGAGATCGACTATCATCTCGGCCTGGACGGCCACTCCGATGCCGACGTCGTGACCCACGCGCTGTGCGACGCGCTGCTCGGGGCACTGGGCCTGGGCGATATCGGCCGCCATTTTCCGGATAGCGATCCGGCGTTTAAAGATATCCTCTCGCTGAATCTGCTCGACCGGGTCATGGAGGCGGCTGCAAGCCGCTCTTTCGAACTCGTCAATGGAGACCTGACCATTGTCTGTCAGGCCCCGAAACTCGCACCCGCCATCGGGCAGATGCGCGACACCCTGGCCGGGCACTGCCGCTGCGCCACCGATTGCATCAACATCAAGGCAACAACCACAGAACGTATGGGATTCACCGGCAGAGGAGAGGGAATCTGCTGTCACGCCGTGGTATTGTTGCAGAAACTCTGCCGATAAGGAACTCCTGCTATGAGCATCACCGTCAATAAAGAACGACTTGCCGACTCTTTTACCACGCTGTGCGAGACCAGCAGTCCCTCACGCGAAGAAAAACAGGTAGTGGATTACCTGCGCCAGACGTTTGCCGCGCTGGGTGCCGATTTTATCCATGTAGACGACTCTGCCGCGACAACCGAGTCCGATACCGGCAACCTGATCGTTCGCTTTACCGGGTCGACCCAGGCCCCGCCGATCTTTTTCGCTTGTCACATGGACACGGTCAACCCGGGCCATAACGTCCAGGTCAAACGTGACGGCGATATCTTTACCAGCAAAGGCGATACGGTTCTCGGCGGTGACGACAAGTCCGGCATCGCTCCGCTCATCGAACTGGTCACCCTGCTCAAGGAAAACAAAATCACCCATCGCACCATCGAGCTGGTCTTCACCACCTGCGAAGAAATCGGCCTGCTCGGGGCCAAGTCCCTGGATTACCAGCAACTCAAAGCCACGTTCGGCTACGCCCTCGATTCGACCGGCATCGATAAAATCATCGTCGCCGCACCGGCCGCCAACAAAATCAGGATCGACATCCACGGCACCGCCTCCCACGCCGGGCTTAATCCCGAGGCCGGCGTCAACGCGCTGCTGATCGCCGCCCACGCCATCACCAAACTGCGAATCGGCCGGGTCGATGACGAATCAACGGCCAATATCGGTGTCATCGAGGGCGGCGTCGCCACCAACATCGTCCCGGAACACCTCTATCTGAAAGGGGAAGTACGCAGTCACTCGATGACCAAGCTCGATGACTATACCGAGGAAATGCGGCGTCATTTCGTCGATACCGCGGCCGACTGGCCGATTCCCCCGGAATCGGGCGCCCGGCGTCCCACCGTCACCTTTACCGTGGAATCGGATTATCCGGCCATGCGATTGGATGAAACGGACCAGGTCCTCGAAACGGCACGCGTAGCCGCCCGAAAGCTGGATCGCCCACTCTCTTTCGTCATCGGCGGCGGCGGCAGTGACGCCAATATTTTCAACAGCTTCGGCCTGGCAACCGCCATCCTGGCAACCGGCATGAACGAGGTGCATACCACCGATGAATGTCTCGATCTCAACGATATGGTCAGATTAACCGAATTGCTCTATGCCATTGTCACCGAATGAATGTCCGGCACCTCGGACGGCTCAGCTTTGTTGTTGAATTTGTGCCACGTTTGATTTAAACAAAGTCGATCAACCGAAGATCAAGGCACAAAGACGCTTGCTTCTTTGTGCCTTCCGTTTTTCCGGCAGCCATAGCGGGGCTGGTCGCCTCCATCGGCCGCCGGCCCGGACGGACTTCCGACTCCTCAACCAGCCGCAGGCATCACATGATCACCCAGATCCCAGCACTCCCCGGCCCCGCCGTCGATTCTCTCCGCCCCACCCATGAATGCGGCGTCTGCGGTATTTACGATCATCACGACGCGGCCAAGTTCGCCTATTTCGGGCTGTACGCACTACAGCACCGCGGCCAGGAAAGTGCCGGCATCGTCACCTCCAACGGCGAACAGGTCTTCATTCACAAGAACATGGGGCTGGTCCCGGAGGTCTTTTCCGAAGAGATATTGAGCAAGCTGGCCGGCGACATCGCCATCGGCCACGTCCGTTATTCGACCACCGGTGCCTCCAATATCATCAATACCCAGCCGCTGCTGGCGACGCACAAAGGCACCTCGCTGGCCATCGCCCATAACGGCAACCTGGTCAACTCCGTCGAATTGCGCCGAGAGTTGGAAATGCGCGGCTCGATTTTCCAGACCACCATGGACAGTGAAGTCGTCCTGCACCTGATGGCGCACGCCTCGGACAACTCGTTCGAAGAGGCCTTGAAACAAACGCTGACCCAGCTCAAAGGCGCCTTTTCCATGGTGATGATGAGTCAGGACACGCTGATCGCCGTCCGCGACCCGAACGGCTTTCGGCCGCTCTGCCTCGGCAAACTGCCCAACGGCGGCTATATCGTCGCCTCCGAGACCTGCGCGCTCGATTTGGTAGAGGCCGTCTATCTCCGCGACATCGCCCCGGGTGAAGTTCTCATCTGCAAAGACGGCACGCAGCACTCGATCTATCCGTGGCCGGCCAGGCGAAGCAGTTTCTGCATTTTTGAAAGCGTCTACTTTGCACGGCCGGATTCGGACATCTTCGGCATCAATGTGTACCAGACGAGAAAGCGCATGGGCCAGATGCTGGCCCGCGAATGCCGCATCGACGGAGATTTCGTGATGCCCTTTCCCGATTCCGGCAACTACGCGGCCATCGGCTACTCCCAGGAATCCGGAATCCCGCTGGAATTCGCGATGATCCGCAACCATTACGTCGGCCGCACCTTTATCCAACCGACCCAGTCGATGCGCGACTTCACCGTACGCGTCAAACTCAACCCGGTGCGCTCCTTTCTGGCCGGCAAACGGGTCATCATTATCGAAGATTCCATCATCAGGGGAACGACGGGCAAGAGCCGGGTCCGCTCGCTGCGCAATGCCGGGGCCAAAGAAGTGCACATGCTGGTCAGTTGCCCGCCGACCCGGCATCCCTGTTATTACGGTATCGACTTCCCGTCAACCAAGGAACTGATCGCCGCCGGCAATGACGTTTCGGCGATCGCCGATTATCTCGGTCTGGATTCGCTCTACTATCTGAGCCTGGAAGGAATGGTCGCCGCCACCGGCATGACCATGCAGGATTTTTGCCTGGCCTGCTTCAACGCCGATTATCCGGTACCGCCCGATCGCAGTTTTCATAAAGACGCACTGGCCGGCTGCGGCGGCTGAGAGCGGCGGACGGTTAGCGGGGATTCAGATCCGGCAGACCACGCAATTCTTGCCGGAATGCTTGGCATCATACATGGCCTGATCCGCTCTTTTCTGCATCACGGCAATATCTTCGGCGATAGTGGCCGATTTGTCCCTGATGCAGGAGACGATGCCGATCGACAGCGTCGTTCCGTCAAAATCGCTTTCCACGAATCTGAGCAGAATCCGCTGCACGATTTCGGTGGCCTGGGTCGCGGTGGTTTGCGGCAACAACACGGCAAACTCGTCACCACCGAGGCGAAAACAGAGATCGACACTGTCGCGAGTACAGATCTTCATCGTGTCGGCCAGCGAGATCAATACGTTGTCGCCTTCGTCGTGACCATGTGAATCATTGTACTCCTTGAAATTATCGATATCGATAATGGCGAGGAATAACGAATAGTTCTGACGAAACGCCCGTTCGACTTCGCGCGGAAAACGCAGGGTGAAAGCCCGCCGGTTGAGCAGGGATGTGAGGCCATCGCACATGGACAGAGCTTCCAGCTTGCGGATCATATGCCGCTCACGCAGGGCTCTGGCCAGCTTCGCCTCAAGCTCGGCCTGGTCGATCGGCTTTTTGATAAAATCGAGGGCACCGGCCCGGATAACGTCGGCGTAGCTGGCCTTTTCGCTATAACCGGTGGCGATGATAACGTCTGTGTCGGAGTGATGGCGGATGATATGCTTGAGAAGTTCGATGCCGTCCATGTTTGGCATCATCAGGTCGGAGAGAACGATATCGCACTTGGTTTTTTTCAAAATTTCGGCGGCTTCAACACCATCCGCAGCGCAGAGGCAACGATAGCCAAGCGACGACACCAAGGCATTGAGTGTCTTCAAAACCAGGTCGTCGTCGTCCACCACCAGGATTATCGCCGTGCCGTCGTCTCGCCAATCCATACAATATCAACGGATACCAATTAGTTAGTTTCCTCACCCCTGACAGGTATTGTAGCCGCCTTTGCCGGCAATGTCCAACTACATTTTGGTAATCAGTCACTTTCTCTTCCGCCGCCGTCGGCAAGAAAACCTTGTTTTTTTGTGAACTATAAGTATAAAGAAGCTCTTATGACCGGTAACCGTTGCCCCCGTCCACCTCGGTCGTCTCTCGTTGAGGACGGACAAAGGCGGTACAGGCTCGGATCATCGGACCCGTATGACCTCGAAACAGCGGCATCATCATGAATGCTTCACAGCAGGACACAACCTTTCGTTTGCACCGGATTTTTGAAAGCGGTGCCACGCCCGATCCGGTCGATGAAATCCTTGCGCTGGTGACGCTGATCAATCCATCGGTTGACCAGGACACGATACTGACCTTCCATCATGATATCCAGGACATCTTCTCCGGATACTATCCCGGGTTTCGGGAAAACGGCAATAAATATCACAACCTTCGCCATACCTTCGGCGTCGTCCTGGCAACCGCCCGACTCTTTCACGGCCTCACTCTGGAAGGACACCATTTCTCCGAAGAGATCATCATCAAAGGGGTGCTCAGCGCCTATTTCCACGACACCGGCCTGTTGTTGCGCTCTTTTGATACCGCCGATACCGGTGCCGAGTTCACCCAATACCATGAGGCCCGCTCCATCAGCTCCCTGTTCAAATATCTTGAGTCCTACAGTTTCGACGACGCGATGCGACTCGATTGCGCATCGATGATTCGCTGCACCAACCTTGCCCTGGGCATCGAATCGATCGAGTTCGGCTCCCCGGAAACCAAGTGTGCCGGCCAGGTCCTCGGGACCGCCGACATTCTCGCCCAGATGGCGGATCGATATTATCTGGAACAATTGCCGTTTCTCTTTCAGGAACACCGGGCCGGAGGCCTCAATCACTACGACAGCGCCTTTGATCTGATGAATGATACCGCCAACTTTCACCAGGTCATTATCGAGCGGCTGCGCAGTGAATTAGGAAATGTCGCGCGAGCGATGCGGGTTCATTTCCAACATCGCTGGAATATCGACAAAGATCTATACGAAGAGAATATAGAAAATAATATCAAGTACCTCAGCACGGTTATCGAAAACTGCGACAACCTGGAAAGTCTCTCGACCCACCTACGGCGCCGTCCCCCTTTCCGCAGCTGAGACCGTCGCCCTGCCGTTTTCTCATTTTTCCCGTGGATCCCGCCCAGTCTCAAACATCTCAAACAGGTCATAGAAAAGCCTGGCCACCGCCCCGTAATGAGTGACCGCTCCTGACCCGGCATAGGCCCTGGTCAACTCCAATGCCTTGGCAAAGCTCTCCTGGCTGTCACTATGCTGGGGATCTTTCAGCGCCTTGATCAGCCGCTCGCCGATCACTTTGTCACTTTTTTCCATTTTCATCGATGCCTCCCTGCTGTCCGCCATCACGTTCCGCCGGCAATCACGGGCTGACCATGTGGCCTGATCCATGTGGCCTGATCCATGTGCCCAGCCCGTCTCTGATTTTCATTACGCCCATCCCCGCATCACCTTCAGGACGCGCCGAGAGCTGGCTTTGCCCCCTATCGCTGCATTGAACGACCATCGGACTATTCAAAGAAGCCTGCAGATAAAAGCGCAAAAATGGGTATTTCTACCTATGGAAAGCCGTTCGCCCTTCTGCTATCCTTGTGGCTCTTGCGTCCTTTTGCCATGGTGCACTCAACGCTGACTCGAGCAACACAATGCCCTTTTTCAAATGTAAACAGTGTAACCACGTTGATATCCCGTCCCGCTTCACCGAGCGCGCCGGCAGGAACAACCTGCCGCCTGTTTGTCCTCGATGTTTCAACGCCGAGGAAAACATCATCACCATCGGCGATGAAGTCAGTTGCGTGGAGTGCATTTATCACACCTGGGGAGCCGGATCGTGCTGCCATCCCGAGAACAAGGCCGGGACCGACTTCTGGAGTCGGCCGCAGACATCCTGCTATACATCCCGCTTCTCCAGGGAAACGGGCGCCCACCACCCATCGCGTTCGCGCACCGTTACCGATTTCATCACTACCGATCAATTCGACTCCTGAGAAAGCTGCCGCGCCGATTCGCTGTTACATCAATTCCAATCGACGGCAGGAAAAATCAGCTTTCTCCAGCGGGTGATAAAATTTAACATAGAGATACATCATCTTCTCGTTCCAATCGTGTTGACCGGCTCCGGCGATGACACCGAAGCAGCGGCGCTGCGAGCCGTCGGGCAAGTCAATGTCGGAAGAAACCTGCCGTCCCAGCACCGTCACCGGGTTTTCTTCATGGACAAAGGGCAGTGAAAAGCAGTAGCCACCGCGAGCAACATATTGAAGAGAGCCCTGCACCGTATCGGCAACCGGCTCTCCCGACTCGTCGACCAGTATCGACACCGAGCAGACTTCAAGATCACTGCCGATGGCCGGCTGCGTGTCGTTGTCGCTGATATTGATCAGATACGGAACGACGTCGTAATGATTGCAATAATGCCGAATCTTTTCGTCAAAACCGGGATGTTTTTCGGCCAGCTCGGCAAATGCGTCCCGTTCCAGAATCCGTACCTGCAGTTCCGTCTGAGCAAGCAGTGAAACCGACCAGTTGACTCCCTGAACAAAGCCCTCGGCGCCGATCAGGTCACCGGTCTGCAAACTGGTCAACAAGATTTCACTGTTTTCGTCAAAATGGGTGATGCCGGCAAAACCGCTGTCGATAAAGAAGAGGTCGGTTACCGCATCGCCCTGATGGACGATTTCCTCGTTGGCCTGATACGCCACCGGCTTCAGCAGAGCAAAAAAGTCGCTGACCTCATCGGTACTCATTTGTTCATACAATTTGCTCCAAACCAGCAGGTGATGATCCTGGCTTGAGTAAAACGGCATCTCCTGGCCGCCGCCTGCCGCATGACTATCCAGTTTCGTCTCGGAAACCGTGGCAATTTCCGATCCCGCCGCCATATCATCGATTTCACTTTCGGAAAAGAGCGCACCCAAACCATCCAACCCATCCTCGAGGGAGCCGAGCTCATCTGCGATCTGTCCCGCCCCGGCCAATGATTCTTCGCTGAGGGTCAGGGGAAGTTCTTGCTCCTCCGTGGTCGAGAGATCGCCTTTCATCTTAATCTCAATGGCCTGATACGACGTGGCGGCAGCACGGACGATTTTGTCGGCTTCGCCAAAACGGTTGCGCCGCTCACCAATCAGTTCCTTGAGGTCGTCAAGGGCCCGCTGGGACGGAAAAAATTTGAGTTTGACACAGAGTTTCAAAAGCAGATCGTGGCGGACATGGCTGGCAATGGTATGCCGTTGCGCCAGCAGGTCAAGAAAGGCATTGCCGATATCGTTGCCCTCAAACTGCCCGAGTTGCACAATCAATTGCCCTTTCAGTTCGTCGTTGATATTCATCAGGGCTTGAACCAGGCGTTTGCGCATCAACTTGCCGCCCAGTGTCTCGATGCAATTGACCACCTGCTGTTGCACGCGGATGTCGTTGTGGGTCAAATACGGCTCGACAATCCCGAACAGCCCGGGATCGCCAAGCCGTGAGATGATCAGAATGATATTGCGGATGACGAACCAGGGCGGTTCGTCATTCAGGCACTTGACCAGTACCGGAATGCCGATCTCCCCGACCTTGGGGATCAGATCGATGAGCGTAAAACGGTCTTCCTTGTTGTTGCTGTAAATCAGTTTCTGTACCAGGAACGTGGCAGAGAGGCGCCCCAGATGAATGAGCAGGCTCTCGGCCAGCGGCCGGCGGTCGTCATTCTCATCGAGATACACGTTGACCAGTTTGTCGAGCAGGTCCGGTTCAGCCAGGTTCTCATGGACCTTTGCGGTCATACCGCGAATCAGGTTGTTTTTGACGATCACCCCGGTACTGATCTGATACAGCACGATGATCAGGTTTTCCAGCTCATGCCATTGTCCGGCATACAGCATGCGCAGCACAATCTTCTGCAATTGCAGACAGACGATTTCAAAACCGGCGATATACTCGGTCTCATATTTCAACCAGTCGACGAGAAGCCGGGCGAGCACTTCCCGGAATTCGTCGAAATCCTCTTCCAGGATGATCTCGGTAAACACCGAGATCACCATCAGGGATCTCTCCCGGATCGTCACATCGTCCCAGCACAGGCTCTTGCCGAGTTTCTGCAGGATCCTGATCGCCCCGTCCTGATCCTCGGTAATATATTTGTTGAGGATATAAGAAGCCAGGTTTTCGACAAGTTCATCGTTGCGCAAAATGTCAAACTTGCCTTGGAGGAAAATTACCACGCCCTTCTCGACCCGGGCGGCCTCGCGTTTTTTTTCCTGGTCGGCAATAATCTCCTTGGCTTTTGCCAGCGCTTGCGCCTGTCGTTCCCTATCTATCTCCATGTGCCCCCCATGCAAGACCGGACCTCTACACTCGATCCGTCGACAAAATCGGCCGTTCCCCATTTTCGATTGACGACCTTTTTCATCTCCCACTCCTGTTGTTTGTTAACATCGCCCCCACCTGCCGGAGAAATACCATGTATCCGACAAACTGATAACCTTTTTCTCCACCCTTTTTCTGCCGCCTGGTTTCAGTCTTTCTTTCAATATTTCAAAATAATAGTTATTATCAGAAACAACCATACCTTTTCCAACCGGTGTTCAGCATACACTGTCATCTCGAATTTCGTGACTCGATGACCTCGCAGCAACAGGAAGGATACCTGGCCGATCCGACAACCATCAACGAATTTATGAATTCGCTGCAGCGGTTGTTCAAAATCGGCATCTATTACCCGAGCGGCCACGCTACGCTCGACAAGGCCACTGAGCGTTTTCTGAAGCTGCTCAAGGCGGTGGCGGGTGACCAGCCGGAAGTCGCCATCTCCGAGCATGGCCAGAGCCTGGTGGTCGCCGACCTGGTCCTGGCCAAAGATCTGCCGTTTGTCCAGGAATTCAAGACGCTGATGACGGGACTGGGCATCGTCACCGTCGGCATCAGCCGGGAAATAACCAGCGAAGAGCTGCACCTGTTTATCAGGAAACTGCTTCGCTTTCGTTCCCAGGTACTCAAGGCCAGAACATTTCAGCAGATCGAAGTGACCGACCTGCCGCTCTCGATCAATCTCACGCTCAAGGAATTTCTCGCCCGCAAAGATGCCTCGATCTCCGACGATCAGTCCGGCGAGTCGGCGGAAAGTCTGGAAGGGTTTGTCGAGTCTTTGTCCAAATACGGCCTGTCGGGTGAAGAAATTCAGCAGTGCAAGACGCTGCTCGACTCGCTGCCGCAGCGATTGACCGAGAGCAACGTGGCTTTGTCCGAACTGCCTTATGCATCGTGGGACGACGTTGCCCGCCTGCTGGCCAGAACCATCAGGGCCAACCAACAGGGCTCGGGCGATGAAAAAGACCGGCAGACCATTCATTCCAACATCAACGCACTGGCCTCGATCTTAAAAAAACTCGAGCGGGAAGCCACGGATAAAAGTTCCCGTGAAACGATTAATCTGCTGATCTCGATCATCAGGAAACCGTTTTCCGGGGACGAGGAGTCGATCGCAGCAGACAGCGGTCAGGTGCAACGCGTCTTCCCTGATACCCCCTATTTTTCCGCCGAGCAGATCCAGCTCTTCGCGAGCAAACATCGACTGCATCCGAAAATTCTGCAAAATATCCCGGAGGGTTCAACCAGTCCGGAAACGTTATCGATCATCCTGCAACTGACCCGATATGAACAGAGCTTGGCCAATCAGGCCCGGATGCAACAACTCACCCGCGAAATCCTGGCCGGACCGATTCCCGAAAAGAGCTGGAACATTCTTTCCGGCGGACTTTCCGATCTGCTCAAAGAAGGCAGCCCGCGCATCACCTCCGCCATGCGCCTGCTGACAGAACCGCTGCGCCGCTCCCCGCATGCCACGACCCTGCACCTGCTGCTGCTGACGGCGCGCCGCTGCAACAATGAAGAAAATAAACGACTCTGGCCCTACGCGGTCAATGAACTGCTCGCCTGCGGCAGCAGTGCGGACGAGCAGGCCTACGTCGCACTGTGCCGTTTTGCCGCACGTTTTTCCCCGGCCGACATGGCCGCCGGCCTGGAACACTTGCAGGAGCTCGATGCCTTTCAGAACAACACCATTGCCCCTGACATCTTTCCCGGGTTGTCCACCGATTGTTACCCGCTTTTTGCCTTTCTGCTCAAGACTGAAATCGATTCCTACGTCGGCGAGCGAGTCATCGGCGGCCTGCGCCGACGTCCTCCGGAATGGCTGATCAAGGCGGTGACCCGCCTGCTCGACTTGAGCAAACAGGAACACAAATTGTTTCTCTACTCCTACCTGCGCCAGGCACCGGAGAAGTCGATACCGCCGGTGCTCAAGACCGCTGCTGCCCGGATCATCGCCGACGGTCTGGCCGCCCTGCCCCAGGAGCGCCGCTCGGAAACCTGGCTGCCGGAGACCATCGGCGTATTGGCGAAATTACCGGCCGAGCAGACAAACGCGATTCTCGAACAGATCGCCAGCGAACGAAAACTGCTCTTCATCCACGAATGGCCGTCGGAATGCCGCAAAGTCGCCCAGCAGGCGCTGGCCGAAGGCAGACGGCACCGTTGACCCGGCTCGAAAGAATATGTACGAGAAACTGAACAATCTGCTGATCCTGCTCTGCCGGTCGATTTCCACCAGGCGCCTCTATTTTTCCGATCACCCCAAAGTTCGTGTGCTGGCCAAGGGCTTTGTCGATCGACTCCGTGAGTTCTGCCGGGAAAGCGAAATCAACAAGCTGTTCATCGGGATCATCGACAACAACCTCGTCTTCGAAGGACGCAACCTGATCGGTCCGAGCATCGTCGGCCGCCAACTCGTACAGTTTGCCGACAAATTGCGCTGCGGCGGCTTTGCCTTTACCGACCAGACATCGGAAAATGAATTCAGCGCCCTGCTCGACCTGACAATCGATCTCAAACAACCGGTGGAAACGATCAAGCAGGCCCGGGAATTGCTCGTTGCCAAGGATATCTACAATATCGAAATCGCCCATCACTATATGGGCTCTTCCGGCCCGCTGACCAGGGACCAGCGAACCGTCTGGCAGGGACAGGACACCGGCGATTTCCTGCACTCACCGACGCTGATCTACCAGGCACTTTTCGACTCGGTCGCCCAGGCCCACGACGATGTCGCACTGGGCCAGGATATCGATATCGACAACACCCGGTCGGTCAGCGAATATATGCTGCATTTCGCCAAAACCCACTTCTCCGACATGATGCAGCACGTGCATTATCCGGACTACGACAGCTACACGGTCGGTCATTCGGTCCGGGTCGCCGCGCTGGCCGTCTTTCTGGCCAGTTCCTTCAAGTGGAGCGACGAAATGCTGCTGGCCATCGGTACGGCCGGCCTGCTGCACGATGTCGGCAAGAGCAGGATCTCGGAACAGATCCTCTACAAACCGGGCAAACTCAACAAAGAAGAGTTCACTGCCATCATGACCCATTCCCGGATCGGCGCGGAGATCCTGATCGGCCAGAAAAACACCACCACCCTAGATATTGCCGCCGCCTGGGGGCACCATATTCGCCATGACGGAACCGGCTACCCCCGGCAACCCGAATGGGCGGCGCGGCATCCGATCACCTCTCTGCTGCAGATCTGCGACGCCTTCGAGGCACTGACGGCTACCCGACCCTACAAACCACCGCTCACCCCGCACATGGCCTATAGCATCATGCTGCGCGACAAAGGCGGATTTCACCCGGCAATGCTCGCCTCCTTCATCTCGGCGATCGGTCTCTACCCACCCGGCACCATGGTGAGGCTCTCCGACCGGAGAAAGGGGCTGGTCACCGCCACCGGACCGAGCATCGACCGGCCACGCGTCAGGATCACCCACGCCCCTGACGGAACCGAACTTGCTCCGCCGGATCAATATCAACTCAATTTACAAGCCGGCGAGCACCGCTCCCTGAGTGTCAGCGAATTGCTGTTGGCGGAAACTCCGGTCTAACACTGATGATCGGAGGACGCGACGAAAACCGATCATCTCCGCGACAACCGGCCTCCCCCCCGGCACAGCGTGTTCAGCCTTTCTTCACCGGCAGCAGAGCGGCCATCTCGCCGATTGCTTTCTCAACCTGAGTAACCATTTTTTCGATTTTCAGCCGCATTCGATCGTCACTGTCCAGCAGGGCTTCCGTCTTCTGCAACAGGGAACGACTGGTATCAAGAAAGGTGGTGATATCGACAAACAATTGACCGCGGTTTTTCTGTTTTTCCTGTTCCGCCTGGACAAACGGGGTCAAGCGCTGCACCGAACATTCAAGAAGCAGATCACGGGCGATCCCGTGCTTGGCCGATATTTCATCGAGCATGGCCAACGCCTTGCGGCTCAAGACGAAGGTCTTCTGACGCCGTGGCATGTCGCTTTTTCCCGTTCGCTGACCCTCCAGGGCAACCTGAGCCAACACCTGATGATTGTCGACGAGTTGATCGAGCAGTGATTTCTGTTTGACGCCTAAATGTTCGGCTGCGGTTTTCAGCAGTTCTATGGTCTCGTCGGAGAGTCTGAATGTCGCACGAACCGATTGTTTTCCTCTCAGTTCACGAGCGCTGATATGAAGCGGATCGGAGATCATCACTGGCTGGTTCCCTGGTATACGTCAGGCCGCCTTGGGGAAAGGCTTGTCTGCCCTCTGTGTTGAACACGAACTGCTCGCCGTGAAAGTGCGCCTGTAAGCAGGTCCATACTGTTCTCATTCATCTTGATTTCAAAAGAAATTTGAATTGCTCAAGGCGGTTTCAGTGCGCCTTATTATAGAAAAATGTAGGAACATTATATTACTTTGTCAATATTATCTTATTCGTAATATGAGCACTTAAGCTTTTTCGGTCTATTTCGAATATTGACACAATATGTATCGTAATTACCTTCATGGTAGATTGAACGAGACCGAGGAAGCGGCACTGTCCGCGAGCCGTGAACAGCGAAAAGTGGAGGACTGCCATGATAACAAGATGGAGTGATATTGACCGGATGTTTGAAGCAATGGGCCTGCTCAGGGGAAGGCTCGACAGTATGTACGACGACTTTGACCGATCGTTCGCCTCCGAGCGCGGCTGGGGATTGGCCGGCAACTACCCGCGCACCAATATGTTCGATAAAGGTGATTACCTCGAACTGACCGCGGAAATCCCCGGCATTGCCAAAAACGATCTCAACATCAAGATTCAGGGGAACTATCTGGAGATTTCCGGCACCCGAAACGCCAGCGTACCGGAAGGATATTCGGTCCATCGGCGTGAACGGGGCAGCACGTCATTTACCCGAAGCTTCAGTCTGCCGGCCGATATCGACGCCAACAAGGCCGCAGCGACCATGAATGAAGGAATACTGACGCTGACCTTGCCAAAAGCCGAAGCAGCCAAGCCGCGTCAGATCACCATTAATTGAAACAATGCCACTGATCAATCGCCAGTGATCAGAGATTAACAGTCGGGAGGAGACGATGGAAAACAAGACTCTACAGACCAAGGAGAAGGGCGCGGTCGAAACGTCCAGAAAGATCCATGCGGTCATACCGCTGGTCGACATTTTCGAAAACGACGATGAAATCCTGTTGCATGCGGAAATGCCGGGCGTCAAAAAAGACGCCGTCAAAATCAATATCGACAACGGCAACTTGAGTCTTTCCGGCATCAGGAAAGCCGCCCGTGACGGCGCGCCCAGCTGGGAAGAGTTCGGTGACGTAGAATTCCAGCGGACGTTTGCGGTGCCGCAGAATATCGATATCGCCAAGGTCAAGGCAGAGTTGAACGATGGCATTCTCTGCCTCCACCTGCCGAAATCGGAATCAGCGAAACCAAAAACCATTGAAATCAGTGGTAGTTAGCACGTAGTTTCCGGCACCTGCCGGAATGCCCGGAAACCGGGCTCGAGGGAAGGTGGTCTTTTTCAGGCCGTCTTCCCTTTTTTATTTCCCTCGAGCACTCACATCAATCACCCCTCAACATCGAAAAAACAGTGATTTACGATGGCCATCGCTGCTATTTTCAAGCCCCTTATTATTTCTGTTGACAGACCATCAAAACGAATACATATAGGGTCCAGAAAAGGCTTGAAATCAATAAAAAAAAAGACCCCTCAAGCACGAACCAACCTATTCATTTTATTCAAAAGGTGTTCCCATGATCGCCAAGACTCTTTTCGCTGAAGAACAGGAGGAACCTCCAGACAGCGGTTCCGAGCCATCCGTCCCTCCTCTCCTCTGTCCCGACAAAATTGCCGCCTTCCGTCACCGCTTCTTTCCAGACGTATCCGAAACCGACTGGAACAACTGGCGTTGGCAGATCAGCCATCGCATCGAGCGCTGCGACCAGCTCGAACAACTGGTAACGCTCACCGACAGTGAGCGAAACGCCTTCCAGTTCCAGAACGCCACTCTGCCGCTGGCGATAACTCCGTATTACGCCGGCCTGATCGACCCTGACAATCCGGACCAGCCGATCCGTCGGGCCATGGTGCCGGTTGCCGCCGAATTGCTCGTCTCCGCAGGAGAGGCTCAGGATCCGCTCGGCGAAGACGGACACAGCCCGGTCAAAGGGCTGATCCACCGTTACCCCGACCGGGTTCTTTTCCTGGTCACCGATTATTGCTCGAGCTATTGCCGCTACTGCACCCGTTCGCGCATGGTCGGCAAACGCAAGAGTGGTGGCAAACAGCAATGGCAGCGCGCCATCGATTACATCGCCGCCCACCCCGAAGTTCGCGATGTTCTGATCTCCGGCGGCGACCCGCTGACCTTGAGCGACGGCCAACTGGACTGGTTGCTCGGAAAAGTGCGGGCCATTGATCATGTCGAATTGATCCGCATCGGCACCAAGGTGCCGATGGTTCTGCCACAACGTATCACTCCCGCTCTGGTCAAGGTATTGAAACGCTATCACCCGCTCTGGATCAGCATCCACTGCATGCATCCGGACGAGTTGACCGCAGAGGCCCGCAGGGCCTGTACCATGCTCGCCGACGCCGGTATTCCGCTGGGCAGCCAGACCGTGCTGCTCTCGGGAATCAACGACACCGTCGGCACCATGAAGCGGCTGATGCACGAGTTGGTGAAGGTTCGGGTGAAACCGTATTACCTGTACCAATGCGACCCGATTATCGGCTCTTCCCATTTCCGCACATCGGTTGCCACAGGGCTTGAGATTTACCGGGGACTGCGTGGACACACCACGGGTTATGCGGTTCCGACTTACGTCATTGACGCTCCCGGAGGCGGCGGTAAGATTCCGCTGCTGCCGGAGACCATGATCGGCTGGGAAGGCAGCGATCTGCTGCTGCGCAACTACGAAGGCGGGATCTTTCGCTACCCCGACCAGTTTGCCGGTTGCCCCGGCCGCACAGGCGGTGAGGTGGCCCCATGCGTATAGGCATGACCTACGATCTGCGCGACGATTACCTGGCTGCCGGCTACGGCGAGGAAGAAACCGCCGAATTCGATCGCCTCTCCACCATTGAGGCCATTGAAACGGCGATCCGGACCATGGGACACGAGCCGGTCCGCATCGGCAATCTGCCGGCCCTGGTACCCCGACTGGCCGCCGGCGAGCGCTGGGAACTGATCTTCAACATCGCCGAAGGACTCTACGGCTTGGGCAGGGAAGCACAGGTGCCGGCCCTGCTCGACGCCTATCGCATCCCCTATGTCTTTTCCGGGCCCTTGGTGCAGGCAATCACCCTGCACAAGGGGATCACCAAGCACATCGTGCGCGACTGCGGTCTGGCGACACCCGATTTTACGGTGGTCGAAGCACCGGAGGCGCTCGCCGATATCGATCTACCGTATCCGCTGTTCGCCAAACCGGTGGCCGAAGGTACCGGCAAGGGGGTCACCCCGGCCTCCAAGATCGTCGGCCCCGAGCAATTGCAGACCACCTGCACCAGGCTGCTGACCACCTTCAAACAGCCGGTGCTGATCGAGACCTTCCTGCCGGGCCGGGAATTTACCGTCGGCATCGTCGGCAACGGTGCCGACAGCCGGTCGATCGGCACCATGGAGATCGTCCTGCTCGACCGTTCGGAACCGGAAGTCTATTCCTATCACAACAAGGAACATTACGGCGAGTTGGTGGCCTACCGTGTCGCCGGCGACCCGGAAGCCCGGGCCGCCGAGGAACTTGCCCTGGCATGTTACCGGGCCCTTGGCTGCTGCGACGCGGGCCGGGTCGATCTGCGTTCCGACGCGGCGGGACGCCCTCACTTTATCGAAATCAACTCGCTGGCAGGCCTGCACCCCGAGCATTCCGATCTGTGCATCATCGCCACCAAGCACAACATCGGCTACCAGCAGTTGCTCGAGCAGATCATCACCGCCGCCTTGAAACGCAACGGACTTCTCCCGTGAGGACGCCCCGATGATCGGCCTGATATACAACCAGCCCATTGCAACGGGCCGGACCCACTGGGAGTCGTCGGCGGACGTGATGACCCAGGTCCAGTCGATTGAAGCGTCACTGACCGCCCTGGGCCACCCCTCTCTGCGGCTGCCGATGACCCGGGACCTGCCGCTCTTCCTGCAGGCCGTCGACGCATCAGAGATAGGTGCGGCGTTCAATCTCTGCGAATCGCTGGACGACGATCCGTTTTTCGTCGCCCACCCGGCTGCAATGCTCGAGCTGCTCGGTATCCCCTTCAGCGGATCGGGGTCCGCCGCGCTGCAATCGACCACCGACAAGCAGCTGATGAAGCTGATCCTGCGCGGCGCCGGCCTGCCGACGCCGGGCTCGTTTCTCTACAACGGTGATGAACCGTTGGACAGTGACGATCCGGAGTTCCCGGTCATCCTCAAACCGCAATTCCAGGACGCCAGTATCGGCATCGATCAGGAATCGGTCATCGATCAGCCGCATCGTCTGGTTGCAGCATTGCAGCACCTGTATCGACGCTATGGTCCGATCCTCGTCGAAGAGTATATCGACGGACGGGAGTTCAACGTCTCCGTTTTCGGCAATGCACCGCCGATGGCGCTGCCGGCAGCTGAAATCGATTTCTCGGGGATGCCCGGCACCCTGAGAAAAATCGTCGGCTATCGAGCCAAATGGGAGCCGGAATCGATCGAATATCGGGAGACAAAGCGGATCTTTCCACCGCTTGGCGACGAACTGAGCACCCGTCTAAGCGACATCGCACTGCGTTGCTATCGGCTGTTCGGCCTGCGCGACTACGGCCGCGTCGACCTGCGGATGGACCGCAACGGCCGATTGTTCGTGCTGGAGATCAACGCCAACCCCTGCCTGAGTCCGGACGCCGGTTTTGCCGCCGCCTGCGGCGAGGCAGGCCTCGACTACACCACTATGGTGGCACGGATGACCTCTTTTCTCGGTAACAGAATGGTATGAATATCACGATAGCACCGATCAAGCCGAAGGACCGGGAGCAACTGGTTCAGATCATCAAGCGGCAGAAGAATTTTCTCACATGTGAGATCGACATCGCCATCGAGGTGATCGACGCGACCTTTCACCCGAAAGAAGACTATCGGGTATTGGCCGCCGCCGATCCGCAGCAGCGCATGCTCGGTTTCGTCAGTTACGGCCCGATCCCGCTCACCGAAAACCGCTTTGATCTCTACTGGATCGCCGTCGATCCGCAACAGGGACGGCACGGCATCGGCACCATGCTGCTGGCGGAGATGGAAAAACGGCTCAGCATCAGCACCCCGGTCCATATCTATATCGACACCTCGTCAACCGAAGGGTACCTGCCGGCCCGACGTTTCTATGAGAAACAGGGCTACGAAATCGCCGCCCACCTGAAGGACTTTTACCGCACCGGCGACGACAAAATCGTCTATCGCAAAGTGTGCTGACATGTTTCGCATCCGGCGCATCTACGACACCACCCTGGCCATCGACCGGGACGCCATCGTCCAGGTGCAGGACCTCCTGCGCCGGCAGTTTACCGGTCTGCAGGAACAGGAGATCACCAGCCTGGCCCAGAAGCTCGCCGACCCCTTTCGCCACCGCCTGCGCACCATTCTCTTCGTCGCCGAAGACCGCCGGCACCATGTCAAGGGATTTGCCATCCTCAACCATGCCCCCGACCTGCGCTTCTGCTATCTCGACTTCATCTCGGTCGAGCCGGCCACCACCGGCGGCATCGGCGGCGCTCTCTACGCACGGGTTCGGGAAGAGACCCGGCAACTCAAGGCCATCGGCATCTTCATGGAATGTTTGCCGGACGACCCGGCGCTCTGCGCCGACCGCGCCATCCTGAAGCAGAACAAGGCGCGGCTCCGCTTCTACGAGCGGTTCGGCGCCCTGCCGATTGTCGGGACCGCTTATGAAACACCGCTCAAGCCGGGCGACGACTGCCCCCCGTACCTGGTCTTCGACGGCCTCGGCGCCACCGGGCACCTGGATCGCGACTATGTCCGCACCGTGGTCTACGCCATTTTGACCAGAAAATACCGCAATCGCTGCTCAAAGGAGTACATTGAGCTGGTCGTCGATTCCGTTCATGACGACCCGGTCCGTTTCCGACCTCCCCGTTACAGCCCGCCGCCACCCCCGAAAACCGAGACAGTGGCGGTCAACATCGACCAGCGGATCGCGCTGGTGGTCAACGAAGGCCACGACATCCACCACATCCACGAACGCGGCTATGTCGAGGCCCCGGTCCGCATCTCCTCGATCCGCGCAGGCATCATGCAGACCGGCCTGTTCGACACCATGGCCGCCAGGCACTTTCCGGAAAAGCATATCAAAGCGGTTCACGATCCGGCCTTTGTCGAATATCTGAAGCGGATGTGCCTGACCATCGAAGCGGGAAAATCGGTCTACCCCTACGTCTTTCCGATCAGAAACGCAACCAGGCCGCCCAAGGAGATGCCGGTCCGGGCCGGGTACTACTGCATCGACACCTTTACGCCGCTCAATCGCAATGCCTACAAGGCGGCCAAAGGCGCCGTCGACTGCGCCCTGACCGCCGCCGGCCAACTGCTGGAAGGTTACCGTCTCAGCTACGCGTTGGTCCGCCCGCCCGGTCATCACGCCGAGCGCCGGGTCTTCGGCGGCTTCTGCTACTTCAACTCAGCCGCCATTGCCGCCAACTTCCTGAGCAGCTATGGCCGGGTGGCCGTTCTCGATATCGATTATCACCACGGCAACGGCACCCAGGACATCTTCTACGACCGCGAAGACGTGCTGACCATCTCCATCCACGGCCACCCCCGCTTTGCCTACCCGTATTTCTCCGGATTTGCCGACGAACGGGGCGTCGGCAACGGGTTGGGACGCAACCGCAACTACCCGCTGCCGGAAATTCTCGACGGGCCCGCCTACCACAGGACGCTGGAGCGAGCGCTGCGCCGCATCGAATCTTTCCGTCCGAAGGGACTGGTCATCGCCCTCGGCCTGGATACCGCCCGCAAAGACCCGACCGGCACCTGGTCGCTGAGCCCTGCCGATCTGCAGACCAACGGCCGGCTGATCGGCCGGCTGCAGCTGCCGACCGTGGTCGTCCAGGAAGGCGGCTACCGCTCGCGCTCGCTCGGAACCAATGCCCGCAGCTTCTTTACCGGCCTGTGGCACGGCATGCACGGCATCGACTGAGCCAAAGACTGACAGACCATCGGCGACAAAAGCGTCATGGCCATGGTAGAGCAGGCTCTGCTACCCGCCCGACCGGCATCACCCTGGTATCGGTTCAGTGTGCCTTGGCAGGCTCTCCGTCCAACACGTC
The DNA here is from genome assembly GCA_964620665.1 of uncultured Desulfofustis sp. Classification (GTDB taxonomy): domain Bacteria; phylum Desulfobacterota; class Desulfobulbia; order Desulfobulbales; family Desulfocapsaceae; genus Desulfofustis. Next base: position 4,748 of record CAZUJZ010000007.1, on the reverse strand, counting down.
GCGCACCCGCTGGCACAGGTCGGCCATCGAGAATGGCTTTTGAATAAAATCAAATCCTTCATCGAGCACTCCATGATGGGCGATAACACTGGCCGTATAACCGGACATGAACAAACGCTTCAGCCGTGGGTAGCTGACCAACAATCGAGCAGCCAGATCACGGCCGTTCATCTCGGGCATGATCACATCGGTGATCAACAAATGAATTTCACCGGCATGTTCATCTGCCAGGCGAAGGGCCTCGGTCGGTTTGGCGGCGGGCAGCACCCGGTAACCCTGAAGCTCGAGCATCATCGTGGTCATTTCCAGAATCATCGGCTCGTCTTCAACCAGTAAAACAGTCTCACTCCCGGCCGTCGTCCGGGGGGCAGCGATGCGCTGGGCGCCACTATCCGCATCTACTCGATAGAGTGGAAGAAACAGGTGAAACGTGGTTCCGGCACCAGGGGCGCTCTCCACCTCGATAAACCCCTCATTCTGTTTGACGATCCCATAGACCATTGCCAGCCCGAGACCGGTTCCCGCTCCGACTTCCTTGGTGGTATAAAACGGCTCGAACAGTTTTTCCAAGGTCTCTCGATCCATGCCACAACCATCGTCGCTGACCGTCAATCGGGCATACGCCCCCGGCACAGCTTCCGGACGATCGGCACAATACGCCTCGTCAAAGACCGCCGGGGCCGTTTCAATCGTCAGCCGACCAACCCCGGCAATGGCGTCCCTGGCGTTAACGCAGAGATTGGCCATGATCTGGTCGATCTGGGACGGGTCCATTTTGACCGGCACAACTCCTGCTGCCGGCCGCCACACCAGGTCGATGTCCTCGCCGATCAACCGGTGCAGGATCTTGATCATACCGGCGACCGTCTCGTTCAGATCGAGCACCTTCGGGGCAATGGTCTGCTTGCGGGCAAAAGCCAGCAGCTGCTGGGTTATGTCGGCAGATCGCCTGGCGGCGCTATGGATCTGTTTCAAGTATTCACCGAGCCGCGTATCGGGCGGAGCACGATTCACCGCCAGTTCCGTATACCCGAGGATGACCCCGAGCATATTGTTGAAATCGTGGGCGACACCTCCGGCCAAACGGCCCACCGACTCCATCTTCTGCGCCTGGGTCAACTGCGCCTGTAGTTTTTTCTGGTTCTCCTCGGCCTTCTTTTGGACAGTGATGTCCCGTACCCATTCCATGAATATCTCGACATTGCCCTGCTCATCGAGGAGCGGTATCACCCGAAGATCGATCCAGATACCTTCGGGCAAGGCAACCTCCTGCTGAAACGGCCGACCCGTTTGCAGCACTCTCTCCGCCTGGCAATCCGGACAGATGTTGTCAAGCCCGCGATAGGTATGAAAACACTTGCTGGTGCGTCTGCGCCGCTCTTTCGGAATAGCGGCAAACCCCTGCCAATTGCTGTAGAGGATATTCATTTCGGGATCGTGGATCGAGATCATATCGGGAACCATTCCAAGCATTTTCTGAAACCGCTCCTCGCTCTCACGCAGCGCTTCCTCGGCGCGCTTTCTCTCGGTAATATCGCGGATGGCGCTGACCCGCCAGGTATCGCCTTTCTGCTGAAAATTGCGCGCCTCTATCTCGGCAATAAAGTAGTCGCCGTTTTTCCTGAGCATGCGAACCACATAGGGAGCGGCATAATCCTTGGCAAGTTTTTTGCGAACCAGCGCTCTATCGTCTTCATGGACAAAGTCCATGAAATTTTTTGCAAACAGTTCCTCCCGTTGATACCCAAGCATTTCGGCCATGGACGTATTGAGATCGATGGCCACGCCGTTCTTGTGAAGCACAATCCCTTCCATGGTCAGGTCGGACAACAATCGGTAGCGCTCTTCGCTCTCGCGCAGCACCTCTTCCGCCTGCTTTCGTCCCGAAATATCCCGGGCGATTCCGTAAAAACAGGTCCTTTCGTTGACCGTGAATTTGGCTCCGCTGATCTCTACCGGAACGAGGCTGCCATCAGTCCGGACGTGGGATGACTCAAAAATCAACGGCTCGTTGTCGGGAACAGAGCGCCAAAATGCAAGAAAATCAGTCAGGGAGAAATTCGGGTCTATTCTTTCCAGGGTCAAAGTGGCCATCTCGTTGATGTCGCGGCCAAGCATCTTCGCCGCCGCGCTGTTCGCACGAACAATCTGCCCCTGTTCATCGATCAGATAAATGGCATCGGACGCCGTCTCGATCAATTGACGGAAAATCTGCTCGCTTTCGCGCAAAGCCTTTTCCAATTGCTTTCGTTCAATGGCCACGGCCACCTGATCGGCAACGGCCGCCAGCACAGAGATATCGGTTTGGTCATAACGGCCGGCATCCTGATAATGTTGAACCGCCATCACCCCGACGATGCCGTTCTGGGTTTTCAACGGCACCCCCAACCAGATCTCCGAAGGCGTGCAGGCCGGGATAGTTAACGTGCTGGTTGTCTGCCGTTCCAGAATCTCAGCCTTGGTCACCAAAAGCGGTGCTCTGGTCCGAATGACCTCGGCCGTCAGCGAGGCGGTTTTGCTGACCTCGATGACGGGCGGATAGCAGGTGTCCACCGTATCGACGATATAGGGGAACGTGAGACTGTCGTCGGATACATCGTAGAGGGCGATATAAAAATTGGTCGTGTCGATAATCAGGCAAAGCGCCTGGTGGATCGAAGTGAACAACTCATCAAGATCGGCAGTTTCATTGATGGCATTGGCTATTTTGAACAGGGTCTGATTGATGGCGGCAAATCGGCTCTGCTGGTGCAATTGCTCCTCCAGCTCGACCAGTCGCTGCTCCAGTTCATCACGGCTGAATCTCTTTTTCATCACCGGCTGCCTCCAGGCCCCAAGCCATCAATATATCCGACGTAAAATGGCATCCATACTCTGTTGCATGAGCCACGATCTATCATAGCAAATCTTTCAGAAATGAGAAAAATTCTTTCTTATACCCCCATGATCGAACGTTATAGCAAGCACTGAAAATCACCGTCGTGGCCGGCAGGATTTATCGGTAATCCCGCCTGGCGAAGCCGCCGTCTTGACAGCCGGGCAAAAATACGGTATCAGCATCTCCAGCAGGGGTGGCCCACGTGCCTGAGATCATACCCTTAGAACCTGATCCGGATAATACCGGCGAAGGGAGACCGCATCAGTACCTTGTGTGACGCTGATGCCACCTCTTGGAAGCCTTTCCACGAGCCGTTTCCCTCTCTCCGGAAACGACTTTTCGGTTTCGCCCTCCTGCCTGCGACAGCTCATTGTGTTTTGCCAGACGCCACACGTCTGACGAAACGAAAACACCGGCAATCATTAACGGAGGCATCACCCATGTTGAATGAAGTCACTATCAGCACCGCGATCATCAGCCGCTATATGGCCAAACTGACCTCGGCCCTCGATCTCGATGTGGCCATCGTCGGCGGCGGCCCATCCGGCCTGGTCGCCGGGTATTATCTCGCCAAGGCGGGCAAAAAAGTCGCGCTGTTCGATCGAAAATTGTCCATCGGCGGCGGTATCTGGGGCGGGGGCATGATGTTCAACGAGATCGTGGTCCAGGAGGCCGGCTCCTCGGTGCTCGCGGAATTCGGCCTGACGGGCACACCGTTTGAACCCGGCTATTATACCCTCGATTCGGTTTACACGACGGCCACCCTGGTCCACAAGGCCATGGCGGCCGGCCTGCTGATCTTCAATCTGATCGGGGTCGACGACGTGGTGATCAAGGAGGAACGGGTCGCCGGCCTGGTCATCAATTGGGGTGCCGTATCCACCCTTGGCTGGCACATCGATCCGCTGACCCTGTTTGCCCGTTATGTCCTCGACGCGACCGGGCATGACGCCGAGATCGCCAAAGTCCTGGTGGGCAAGATGGACGTTCGGCTGAACACCGAGACAGGGGGACTGGTCGGCGAAAAATCGATGGCCGCAGAACGCGCGGAGAGAGAAACGGTGGCCAACACCCGGGAAGTCTATCCGGGTCTTTTCGTCAGCGGCATGGCAGCCAACGCGGTCTGCGGCGGTTACCGGATGGGGCCGGTCTTCGGCGGCATGCTGCTCTCCGGCAAACGGGCCGCCGAGTTGATGCTGGAGGGGCTGTAATGATGGAGCGGGAGCGATCAAACCGCGGCACGACAGCCACCCGAAGGCTCGGTCCGGGGCTGTACCTGGTTCTGACGGAACCGCCCGGCGGCTATGAACAGCTGGCTCAGGCGGCGGTGTCGGCACAATTGCCGGTCCTGCAGCTGCGCTATAAAGGAGAGGATCAGCGCCGTTTCCTGCAGCTGGCCCGAAACCTGCGAGACATCACCCGTGGCTCGTCCACCCTGTTCATCGTCAACGATCGCCCGGACATTGCGTTGATCGCCGGGGCGGACGGTGTCCATATCGGCCAGGAAGACCTGCCGGCCAGGGCCGTTCGTGAGCTGATCGGCAACAAGATGCTGCTCGGTCTCTCCACCCACAACCTGGACCAGGTAACCGCCGCCGAGCAGGAGCCCGTCGACTATATCGGCTTCGGCCCGCTCTACCCGACCACGTCCAAACAGCGGCCCGACCCGGTGACCGGCCCGGCCCTGCTGGGTGCGGCACATGATCTCAGCAGCCGCCCGATCGTCGCCATCGGCGGTCTGACCCGGGCGCGTCTGGCCTCCCTCGATCTTCGGTCCTGCCATAATGCGGCGGTTATTACCGAAGTCGCCCTGGCCGATGACCCGGAAGCGATGATGAGAACCCTGCATCGCAGCATTCTCGAGCAGATG
>CAZUJZ010000006.1:20463-35961 GCA_964620665.1 uncultured Desulfofustis sp. | reverse complement strand
CTTACTATCCGTCCGAGATGAACAACTGGCCGATGCTCTTTACCGATGCCGGCAATATGATGACCTTCGGCAAAGACTTCCTGCGCCCCGATTTCGACGATATCGGCCTCTTTGTCGAAAAGATGCTGGAGACCGTCTACATGGCGGTGTGGGGCACCTTTTTATCGGTGTTGTTCGGCGTCGTCTTCGCGCTTTTGTCATCGAACAATATCGCCCCGGCCTGGATCGTTTTTCCGGCCCGGCGGCTGATGGATGCCGCCCGGGCCATCAACGAGCTGGTCTTTGCCATCCTGTTCGTCGCCTCGGTCGGCCTCGGCCCGATGGCCGGAGTGATGGCCCTGTTCATCCACAATCTCGGCATCATCAGCAAACTCTTTTCCGAGGCCGTGGAGGCCATTGACATGCGCCCGGTGGAGGGTATCCGTTCCAGCGGCGGCGGTTACCTGCACGAGATCATCTATGGCGTGATTCCCCAGGTATTGCCGCTCTGGGCCAGCCTGACCCTGTATCGCTTCGAGACCAACGTCCGGTCGGCGACGGTACTCGGCATCGTCGGCGCCGGCGGCATCGGCTTTATCTTTTACGAATCGTTCCGGGCCTTCCAGTATGACCGGGCGTCGGCGATTATCATCGTTATCGTTATCGCGGTCAGCCTGATCGACATGTTTTCTTCGCAATTACGCAAACTGCTGCTCTGATCGGGCAGATCACACTATGGAATACTGCTTTTACAATGCCCGGGTGGTTACCCGTAGCCTGATTTTCACCGGCAGCGTGCAGGTGCGCGACGGTCTGCTTACTGCTGTCGATCATCATCGGTACCACGGCGCCGCTGGTCGGGATATCGATTGCGACGGGGACCTGCTGCTGCCCGGCCTGATCGAGCTGCACACCGATAACCTGGAGAAAAATATCCAGCCCCGTCCCGGCGTGATCTGGCCGTCGATGTTGGCCGCCGCCCTGGCCCATGACAGTCAGGTTGCCGGAGCCGGAATTACCACGGTGTTTGACGCCATTGCCGTTGGTGGATGGCGGGCTGATTCGCTGCGTTCGCAGATCCTTGCCGACTCGTTGGCGGCCATCGACCAGTGCAATCAGCAGGGCTTTTTCCGGGCCGAGCACCTGATCCATCTGCGCTGCGAACTGGCCGACGAACGCCTCGAAGAATTGCTTGAACGTCACGGTTCCAACGCCGGTGTGCGGCTGCTGTCACTGATGGATCACACGCCGGGGCAGCGGCAATGGTCGGATATCGGCAAGTGGCGGCTCTACCACCGCGAGAAAAAATGGACCGACGAGGAGGCCGACGCCATCGTCCGGGATCTGGTCGATCGCCAGCAGCGTTATGCGGCCCGGAATCGGCGGCTGGTGGTGGCGCTGGCCCGGGAGCGGCAGCTGGTGCTGGCCAGTCATGACGACACGACCATCGAAGACTGCATCGGTGCGGCCGAAGACGGCGTCGCCATTGCCGAGTTCCCGACAACGCTGGCCGCGGCGCGGGCGGCCCGGCAATACGGAATGGCGGTGGTCATGGGAGCGCCCAATGCGGTGCGGGGCGAGTCGCATTCCGGCAATGTGCCGACCGGCGATGTCGCGGCCGGCCGTCTGCTCGACGGACTCTCTTCCGATTACGTGCCGGCCAGCCTGCTCCATGCCGCGTTTCTACTTGCCGACCGGTGTGACCTGCCGTTGTCTGAAACCATAGCAATGGTCACCGTGAACAATGCGGAAATGTCCGGCTTGACCGATCGCGGCGAGATCAGCGTCGGCAAGCGGGCCGATCTGGTGCGGGTGTCGGTGATCGACGGGGTGCCCGTGGTCCGCCAGGTCTGGCGGCAGGGCCGCCAGGTCTGCTGATTACAGCGCTTCGATGGCGCGCAATGCCCGGCCCACGTCCTCTTTGCCCTGCTCTGACAAAGGCGTCTGCGGCGGCAGCGGATCGCCGACCGGATAGCCTTGCAATTGCAAGCCACCCTTGATGCAGGCGGCCAGGTTGTAGCGGGCAAAGGCCTGGTTCAACCCCCACAGCCGCCGCTGCCGATCCATGGCTTTCTGCCAGTCGCCGCTGCGGCACAGCTCGTATAACTCCACGCTTTGCCCCGGCGCCAGACAGGCCGGCCCGGCCATCCAGCCGACACCGCCGATCATCATCACGCAGGCCGGGATATGCGAGGAGGCGGCAAAGACCTGCATCCGTCCCTCGACCCGGTTGATGATCGACAACAATCGGCCGGTGTTGAACGAGGCATCTTTGATATAACCGATATTGGCGACATGACTGAGCCGTTCAATGGTCGGCAGACTCAGGTCCGAGCGCTGGAAGTTGGGGTTGGTATAGAGTACGACGGGCAGCGAGACGCTGTCGGCGATCGCCTTGAAGTAGCGGTAGACGCCATCTTCGGAGATCGGGAAATAGGCCTCGAGAATGGCCAGAATTCCCTCGCAGCCGAGTTTTTCAAATTCGCGGGCTTGCCGGGTGGCATCGTCGATTGTGGTCGAGGCAACGCCGGCGATTACCGGCACTCGGCCGGCTGCGGCGGCGATTACGATCTCGACGACCCGCCGGCGTTGTGCCCAGGACAGGTAGGCGAATTCACCGGTGGAGCCGAGCGGCGTCAGGCCATGGACGCCGGCCGTGATGAGATCGTCGCAGAGTCGCACCAGCACGTCCTCAATAATGTCGCCGGAAGGGGTGATCGGTGAGACGATATAAGGAAAGACGCCGTGGAAATGGTCGGGGGACATGGGGGCTCCTGGTCTGATAGTGGGTGTGCCGGTGCACGCGGACAGCGCACCGGCCCTGCAGCGAGCCGGTACACGGTAGGTTTCAGTATACCGTGCCGAAAGCACTCCGGCAAGGCGGGCCGGGCGGGCACCGTTTTTCAGGGACGTTCCGGCGGGAGTTTGATGCGCTGAATGTTTTTGACGGATCGACGGTCAATGACGGTCTTGATTCCCGATGCGGAGGTCAGGATGACCCGGTCGGGGCGGATGGTCAGTTCAACTGATTCGAGATCGCCGCCCGAAAAAAGTTCGACGATATAATAAAAACGATCGGTGGCAGCAGGGTGGGGCGCGTTTTCCCGCTCATCGTGGCGGGCGGACTCGATCTTCTGCCGGGCACGGGCGATCATCTCAGGCGTGGCGACGATATCCACCGGCACCGCCGTACTCGGTTGTTCCGATTCCGGCCCATGCTGCCGGGTGAACGGCAGCATCTCGTAGGATTCGGTAATACGGCGATAATCGATATCCGTCAGGACGATGGTGGCGATGACGGCGAGAAAGAGCACCGGTTTGACCGGGATGGAGAAAACGGTGATGGGTTGGGCCGGTTCGGTCATGATGTGCCGGGGCAGCCGGTAGCGGCGGTCGACAGATGGTTGTCTTTTGGGCGATCTTCTGCTATACGATGATACGTGTTACCTGCGAAAAAATCCACCGGGAAAACACTATGATTATCCGGGCACAACAAACGGAAATCCAACGAAAAGCATCCTGGCTGGTTGCCGAGGCACTGCGTCAGGCCATTGCTGCCCGCGATCTGGCGGTGCTTGGTGTCGTTGGCGGTTCCAGCGTCGGTCCCGTCCTGGCCCGACTCGGCCGGGAGCCGGTGGACTGGAAACGGGTCCATCTGTTCATGATCGATGAACGTCTGGTGGCTCTCGATCATCCGGACAGTAATTTTCAGCTCGTTTCGTCCTTCGTCGAACCGTACATCCTGCCCGGCAACCTGCACCCATACCGGCATGAACCGGGAAACGGGCCGGCTGCGCTCGAGCGCTACCGGCAGCTGCTCCTTGATTACGGCGGATGCTTTGACGTGTCACTGCTGTCCGCCGGGGCGGATGGGCATATAGCATCACTGTTTCCCGGGCACGAGACGATTCGCAGCAACGAGCCTTTTTTTCTGCTGACCGAAACAGCCCCGAAGCCGCCGCCTGGACGGATGAGTGCCTCGCCGCGACTGATTGCTGCTTCAGGCTCCGCCGTGCTGCTCTTTGTCGGGCATGAAAAACGGGCGGCGTTTCGCGACTACCTCAATGAAGAAGGACCTGTCGAACAGTGCCCGGCACGGTTGATCAAAGGGGTGCGTGAACATTTTATCCTGACCGATTGTGGAGATGGCCCGTGACGAAACCCGAGGCACAGATGATCGTTATCTTCGGAGCGACCGGAGACCTGGCCAAAAGGAAGTTGCTGCCGGCCCTGCTGCGGTTGCTCAGGCGCGGGGAATTGACCGACGACATGCCGATCGTCTGCCTCGGCCGCCGGGATCTCTCACCGTCCGAGTTTCTCGAGAGGCTGCAGGTCGAGCGGTTTCTGCCGGGTGACGAGCACGAACTGATCGAGCGCTTCTCGCGGCTGCTTCATTATCGGCAGTTCGATCTGCAGGACGGGACGGCGGAGCAGTTGACCGAAGTGTTGCAGACGGTTGCACGGAAATACCGGTGCGGCGGCAACAAATTGTTTTACCTGGCCGTGCCGACCGGCAGGTTCGGGGCCGTCGCCGATCTGGTCAAACCGTTGATAGACGGTGACGGCTGGCAGCGGGTGGTGTTTGAAAAACCGTTCGGCGCGGACCTCGCCTCGGCCGAGCGATTGAACGACTCGATCTCCGCGGTGCTGCGTGAGGAGGATATCTTTCGCGTCGATCATTATCTGGGCAAGGAACTGGTGCAGAACATCCTCTTTCTCCGTTTTGCCAATGAAATTTTTTGCTGCGCCTGGAATCGGGACGCCATCGATAACGTTCAAATCACCGTCAGCGAAACGCTCGGGGTGGAAGAGCGGGCCGGGTATTACGATGACAGCGGGGCAATCCGTGACATGCTGCAGAACCACCTGTTGCAATTACTCTCGTTTGCCGCCATGGAACCGCCGACCAGCAACGATCCCGATGCGATACGCGATGAGGCTGCCCGTGTTGTCGAGCATCTTCGACCACCAGAGAAGACGGATGTGGTGCTCGGTCAATACGGCTCCGGTCGCATCGGTGACCGCGATATCCGCGCCTATCGTGAAGAGGACGGGGTGGCTCCGGAGTCTGTTACCGAGACCTACGTGGCGCTACGGGCGTTTGTCGAGACGCCGCGCTGGCAGGGGGTACCGTTCTACCTGCGCACCGGCAAACGGCTCGCACATCGCCATGCGGAAATCAGGATCATCTTCAAACAGCACCGTTATGACGGCTTGGCCATGCCTGACCGGGCGAACATGATCGTCATTCGGATTCAACCGGACGATGGCATCGCCCTCGCGTTCAATGTGCGGAAGCCGGGATCGGACAATGAATCGGAGTCGGTGCTGATGGATTTCTGTCACCATTGCCACTTCGGTCCCAATACCCCGGAGGCCTACGAGGCGATCATGGCCAGCGCCATGCGCGGCGATTCGCTGCTCTTTACTCGTTGGGACTGGCTGCAGGCCAGTTGGCGATTTATCGATCGCCTCAGAGCGGTGGCCCCGCCGGTTCTTATCTACCAGCCCGGCTCCACGGGTCCTGCCGAAGGCGATTGCCTGCCGGAGGTTGATCATCGAGTCTGGGTGGAGGCTCCTTCCGTCGACCGGCGAGTCAACATAGACCCGTCAATCGATCGGCCAGTTGTCATGCCTATCCGGACGTTGAAAGACCGGGACTGACCCGAAAACCATTGACACAAATGTAGTACCCGGGTAGTTTTGTCAGGAAGTGATTTACTAATCAATTAATTGGTTAACAAGTTTGATCGCGACGAACCATGATGCATTGTGGTATGTGTAACTCCCCTGTTTTGGTGCATATACCGTTTATTGCAGTTGCTTTTAACGTGCCGATCTGTCACTATGGACAGGCATTTTTTTGGCTCAGCGGCACGGCATAAACCGGAGTGGGCCGAGCGATCAACCGCCGGTCAACACGGGGCGCCGGCACCGCCGGGCGCGCAACGGTCGCCGGCACGTCTATCGGTCGATTTGGTTGGAACCATTACGAGAGTTGAAGATGAAAATAAAAGAACTGGCAACCATGAAAGCGGAATCACCTGATACGCTGCCATCCCAGGAACGACGGAACTTTCTGAAAATCGGCTTGGCCGTGACCGGAGTCTATCTTGGCGGCACCGTCTTGTCCCTGACGTCGGTCGTCGACGCCCTGGCGGAAGGACCGGTGCCCAGGATCGGCAAATATCCCTACAGCCCTCACTACACCATGGTGCTACGTGAGCACCGCTGTATCGATTGCGAACTCTGCATGGAGGCGTGCGTCAAGACCAACAATGTGCCGTCTTACGGGTATCGGACCATCATCCTCGAGCGGCGGCGCGACATCGTTGGCGGCGAACAGGAAACCATTTTCATGCCGATACTCTGCAACCAGTGTAACCGGCCGCCTTGCGTTCGGGTCTGTCCGACTACGGCAACCTGGAAAGATGAAAAGACCGGCATTGTGGTAATGAAGAACAGCCGCTGCATCGGCTGCAAAACCTGCATGGCCGCTTGTCCCTATAATGCCCGCTACTTCAACGAGGAAACGCGGGCCGTGGATAAATGCGATTTCTGCTGGGAAAGCCGCTTGTCCAAAGGAATAAACACCCCTGCCTGCGTTGAGGCGTGTCCCGCTGATGTTCGGATCTTCGGTGATTTGAGTGATCCCGACAGCCGGGTCTTTCGATTGCTCCATACCCCCGGGTCGATTGTCTGGGTCCTTCGGCCGGAAACCGGTGCCATGCCGAATGTCTTTTACACCAATGCCTGAGGTGCGATGGTTTGCAGATGCAGACTCGAGTCAAAAATACCACCAGTGATGCACACCTGAGTTGTGGAGCATGCGGGAGAGAAGAATGAAAAAGATAGTTGCTATGGGATTCGCCGGTGCCATCCTCTTCACGTATCTGTTGATCTCCGCTGCGGATCAGCCGGCTGTCGAACAGGAACCCTACGACGAGGATGTCTATGGTCCGGAGGCGCTGATCATCTGGAACGAGCCGGTCAAGGGCGTTTTTTTCAGCCATCAGCTGCATACCATGGAGATGGGGCTCGATTGCGAATCGTGCCACGACGACCTCTTTGAGATGGAAGCCGGCGCCGCCGAAGGGCAGGATGATTTCACGATGGCCGCCATGGGCGACGGAATGTACTGCGGCGCCTGTCATGACGGCAGCATGGCGTTTGATGTGAACTCGCAATGCGTCTCCTGCCATCGTGAGCCGGAAGATCCCATTGTCTGGACCAAACCGGTTAAAGCCGTCATTTTCGAGCACGAGAACCATTCGGCGGATATCGGACTTGACTGCGAATCGTGCCATGACGACCTGTTTGTCATGCAGGCCGGCGCCGCCGAGCAGGCCGATGATTTCATCATGGAGTCCCTCTACGACGGGCTTTACTGCGGCGCCTGTCACGATGGCAGTACCGCTTTTGCTTCCGATACCCGCTGTACGACCTGTCATATCGGAGTCAAAGGCTATGCCCGACTGATGGGTGAAGCGGAGGCTTCAGCGCAGGAGACCGGGCACTGAGCAACCGGTGAGCGGTTCTGTCGGTATGTGCCGGCGGAACCGCTCGCATCAATGTCGGTCAATCATCCCGATTCCCGTTTCCATATATCCAGAACAGCTCCTGTCAGGGACGCACTTTTCGCCCGTCTTCGCTATTCTTTTTAACTACCCGGTTTACCTCCCTCTTTTTTGTCGCTTCAACGTTGATACACGGTCTTTCATGAGAGACAATCTCTCGCAATGAATTGCCGTTCATCGTAACATCCTGGAAAACAATAACAAATTAAGCAAAAACGGCGATGACGCAGGCTGCGCCATCGTCCCACCTCCCAAGGAAGCATATTGCGTCCCATGGGGAAGGTATTTGGTGAAAATTGACTGAAAAACGAAGTGATTTACCGATTAATTAAAATCTTTATTTACTGTTAACAAGAATAGTTAACATCAAATTCTGTTGGGTATGACCGATTCCAAGAGGTATTGGCATGTCCATTGCTTTAGAGAAGGCAAAGGACGTCTGTAACCATCACCAACAAGGAGAACGTCATGGCCGCAACGTATATCGAAACAGCTCGAAGTCTGCCGACTCCGCTGGCACTGATCCAGGAAGGGTGGCGCGAGAAGGCGAGCGAGTATGTCTGGCTTTCCGTGTGTCTGGTCCTGTTCATGGTTCTCGGTCCGTTTGCTGCGCCGATCGCCCTTGGTTTTGTTTTCAGCAAGCAGGCAACCGGGGTTGACATGACGGAACCGGAACGTATCGAGGAATGAGTCAACAACAGCAGAACATCATATAATCATCAAGGAGGAGCCATGTCTCTACAGTCACAGGCAGCCGTTATTGGTGCAAAGGAGTTTCGCCGGCCGCAGTTTAATCTGCTGCTGGCCGTGATGCTTGGTCTTGTCGCTATCGGCATATCGGCCGGTCTTTATGCCCTCTATGTCGGGCATCACCACACGCTCGGCGTGACCCGCGAAGTACCGTGGGGGATTGCCATTTCCACCTATGCCTATCTGGCGATTATCTCAACCGGTCTCTGCGCTTTGGCCGCGCTGAGCCACCTGTTCGGCGGAAACAACCTGGCCCCGCTGGCCAACCGGATGGTCTGGCTGTCGATTGCCGCCATCATGGGGGCGTTTCTGGTGATCGGTCTGGAACTCGAAAATGTCTGGCGGATGCCGCTCGGAGTGATTCTCTACCCGAACCCGACCTCGAATATCTGGTGGATGGGAACACTCTATGGCATGGCGGTCGGCATCATGATGGCCGAGTTGTTTCTGATCATTACCAGGCGCTATAAGCTGGCGGTGATTCTCGGGGTCTGCGCCGCGGTTACCGAACTCTTTGCCAACAGCAATCTCGGGTCGGTCTTTGCCTCGCTCAACGCCCGGCCGTTCTGGTATGGCTCGCAACTCCCCATTTTCTTCCTCGCCTCCGCCTTCCTTTGCGGTGCGGCGGCGATCGTCCTCTTCACCCACAGCTCCTTTGCGCTTCGCCGAAAAGCGCTCAGCAAAGAGACCTTTGAAGCGATGCAGACCGGCGGCAAAGTGATGCTGCTGATGATCTTCCTGATCGGCATCGCCACCGGCTGGAAATTCCTGAACGCGTTGGTCGGCTCGGAATCTCTCGGTAATGCGGCGGCAGTTATGACTTCCGGTCCCCTCGCCAACAGTTTCTGGGTTTTTGAAATCGGGATCGGCCTGGTCTTGCCGTTCGTGGTCCTGCTCATTACTCGCCTGGAGTCGGTTCAGGCCATGTCGCTGGCCGCCCTGATGATCCTGGTCGGTCAATTCTTTGCCCGGCTGAATCTGGTGGTCGCCGGCCAGATCATTCCGCAGTATCCGGGGTACGAGGGCATACCGACGTACCATCAGTATTCCGCGACTGCTCCGGAAATCGCCATTGCGCTGAGCGGCATCGGTGTCCTCGGAGCCTGTTTCCTGATCGGTGAGTATTACCTCGGAGAGAGCTTCCGGCACCATCATGAGGACTGATAAGAAGGCGTGGTGCGACACCAAGAGCAATCGTAAGGAGGCCCTCCATGATCTCTGAAGACGAAGCAATATTCACCATCGGCATGGCAGCGAAAATTCTCGGTGTCCATCAGCGAACGCTGCGCAATTACGAGGAGAGCGGATTGGTTCGTCCGGAGCGGAAAGGGAAATGGCGATACTATTCGATGCGCGACATCAAGTGGATAGAGTGCCTGCGTGAGATGATCCACGATCACGGTATCAGCATCAACGCAGTCAAGAAACTGCTTTCCTATACCCCGTGCTGGAACATCATCGATTGTCCCTTCGAAAAGCGACAACGATGCAGCGCCTTCTTTTCCAACACGATGGTTCCCACAAAGATCAGGCGATTGGAGCCCGTCCCGCAACGGAAAAAGAAAGTCGCTTTCTAGAAGATTCTCGCCTCGCCAATCCCTGCCCCCTTGCCGCCCCGTGCCGCTTATCCTGCGGTACGGGGCGTTTTGTTGGGTGCGGACGTCGTGCCGCTCCCCATCAAGCCTGGTTCTAAGCCCTGCCGGGCCCCCGCGGTGCACCCTCCGGAACAGCCAATCAGCCCTGCCAGTCGGTGCGAAAAAGACTCGTTTTCGTTGCGACGGTCTGGTATCGAAAGCAACCATGAAAAGGGCGCACAATGCGTCGTTTCGAGATGGCGATTGATGATGGCGAATAATTCGCCCTTTGCTGGAAATGGCACAAGTAAGCGGAGTGTATTTTTAACATCCTGAAATAAAAAGATATAAAAGTTTCCATAGCGTATTCCGGAAAAAGAATTTAGCGTGGAATGCAAAATATTAGCGTAAATTACTTGACAATAGATATGTACAATTATACGATCGGCGATAACTCAGAATGATCCGAAAGGGGGTCCTTTCGGCGTTTCCCGGAAAATCGGTGTGGAGGATGGATTCATGGAAGGTCTGTTGTTCTTGGTGTTTTGGTTTGGGTGTGCGATCCTTCATACGCTCTATGATTTGAAGGTCAAACAGTGGTTCAGGAGGTCAGTCCTGAAACGCGGTGTCTGAAACAGCAGCTGTTGATGCAGCGCAGAACAAACGATAATTCAAAGGAGTGCTGGAGATGAACAATTTGCTGGCGGGCGTGCTCCCGCAGGAAGGAGGGTTGGAGTCTGCAAGTTCGTGGAAACATACGGCTGCATTGTTTCTCCTCGGCTTGCTGACCATTGTTGGCGTGGCCTTCGGCGTTCACTCGCTCGTTGTCGGCCATGAGCATACCTTCGGTGTGTCCCGCGAGGTTCCCTGGGGGCTGCTGATCGCGGCCTATGTCTTTTTTGTGGTCACGTCGACCGGTCTCTGTATCGTGTCCTCCGTCGGCCACGTTTTCGGTTTCAAGAATTTCACACCGATCGCCAAACGGGCGGTGTTTTTGTCGATCGTTACCATCGTTGCCGGATTTCTGGTCATCGCCTTCGAGATAGCTAATTCCTGGCGGATGCCGGTCGGCAATGTGATCGGCGCCAACCCGACCTCGAACATCTGGTGGATGGGAACCCTGTATGGGGCCTATCTGTTTTTCATGATGGTCGAATTCGTCATGCTGCAGAAAGAACAACACCATACGGCCACCATGTTCGGCCTGGCCGGCCTGCTCACCGGTGTCATCGCGCATTCCAATCTCGGCGCCGTTTTCGGGCTGCTCAATGGTCGCGAATTCTGGCATGGCCCCTATATGCCGATTTATTTCATCATTTCGGCAGCAATGTCCGGCTGCGTGGCTATCATTTTCTTTACCTATCTCGCCTATCGGGTCAACAATTGGCAGATGAGCGACGATATGAAAAAATCCCTGTCCAGCGTCGCCAAACTCGGAGCCCTGATGATGGCGGTCATCCTGTTTTTTACCTCCTGGAAGATGATCGCCGGCGTAACCGGGAATCCGCCGGGCAAATATGCGGCGATAATGACCCTGGTCAATGGTCCTTATGCCCTGAACTTCTGGATGGGTGAGATTCTGCTTGGCATGGTGCTGCCGTTTGCGTTGATCATGGCGGTTCGCGGCAACAATATGCGGGTTTTGTTCGCGGCCTCGCTGGCCGGCATGATCGGCATCTTCTTCATGCGTTACGACCTGGTCATCATCGGTCAGCTGATTCCCCAATATCACGGCATGGGCCTGGTCGATTACCCGGAGTTGTTCACCTATGTGCCAAGGGCTCATGAGTGGCTGGTGACGATCGGCGGAATCGCCTTCTGCCTGTTCCTGTTTATCGCCGGAGAACGCCTGTTTCGGGGCCACCTGAGTGAAGCTCATTAACGGGAAGGGCAGGGCACGGAAACAAAAACCTCTGTCAGAGGCGACACTGCCTTCCGGCCAACGGATGATGAAGCTGACCAGATGCGGCCTGTGACCGGGAGGTTCGATGAGAGGCAAGAAGAAAGTGGAAGTGCAACCAATTGCGGCAGACACGCCGGTCTATTCGATTGGCGTTGCCGCCCAACTCCTCAACGTCCATCCACGAACGCTGCGGATCTACGAGGATGAAGGGCTGGTCAAGCCGTCACGCAAAGGAACACGACGCTATTTTTCCCAGAACGATATCGTCTGGATCAACTGTATCCGGACGATGATCCACCAGGAAGGCATTTCCATTCCCGGGATCAAGAAATTGCTGCGGTATGCACCGTGCTGGGAAATTGCCAATTGTTCGCGGGAGGTCTGCGAGTCATGTACGGCCCGTATCGATATCGCTGTTCCGCGCTCACTCCGTCTGGCCGGTGATCCGAAGGCGGAACGGCAGGCCAAAGAGCGGGATATCGCCCTGCGGGCCGGCAAAAACCGGGGAGGAGAACCCGACAGTAAGACTTCTTCCCGCTGATAACAGCGTTGCTGTCCGTTAATACCTGCACGCTACGTGGGGGATCGGCACCGGGCACCGTCTTTCGGCGGCAGGTGTGCCGATCCCCCTTTTTTGTTCGGTGGCGATCGGCGCCGGTGCCTATCCCGGCCTGCCGTCCGGAATTGTGTTGTCATTGTTGCGATGGTTTCCTATTATAACAGGTTAAAGTGCCCAGACAGCGGTATCTCGGCATGATCGCGACCAAGGAGAATGACATGGAAGAACAATCGTATGTTTTGACGATGCTTGTGGCCAACAAGCCGGGGGTGACCTCCCGGGTGACGGGTCTTTTTTCGGGCCGGGGCTACAATATGGAAAGCATCTGCGGCGCACCCACCCATGATCCTGGTATCTCACGGATCACCATCAAGACCAAAGCGACCCCCGACCAGTACATCGATATCCAGAAACAGATCAATCGCTTGATCGACGTCATCAAGCTCCGCGATATGACCATGGAAGACAAGGCCATCAAACGAGAGATGGCCTTGATCAGTGTCGAGATAACGCCGGAAAACAGAACCGAGCTGATTCAGGTTGCCGATATTTTCCATGCCCGGATCGTCAATGCCGGTGTCGATTCCTATATCGTCGAGGTGACCGGCACCGAAGACAAAATCAACGCAATTATCGCCTTGTTGCGGCCGTTGGGGATCAAAAAACTGACCAGATCGGGTGTGCTGGCGCTGTATCGCGAACTTGATGATTCCCATCGCACTGTTCGCTGAATGCCCTTAAGTGTGGAGATTGTTCATGACTGAGCAATATATTGCCCGGCGCATGGAGCGGATCGTGCCATTTTATGTCATGGATCTGTTGGCCAAGGCGAAACAAATGGAGGCCGCCGGCCGTTCCGTCGTTCATATGGAGGTCGGTCAACCGGATTTCGCCGCGCCGCCGCCGGTCGTCGCCGCCGGCAAAGCGGCGATCGATGCCGGCAAGACCGGCTATACGCCGGCCTCGGGCATCCCGGAACTGCGTCAGGCCATTGCCGATCATTACCGCGACCATTTGGGTTGTGGTGTTGATCCGCAGCGGATTATCGTTACCCCCGGTTCTTCCGGCGGTCTGCAACTCCTGATGGGGGTATTGATCAACCCCGGTCAGGAAGTGCTGATGACCGATCCGGGGTATCCGTGCAATAAGAACTTCGTGGAGTTTGTCTCCGGCGTCCCGGTATCTCTGCCGGTTGGTCCCGAGACCGATTACCAGCTGACCGCCGAGATGGTTCGGCAGGCCTGGACCGAGCGGAGCCGAGCGGTGCTGGTCGCCTCGCCGGCGAATCCGACCGGGACGGTGCTGTCGCGGGAAGAGCTGCAGAACATCCATCAGGTCGTCAGGGAGCGCGGCGGCATCCTCATTGTCGACGAGATCTATCAGGGTTTGATCTATGAGTCGGAGGGTTTTACCGCCCTCGACGTTGCCGACGATATTTTCGTGCTCAACAGTTTCTCCAAATATTTCGGCATGACCGGCTGGCGGCTTGGCTGGATCGTCGCCCCGCCGTTCTTTGTCGATTCTATCGATTGTTTGGCCCAGAATATTTTCCTTTCCTGCTCGGCGCCGGCGCAATATGCCGCTCTGGAGGCCTTTTCCGCAGATTGTCTGGCGATTTTCGAGGAGCGCCGGCAAGCGTTTCGCCGGCGACGGGACTTTCTGCTGCCGGCCTTGCAGCGGATCGGGTTTTCCTTTCCGGTACTGCCGGGTGGGGCTTTTTATCTGTACGCCGATTGCTCCAGGCTGACCGGCGACAGCTTCGCTTTTGCCTATGATCTGTTGGCTAAACAAGGCGTTGCCGTTACTCCGGGCAAGGATTTCGGCAGCCATCGTTGCTCGGAGCATATCCGCTTTGCCTATACCAATAGTGTCGAGAACATGGCCGAGGGTGTTCGCCGGATCGAGCGTTATCTTGCCGCCGGTGCCGCATGACGGCCCCGGAGATGGTGGATCAGCCTTTTCGCGGACTGCCGAAGATCCGCAGTCGCGGCCCGCTGGCCGAAAAGGTCTATGCGATCCTGAAGGAGTCGATTATCCAAGGGAAATTCGCCTCCGGAATGTGGCTCCAGGAAGAGGCCCTCACCAAAGCGCTCGGTGTGAGCCGCACCCCGCTGCGAGAGGCATTTAACCGACTCAAGAGTGAAGGTTTCATCGAAGTGCTTCCGCGAAAGGGGGCCCATATCATCGAATTGTCCGATGACGAGCTGGCCGATCTCTTTGAGGTCCGGGAGCAGATTGAAACGGTCTTCTTCGTTCGTTCGGCCTCGGCCGTCCCGCAGGCGACGATCGACCGGCTGCGGAGCAGTATGCAGCAGAGTGAGCAGGCCATGCGGCACAGTGTTAACACACCAGAGCAGTGGAATGAAGAGCGAATTCGGTATCTGCGCAACGACCGCCTGCTCCACGACACGCTGATCAAGGCGTCCGGCAACAAGTGCTGGGAGCGACTGTATTTTGATATCCGTGACCGGATAGAGATCTTCGGCAACCAGTTGAGTTTCGATCAAGAATGGTTCGATGTCGCCATAGAGGACCATTATGCCATCATCGATGCCATCCTGGCCGGAGACTATGAAACAGGCTGCCGGGCCATGCGTCAGCACATCACAAATGTCCACCGCGGTATCGTCCGCATCAGAGCCTCCCGTTAGATTTTACCTCGTTTTAACATCCTCGCCCTCAGGTAGTTCGCCAGTGTCGCGCCGGTGTATCAATGGGATGTGTTTTTCCCGTTGACAATATCTTGATTATTGTATACGTACACAAATATTATATGTATACGTATACATGTTTGAGTCGGCTGTAATCTCCCCTGCTGCATGTTTACGGGGTAACCGTTCGAGCCAAAAAAAGAGCTGAAATTAATGAAGGTGAGACGCTGTGATTGCGAGGATTCCCGGGTGTCGTGCGGTACGATAGCTCGGCGCTTTTCAGGATCTCACCCGGGGAGGAACGATTGAACCATGGAGATGACGAGATCGGGTTATCTCATCCTTGACCGAGCTGACAATGTCGCCGTTGCCCTGCGCCGACTCGAGGTGGGAGAACGGCTTCAGGAATTGCCAGTGGTGGTCCGCGAGGTCATTTCCGCGGGACACAAAGTTGCCATCGCCGAGATTGAAACCGGTGCAGCGGTTGTCAAGTACGGACGACCGA
>CAZUJZ010000006.1:7210-20453 GCA_964620665.1 uncultured Desulfofustis sp. | reverse complement strand
CCGATCGGTTTCGCGGCCAAGCCGATTGCGCCGGGTCAGGCCGTGCACGTCGACGCCATTACCCTGGGCCACCATGCCTGCGACTATCGGCCGGGAGCGGCCGTCCGTCCGGCAGTGCTGGTGCCGGCGAATAAACGACGGACCTTTGCCGGTTACCCTCGTGCCGACGGATCGGTGGGGACCCGCAACTATCTCGGCATTATCTCGACGGTGAGTTGTTCGGGGGATGTGGCGCAGATGATTGCCGATGCTGTTTCCCGTCAGCTTCTGCCACACTATCCGGGGATTGACGGGGTGGTGGCGGTGACCCATGGTTCCGGCTGTTGTCTGGCGCCCGGCGGTGAAGGACTGGCGATCCTGCAGCGAACACTCGGCGGGTATGCCCGGAACCCGAATTTCGGGGGGATCGTGCTGGTTGGTCTGGGGTGTGAGGTGAATCTGATCGAGAACATCCTGGACGTGAATGACCTCATAGTCGGGCCACACGTGCAGGCACTGACCATTCAACAGGAAGGGGGAACGGCGGCTACCGTTCAGCGGGCCTTGAGCGTCATTGCTTCTCAGCTGCCGGGGATTAATGAGGTTGGCCGGCAAACCGTTTCCGCCGAGCACCTTGTTGTCGCTCTGCAATGCGGCGGTTCCGACGCCTACTCGGGCATAACGGCGAACCCGGCCTTGGGCGCCGCTGTCGATCTGCTCATCGCCAATGGGGGCACCGCGATTCTCGGAGAAACCCCGGAAATTTATGGAGCGGAGCATCTGCTGATCGAACGGGCGGCGACGGCTGCGGTGGCAGAGCAGCTTGCCGAGCGGATTCGCTGGTGGGAGAGCTATACCGCGCTCCATGGTGCCGAGATCAACAATAACCCGACGCCCGGGAACAGGGCGGGCGGGATCTCGACGATCCTTGAAAAATCTCTGGGGGCGGTAGCCAAAGGGGGCACAACCACGCTCCAGGCGGTCTTTCGCTATGCCGAACAGATTGACCGCCGGGGCCTGGTCTTCATGGATACCCCGGGCTACGATGTCGTCTCGCTCACCGGCATGATTGCCGGCGGCGCCAATCTGGTCTGTTTTACCACCGGACGGGGGTCCGTCTGCGGCTTCAGGCCGGTGCCGACCTTGAAACTGGCTGCCGAAAGCTCGATGTACCGGCGGCTCGAGCCGGATATGGATATCAATTGCGGGACCATTCTCGAAGGAGATCGGGATATCGACTCGGTTGGCAGGGAGATTTTTGAGAAGATGCTGCTCACGGCATCGGGTCAACAGAGCAAAAGCGAGAGACAGGGGTTTGGCGGCGCAGAGTTCGTGCCATGGCAGATGGGTGCGATTCTATAGCGGGAAGATTGCCTGGACGGAGGTTCCTGCATGAAAATGGGAAGCGTGTCTCAACAATCGTCATCTGAAAAAAGGAGGAAACTATGAGAGGGAGAAAAATGCTCTATTGGCTGATGACAGCGTGTACCATGGTCTTCCTGCTGGCGGTCGGCCAGGTATCGGCGAAGACTACCATCAATCTTCAGATGTTCTATACGCCGACCCTGCCGTTGCTTGGCTCTTCCATGCCGCATGCTGCGGAACTGGTCGCTGCCGGTAGCAATGGCGAGCTGCAATTCAAGCTGTTCGACCCGGGAAAACTGGTACAGCCCGGTGAGGTGCTCGAATCGGTAAGCAAGGGCCGGATCGATGCCGGCTATTCCGCCTCCGGTTTCTGGGCCGGAAAAATTCCCGCCGCGCCGCTGTTCACCAGCATTCCCTTTGGCCCGGAAGCGCCGGAATACATGGCCTGGATGTATGAGGGGAACGGGTGGAAGTTGATGCAGGAGATGTATGACAGTCATGGCTACAACGTCAAGGTCATTCCCGTTGGTATCATCGCCCCGGAAACCTCAGGCTGGTTTGCCAAGGAGATAAAGAGTGTTGAAGATCTGAAAGGACTGAAAATGAGATTTTTCGGCCTCGGCGGCGAGGTCATGCAGAAATTGGGGGTGTCCGTTACCGCGTTACCCGGCTCGGAAATCTTCCCGGCCCTGGAAAAAGGTGCCATCGATGCGACCGAGTTTTCGATGCCCCTGCTCGATCGGGATCTTGGCTTTCATAAGCTGGTAAAATTCAATTATTTTCCCGGTTGGCACCAGCAGGCCACAATCACCGAGCTGCTGATCAACAAGGATGTCTGGAACAAGCTGGAAACCTGGCAGCAGCGACTGATCGAAATCTGCTGCCAGGCGACGATGAGTTGGTCGCTGGCCACCGGAGAAGCACTTCAGGGCCCTGTTATCAAAGAGAATATAGAAAAGCACGGGGTGCAGGTGCGCTATTGGTCGCCGGACATGATGGCGGCCTTCAAGGGAGCCTGGCAGGAGGTGGTGGCGGAACAGACCAAGAATGAATTTTTCAAAAAGGTCTGGGACGATTTGCAGGCCTTTCGGGCCGACTATGATTACTGGCAACGACATGGCTTTTTGCCCCGTGAAGTCGGGGCGAAATAAACGGTGACAGGCAGGCGTGACGCACCGGGTTTCACTGGTTCACAGCGAGACCCGGTTGCCAGACTGAATGTTTCCCGGAGCTGTCGACCATGAAAGAAGCTGACGATCTTACCGGAATTCCGGCGATATGCCGGGTGATTGACGCGTTTATCAGGCGGTGCGGTGTGGTACTGGCCTGGCTATCGACCCTGCTGATCGCGGCCATCTTGTTGCAGGTTGTGTTGCGCTATGGTTTCGGTCACGGCATGGTGTCTCTGGAGGAGTTTCAATGGCATCTGTTCGGGGTTCTGATCATCTTCGCTTACGGCTATTGCATCACGGAAGATGCTCACATCCGCCTCGATCTGTTTCATCGTCGCTTTGGTCTACGGACCAGGGAATTGATCGATGTACTCGGCCATATCCTGTTGCTGCTCCCCCTGCTCGTCATCCTGTTCCTGCATGGCCTTGATTTCGTCGAGAGCTCCTGGCGGGTCGGTGAGCGTTCCGACTCGCCGCTCGGTCTCCCGTGGCGCTGGCTGATCAAGGCGGTGATTCCCGTCGGCATGGTTTTTGCCGTCCTGGCGGTTGGCTCGCGAATCATCAGATCGCTGGCAATACTGTGTAGAAAAACGTGAGGGTGGTGCCGTGGACATGCAATCGGTGTTGGTGATTTTGATGTTCCTGACGTTCATCGTCCTGCTCTTTACCGGTTATCCGATTGGCCTGGTGCTCGGCGGGGTCTCCGTACTCTTTACCGGTCTCGGCTACCTGGCTGATCGTTATTTGGACACGGCAACCGGACTTGACTTCAACATGATCGGCATGATGGTCAACCGGATCTTCAGCCTGATGTCCAACTGGGTACTGGTGGCCATCCCGATGTTTATTTTTATGGGCCTGATGCTCGACAAATCGGGAATTGCCGAACGGATGATGAAATCCATGCAGGAACTGTTCGGCACCGTGCGCGGGGGGCTGGCGATTACCGTGGCCCTGATCGGTATTATCCTGGCTGCTTCCACCGGTATCATCGGGGCTTCGGTGGTGCTGCTCGGCCTGCTGTCCCTGCCGGCCATGCTGCATCAAGGGTATAGCAGAGCACTGGCCCTCGGCACGGTGGCGGCATCGGGAACCCTGGGAATTCTGATTCCGCCGAGCATCATGCTGGTGATCATGGCCGACCAGCTGCACCTCTCGGTTGGCGACCTGTTCATGGGCGCTTTGATTCCCGGGATGCTGCTCGGTCTGCTCTATATTTTGTATCTTGTCGTTCATGGTCTGGTCCGCCCGGGTGATCTGCCGTTGGCCACGGACCGGAGGCCGTTGACCGCAATGATCGTCGTCGATGTCGTTAAAACGATTCTGCCGCCGGCCGCCTTGATTTTTCTCGTGCTCGGCGCCATTTTCGCGGGCATCACCACCGTTACCGAGGCATCCGGTGTCGGCGCGATCGGAGCGAGCCTGCTGGCACTGCTCAATAGAAAGCTCGACATGGGGGTCGTCCGTGACGTGACCATCCAGACGTTTCGCACCACGGGCTACATTTTCGGGATCTTTATCGGTGCTACCTGCTTTGCGTTGGTCCTTCGTCTTCTCGGCGGCGACGAACTGATCGAGTCGGCGCTTTCCGGTCTGCCGTTCGGTCCCTACGGCATCATGGCGGTCATCCTGGCCGTTGTCTTTCTGCTTGGATTCTTTCTCGACTGGATCGAGATTTCCCTTATTATCCTGCCGCTCGTTGCCCCGGTAATCGGTGCGCTCGACTTTCAGATCACCGGTTACGGGGTGGTCGAGCATCCCGAACTGGTCTGGTTTACCGTGCTCGTCGCCGTCTGCCTGCAGACCTCCTTTCTGACGCCGCCGGTGGGCTTTGCCATTTTCTTTCTGATGGGTGTGGCGCCACCGGAAGTAAAACTGGTCGACACCTATCGTGGGGTTATTCCGTTTGTCCTGCTGCAACTACTTGGCCTCGGCCTGGTCCTGGCCTGGCCGCAGCTGGTGCTGTGGCTGCCGGCTCTGGCCTATGGGTAAGGCGTCGATTGTTGGCCGGGGTAACGGGTGAATACTGACCGGCCAGCCTTGTCGATCACGATGACGATGTTTCATTGTCCAGGATGAACACGGGTCACGGATGTTGTGCTGAATATTGCCAAATTTCGAATAAAGCGTATGATAAATTGCGCAAACAGAGGTCATAAAAGATAAAAACGAAATTTTTTCCCGGACATTATTTGCTATAATGATGCTATGAATCAGGTGTTGTCGTGCCAGCCGCAGCGAGGCGTTTGAACGAAAGGTGCCATGACTGCCGCCGGTGTGCCCCCCTGGTCGTTATCCCATCGGGCCGCTTGCCCCATGCCGGCGGGCCGGTATCTTTGCGTAACAAGGAGTGATCGATGAAAGAAATCCGCTTTCATGGCCGGGGCGGGCAGGGCGCCGTGACGGCCGCCGAGTTGGTGGCTCAGGCCGCCATCGCCAGTGACCAGTATGCCCAGGGGTTTCCCAATTTCGGTGCCGAGCGCCGCGGCGCGCCGGTCATGGCGTTTCTTCGGGTGTCCCCGACACAGATCTTTTTGCGGGAACGTATCGATACCCCGGATGTGGTCGTGGTGCTCGATCATAGTTTGCTCGGGCTGCCCGAGATAACCCAGGGGCTCGCCCCGGGGAACACCCTGATCATCAACGTCTCGCCCCATAATAGGCAGGCCGTCGAGGACCTGGCCCAGCGCTACCGGCTGGCAGTCGTCGATGCCAGCCGCATAGCCGCCGAGACCATCGGTATGCCGATCGCCAACACCGCGATTATCGGGGCACTGGTTCGGACGACCGGGATTGTTGCGCTGCAGTCGCTGCATGAACCCTTTCGGGATCGCTTTGGCAAACGTGCCGAACAGAATCTGGAAGCACTGCACCTGGCCCACGACCAGACCGTATGCTACGAGGCTCCTGCCGTGGCCGAGCACAGTGCGGTGCCCCCGCACCTGAGCTGGGAAGAGTATCTGCGCGGTGAAGCGCTGCAGCCCTGGCCCGATGTGGAGATCGGTTGTGATGTGCATCGTCCGGGAAGCAGCCGGGAGTTTGCCACAGGAAATTGGCGGACCGCCGGCCGGCCGGTGCTCGACCGAGAAAGCTGCATTGCCTGTGGCATCTGCTGGATTTCGTGTCCGGAGATGGCCATGCAGCTCGGTGCTGACGGAACAGCGATGGACTGGGATACCACCTATTGCAAGGGCTGCGGGATTTGTGTCGCGGTCTGCCCGAAGGACGCGTTGTCGATGGAGGATGAAGCATGAGCAGAAGAATTGGTATCGAGGTGTCCCATGCCGCTTCGGAGGCGGTGGCCCTGGCTGATGTCGATGTCATTGCCGCCTATCCGATCACCCCCCAAACCCACATTGTCGAACACCTGGCGGAACTGGTTGCCTCCGGTCGCCTTGCCGCCGAATATATTCCGGTCGAGTCCGAACATTCGGCCATCAGCGCCTGCCTCGGGTCGTCCGCTGCCGGGGCGCGGACCTTTACCGCCGCCGCCTCCCAGGGACTGGCCCTGATGCATGAGATCCTGTTCGCCGCCTCCAGTCTGCGGCTCCCGCTGGTCATGGCGGTGGCCAATCGCGCCCTGTCGGCGCCGATCAATATCTGGGCGGACCATTCCGATATCATGCCCCAGCGTGACACCGGCTGGGTGCAGCTTTTTGCCGAAAACGGCCAGGATGTCTTCGATCTCCTGCTGCAGGCCTTTCGACTTGGCGAAGACAGCCGGGTTTTGTTGCCGGTCATGGTGAGCATGGACGGGTTTACGTTGTCCCACGTGATGGAGCCCGTTTCGCTGTTGAGCCGGGAGGAGGTCGCCGCGTTTCTGCCGCCGGCAACATTCAAAAAGCGCCTCGATCCCCGAGCGCCACGCAGTATCGGTCCGTTCGGCGCCCAGAACGTGTATCCTGAAATCAAACAGCAGCAGGAGGCGGCCCTGGTGGGGGCGGAGGCGGTCCTCGGCGAGATCTGGGACGATTTTGAGCAGCGGTTCGGACGGCGCTACCAGGCGGTGGAGCACTATCGTACCGAGGATGCCGAGGTGATTCTGGTGACCATGGGCGCCATCGGTGAAACGGCCCGGACCGCCGTCGATGAGATGCGCGACGACGGCATTGCCGTCGGAGTTGCCCGCATCCGTCTCTGGCGGCCATTGCCCTGTCAGCAGTTGGGCGCCATTCTGGGACAGGCGCGGACCATCGCCGTCGTCGACCGGATGATGTCCCCCGGGGCGCCGGGAGGACCGGTTGGCCTTGAGTTGCGCAGCTTGTTTTATGATCGGGAGCGGCGCCCCGGAATCATGAATTTTATCGCCGGTCTCGGCGGCCGGGAGATCAATCGACGAACCTTCAAGGAAATCGTTCGGCAGGCATTGATCGGGCAAGAACAGACCAGAGGGTATACCCACATCGACGTTCGACACGTTTGAGGGAGGTGGCAGAATGCACATCGAGAAGATAACGGCAAAAAACATTCCCTCCTTCGAGGCGATCAGTCCGGGGCATCGCGGCTGTCAGGGCTGCGGTGAAGTACTGGCCATGAGGATGGCGCTCAAAGCGGTGGGTGATGATTGTATCGTCGTCAATGCCACCGGCTGCATGGAGGTCATTACCACCCCGTTTCCCCAGACTGCCTGGCAGGTGCCCTGGATCCATGTGGCCTTTGAGAACGCCGGCGCGGTGGGCAGCGGAGTGGCGGCGGCGCTGGCGGCCAAACGCCGGAAGACCGGGAGCACGGAGCAGCAGACAAAGGTGATCATCGTCGGCGGGGACGGCGGCACGTCAGATATCGGCTTTCAGTCACTGTCCGGGGCGCTGGAGCGGTACCACGACTTCGTGTACCTCTGCTTTGACAACGAGGCCTACATGAATACCGGGATTCAGCGTTCATCGGCGACGCCGCTCGGGGCCTGGACGACCACGTCGCCGGTCGACGGCGACGGGCAGGGCAAGCGGGATGCGAAGAAGGATCTGGTGGCCATCGTCGCCGATCATGGCATTCCCTATGTGGCGACCGCGACTCCGGCCCACCATCTTGATCTGATGAATAAAGTACGGCGAGCCGCGCAAACGCCTGGTCCTGCGTTTATTCATGTCTTTTCTCCCTGTCCGACCGGATGGCGGATGTCGACCGCAGAGACTATCGCTATCTGCAAATTGGCGGTGAAAACAAATGTCTATCCATTGTTCGAGGTGATCGACGGCCGGTACAGACTTGCTTCGATCAATAAAAAACCGCTGCCGGTCAGCGAGTATTATCAGGCTCAGGGCCGGTTCCGACACCTGTCCGGGCAACAGATCGAATCGTTTCAGGAGCGGATTGACCGGCGGTACCGCCGGCTCGTTGAGCGAGCCTCGGCAGATGATCAGGAAGCTGCCCAGTGTGAATCGGCCTGATTGACATTTCAGCCCGGTTCGCATTGCCCGGTATTGAACGGCCCGGCCGCCGGGTGTGGACGCCCTGTCCGCACCCCTTCCGGCCTGGCTCTGTGTCCCGCCGGTCCTCCGCGTTGCAACCTGCGGCACAACCACCCACGTTCCGGTTCCCACCCTCCCACAGCAGGTTCGAGCTTCCCGTGTGAGATAGACATGGTATGGAATCGGAAAAGGTAATGCAGCGTTTATCGTCATTCTGTGTTATACAAAGTGTTTGAGGTCTTGTCGGAGTATCGTGGAGCACGGGCCGACCCGAGGTGTTATCTCGGGCGAGAGGAGGCTGATTGATCGGCAAACCCGAGGTTATCCCGCGGTTATCAATGGAAATAATCGCCTGAGTGGTCGTCAAAGCGGCGACAGGCGGTGCAAGGCGGCGCCCCCACGTATGGCACGAGCCGTAAATATGTTGTTTTCGAAGACAGGCAATGCCGTCTGATGATGCAGAGGAGGACGTAATGAACAATGCCCAGATTCTGGCCAAGAGTTTCGTTGACCTGGGGGTCAAACGGATCTTCGGTTTTTCCGGCGCGACCATTTTGCCGGTCTTTCATGCCATCGAGGAATACGGCATCGATATCATCGTCGATGCCAACGAACAGTCGTGCGCTTTTGCCGCCGGCGGTTACTCACGGTCGAGCAACGAGGTCGGGGTGGCTGTCGTCACCTCCGGGCCGGCCATCACCAATACCCTGACCGCCGTGGCCGATGCCAATGCCGACTCGATCCCGCTACTCGTTTTTGCCGGCCAGGTGGCCCGCACGAAAATGGGGACCGATGAGTTCCAGCATATCAACGTCGAGCGCATCTTTGCCGGAGCGGCGAAGAAGGTCATCGTTGTCAATGAACTGCAGAGTGTCGAGGAAGTGGTCAAGGACGCCTACTTCCTCGCGAAATCGGGGAAGCCGGGACCGGTGGTCATCGATTTTCCGTTTGACATCCAGAAGACGGAAGGGGTTTACCGGGCCATCGAGCCGGAGCGATTTCGCTATAAATACGATGAAGAGCGGCACCTCGGGGAGAACCAGTGCCGGCAGTTCTTCGAGTTGCTGCAACGAGCCAAGCGGCCGTTGCTCTACATCGGCGGCGGTCTCAATTCGGTTGAGGGGAGTTCCCGGATCAGGGCCTTTAACCGGCGCTATCGGGTTCCGTCGATCTGGAGTCTGATGGGCAAGGGCGTTCTCGACGAGACCGGCGACTGGGCCCTTGGCATGCTTGGCATGTTCGGGGTGCCGGCCGCCAACATGGCGATCCAGGAAACCGATCTCTTCGTTGCCTTTGGCATTCGCTGGGACGACCGGGTTTCACAGAAAGTCGGCGAAACCGGATTGGCGGCCGATATTGCCTATTTCGATATCAATCCGGAAAAAGTCCAGGAAGTGAGATTTTCCCGAAATCCGAAATTCTCGTTTATCGGCAAGGCCGAGACGGCCCTCGACGATTTGCTTCGCTATGCCGAGTCACATGACATCCGGCTCGATATCGGTCCGTGGCAGGAGTATACCAGCAAGCTCAAGCAGACCTATCGCCTGAACTACAACCGTCAGGCCGAGGCTATTCAACAGGCCGAAGTGATGGAGGCGTTGTCCGGTCTGATCACCGAAGACACCATCGTTACCACCGGTGTCGGCAACCACCAGATGCTCGCCGCCCAATACCTGACCACGCTGGCCCCGAAGACGTTTCTGACCTCGGGCGGCTACGGCACGATGGGCTTTGGCTTGCCGACGGCGATTGGCGCCCAGTATGCCAACCCCGGGGCCATTGTCATCGCCATCGATGGCGACGGCAGCCTGCTGATGAACTGTGGCGAGCTCTTCACCATCGGCAAATACGGTCTGCCGGTCAAGGTGTTGATGCTCAATAACCACGGAGACTGCATGGTCAGGAACATCCAGGATTTGGCGTACGACAGCGCCTATGTCGGGACCAAAAAGATTACGCCGGTCAGTTTTGCCAATGTGGCTCGGGAAATGGGGTTTTCGTTTACCCGACGGATCGAGAAACGTGGCGATCTGGCCGCGGGCCTTGCGGATATGGTGGCTGCCACCGGGTCGTGCTTCCTCGAAGTCGTCTGCGATGTCGATGAGATGCTCTATCCGCGGATTCCGGCCGGGCTCGGGTACAAGGATATGATTCTTGGTCCGTACATGCAGCAGTCCTGAGGCGGCTGGTCTTTCTCGACCAGCGGCAATGGAGCCCATGGGTGTATTCAAGAACCTGAGCAGGCGGTTGCGCCAGCCGTTTCATGCGCGCTACGCCTTCCGGCGCTTGCAGGAATATCATGCGGCGCCGCGGTCGCTTGCCGAGGTGGTCGACTGGGCCATGCATTTCGGTGGTGGCGGCTGGATGCGGGTCAAGACCTTGCAGATTCAGTCGGAAATCATCAGGTTGGCGGAAGCGGTCGCCGCCATCAAGCCGCGAATTATCCTGGAGATTGGCACGGCCAGTGGTGGTACCGCGTTGATCTGGGCCTCTCTGGCGAGTGAACGGGTGATCAGCTGTGATGTGATCGACATGAGCCGGCAACGACCGTTGTTCACCCGCTTTCCGCCGCCCGGTTCATCGTGCCGGGTGACCCTGCTGAGCGGCGATTCCCATGATCCGGCGTTCAGGGAGCGGGTGGCTCGAGAATTGGATGGGCAGCACGTTGATTTTCTCTTCATCGACGGCGATCACACCGAAGCGGGTGTCACCGCCGACTATGAGGATTATCGTGGTTTCGTTCGTCCCGGCGGCTTGATCGCCTTTCACGACATTCTGGAAAAACAGCCCTTGTCGACCAACCAGGTCTACCATCTCTGGAAACGCCTCAAACATCGGGCGCCAACGGAGGAATTCGTCACCGAAGGCAATCACAGCGGTTTCGGCATCGGTTTGTTACGCGTCCCTCACCAGGGCGGCGCCCCATCCGTTGTCGGGCCGCCGGGGTGACGGCTCGTGATGGTTACAGGGGGAAGGTAAAGCCAAACAGTGTCGTGACCTCGGAACCCCTTTTGGTTATCGAGACATCAAAGTATTCCAGTGCCGCCCAGATCGGGTCCACCAGAACATAGGACAGATCGTTGTCGATGGCATATTGTTTAAGCTGGTAACGGAGCTCACCGATCAGCCAACCGACTCCGGTGGTGACGAAAATGTCTTTTGTCGACGGATGTTCCGTCCATGATTCCACCGCGTATTCCCAGGTAACCGATGCCGCCAGGCTGAAGCCGATGCTGCCGGGGATGCCGAAGTCACCCTCGCGGGCACGCAGGTAGGTCTCCGAGCCCATCAGCGGATGGAGGACATAATTGATGAAATCACTGTCGTCGTCTTCCCGGGGAGACGGGTTGTTGATAGTTCGTTCAAAATTGTCGTAGCTGATCGACCGGTGATTGAGATCCAGGATATTGATTGCGGCAAATTCGACGGTCATTAACAGTGCCGTATAGCTGACCGGGGTGGCGACATCGATTGCCACCGCCCGATCCGGCTGCAGAAGCAGAAAGGGAGGCAGGCACAGCGCGATCCGTGCTGCTTGTCGCAGTGAGTGCAGCATACCGCTGAGCTGCTTTGCCGGGCTGACCGCCATCGCCGTCAGCCGCCTTTTTTCAGGGCCAGCCGAGCGGCGATAACGAAGGGTTCCCAGACTCCGGAGAAGGGCGGGGCGTAGCCGAGATCGAGATAGAGCAGATCGTCCAGGGAAAAGCCGGCATGCAGGGCGACGGCCAACGGGTCGATTCGTTTGCCGGCGCCGGCGCCGCCGACGATCTGGGCCCCGAGCAGGCGATCGGTCCCCTGCTCCGCGAGCACTTTTACGGTCATCGGCGTGGAGCCGGGATAATAGCGAGGCAGGGTATGGGCCTCGACCAACCCGGTGACGAAAGGGATGTTCAGCTCCCTGAGTTCCCGTTCATTCAGTCCGGTTCTGGCCATCTCGGTATCCATGAACTTGGTGATCGCCGTGCCCACCACCCCGGGAAAGCGGGCCTTGCCGCCGGCCAGGTTGATGCCGGCGATGCGGCCCTGCTTGTTGGCGATCGTGCCGAGCGCGAAAAATACCGGGCGACGGCCGACCAGGTGAAACGATTCGGCGCAGTCTCCAGCGGCCCAGATAGCCGGCAGCTTGGTCTGTTGTCGGTCGTTGACGGCGATTGCGCCGCCGGCGCCGAGGGGGATACCGGCTTTTCCGGCCAGATCGCTGTTCGGGACAACCCCGAGGCCGAGCAGGAAGATGTCGGCGGCCAGAGTCCCGTGATCGGTGACGACCCGTACGGCTCTGCCGTTGATCGTTTCGAACCCGGTAACCGTTTGCCCGAGGTGCAGGGTCACCCCGTGTCGTTCCAGGGCCGAGCCGACCAGTTCGGCCGGTTCGGTGTCCATAGCGGGCATGACCTGTTTGCCGCGCTGGACCAGGTGCACCTGCAGTCCCCGCATAACGAGTGCTTCGGCCATTTCGATACCGATATAGCCGCCGCCGACGATTACCACCGAGCGGGGCCGCTCCCGCTCCAGGGTTTGTTTCAGGGCAATACCGCCGGCAAGGGAGTTGACATCATGGATGTTGGTCGCATCGATGCCGGGCAGGAGCGGCCGTATCGGCTTGCTGCCGGTGGCGATCAGGAGCTGATCGAAGTGGTGTCGCCGCGAGGCGCCGTGATCGAGATCGGCCACAAGCACCGTCCGGTTGGCCGGGTCGATGTCGACCACTTCGTGGCGGGTATGCACCTCGATGTCCATCTTCTCCCTGAACGTTTCGGGAGTGCGGGCGATGAGCCTGTGTTCGGAGTCGACCAGACCGGCGACATAGTAGGGGACGCCTCAGAGGGCGTAGGACGTGTACGGCCCCTTCTCGAAGACGGTGATCTGCGCGGCCGGCGCCCGGCGCCTGAGCAGGGACGCGGCGCTCATGCCGGCCGCGTCGCCGCCGATAATCGCTACGTGGGTCATGGGGGAACCAGGTGTCGGTGTTCTTGATCTCGCCAGCGGCAGCGCTGAATGATGCTCATCTTTTCCCATATTTTCGACGTCTCGTCAATCACCGCGAGGTCGCTACGACCGAAACCCGCTTTGTTTTTGCCTCTGTGTGCCGGAGCGGGTAGAATATGCGTAGTCGGCGAATATGCGCTCAGGCCGGGCGTCGGGGAGAGTTTTTCATGATGACAGCAGACAAAACATCAGATTATCGGGCCGATCCGGAGATAGCCGTCGCGTATTTCCGCAAGACCGTGCCGTTTGATCAACTTGATGAAGGGCTGCTCAGAGGGCTCGCCCGTCACTGCAAGCTCGATTTTTATCCGAAAGCTACCCGCATCCTGA
>CAZUJZ010000006.1:0-7110 GCA_964620665.1 uncultured Desulfofustis sp. | reverse complement strand
CCGCACTTTGCCGGTTATTATCTCAAGGATTTTTCCGATCAGCTGGCGCAAACCGCTTACAGCGAGCTGCGTCGGCACAAGCTGAAGCGGCGCCCCTCCGAAGATTTGCTGCTGTTCAGCAATACGGTGGGCGATATCGTCCAGAGGCAGGCGGTTACCATTGATGCACAGGCCACCATTCAGGCCGCCGCAGCACTGATGTCCGAACAGCGGATCGGTTCGTTGCTTGTTCACGAACCGGGGTATCCCAGGCAGATTGTCGGCATCATCACCGACCGAGATCTGCGTTTTAAGGTGGTGGCGGCCGGCCGTGACCTCAGTCGACCGGTTGCCGAGATCATGTCGAGTCCGGTACAGACGGTCCTTTCCCAGACGCTGTGTTTTGATGTGCTGCTGCTGATGCTCAGCCGCGGCATTCACCACCTGGCTGTTGAGCAGGGCGGCCGCATCGCCGCTGTCGTCACCTCCAACGATATTATGTCGCTGCAGGGCAATTCCCCCTACTATCTGTTCA
Organism: uncultured Desulfofustis sp.; assembly: GCA_964620665.1. Taxonomy (GTDB): domain Bacteria; phylum Desulfobacterota; class Desulfobulbia; order Desulfobulbales; family Desulfocapsaceae; genus Desulfofustis. The sequence goes on along the minus strand of CAZUJZ010000006.1, from coordinate 6,596 downwards.
AGGAGATCGTCGGCCAGGATCGTATCAGCGGCTTGTACCCCTTGGCCCAGAAGACGTCAGACGTGATCCGGAGCCTGCTCAAGGAGGGTGGCAAGGCGAGTCATATCACCAGAATGATCGCCATCATCAATGATCATATTCTGTCCCGGCTGCTGACCCTGCTCGAGATGGAGCTCGGTCCGCCGCCGGTTGCCTACTGCTGGTTGTTGCTCGGCAGCGAAGGGCGACGCGAACAGACCTTCAAGACAGACCAGGACAACGCCCTGGTCTATGCGGATCCCCACAGTGATCACCAGCGACTCCAGGCAGAGCGTTATTTCGCCGAGCTGGCCGAGCGGGCGGCCCATCACTTGGCCAATTGCGGGTATCCGCCCTGTCCCGGGGAGATCATGGCGGCCAATCCCCGATGGCGCCAGCCATACTCGGTCTGGCGTGAGTATTTTACCTCCTGGGTGTGCCGGCCAAATCCACAGGAAGTGCTCAATTCTACCATTTTCTTTGATTTTAAAGCGGGTTTCGGAGAAAATCGGCTGGCTGATGAGCTGCGCAACGAGTTGGTGATGCTGATCAGGCGGCAGGATATTTTTCTCTTCCATCTGGCACGGCAGGCACTGACCGTTCGAACTCCGCTTTCCTTCTTCCGCAATTTCATTGTCGAAAAGGACGGTGAATACAAACACCGCCTCGATATCAAACATAAGGGAATCGCTCTGTATGCCGACGTCGCCCGAATCCTGGCTCTCAGGCACGGCATCAAAGAGACCAATACGCTGGCACGGTTCAAAGTGCTGGCCGATGAAGGCCATCTCGATCGGCCGCTGGCCAGGGCCGCGGAGGACAGTTATGAATTGATCATGCAGTTGCGGCTGCTGCACCAACTCGAGCAAATGGAAGAGGGGGGCATGCCGGACAACCATATCGATCCGGCCGACCTGACCGATCTGGAGCGACGGATGCTCAAAGAGAGTTTTCGGATTTTGGAGCGACTCCAGACGGTATTGGAAACCATCTATCCGGCCCCCTGACTGCGCCGGCGAGTCGAGGAATTATCAGATGTACTGGCTCAACCCACGCACCTGGTTTCGTCGACCGCACCCATTGATCGTTGAAAATCATCGATATTTCAGCAATTTTATTCAGTCCAGACGACTCGTTGACTGCTCGTTCGTAGCGTTTGATACCGAGTTGACCGGACTTGATCGCCGCAAAGACGAGATCATCTCCATCGGAGCGGTGCGGATCACCAATCTGCAGATCGATCTCGGCGACACCTTTTATCAGGTAGTCTGCCCGAAGGCCCTGACGCGCACCGGATCGACGGTGATCCACCGATTGGCGCCGGGGGAGCTGTCAATGGCTCCGGCCATTGAAACCGTTTTGCCGGATTTTCTGCGTTTTATCGGCACCTCTCTGATTGTCGGCCATTATATCGACCTGGACATGCATTTTCTCAATCGGGTCACCTGGGCTCACTTGGGCGGCGTTCTCTCCAACCCCGGTATCGATACGATGCGTCTTGCCCAGGGGTACAGTCGGTTGCGACAGAGCTATCTGTCTCAACAGAGTAGTCTTGAGAGCTATCGACTTGCAGATTTAAGCAGACGCTTCGGCCTGCCGAGCTACAGCTCTCATAACGCCTTTGAGGATGCGGTGCAGTCCGCTTGCCTGTTTCTGCTGTTGGTCAAAAAATTCCGTGCCGGCGGTATCGAAAAACTCAAGGATCTCTACCGAGTCGGCCACTACCGCAGCTAGACCCCGTTCCGGCGGTCGGGGCCATGGCCATTTTCAATTTCACCAAGACCATCGAGCCCGAGCCGGGTCAATACCTGGTCTACGAAGAGCGGCCGCAATGGTTCAAGAATTGGGAAAAGACAGGTCTGCTGCAGTTCGAGGACAAGAACGATGATGGACCGCACCGCCGCCCAAAGAAATCCAGCACTTGATCGACGATATCCGGGTGCCGAACTGAGCGGTATCAGAAAGCGGGCGGTCTCAGTGATAAAGACCGCCCGCTGGATGATTCGGGCCAGGGTATTATGGCAGTGTCTTACAACATGAGGTTTTTCAGGCCACGCCCGGTGGTCAGTGTCTGTTCCAGGTCGTAACGCTCAATTTTGCGGCGCAGGGTATCCTTGGAAATCCCGAGTTCCCGGCAGGTAATCATTTTTCGCCACTTGTTTCGCTGCAGCGATCCGAGAATTGCCTCTTTTTCGATCTCTTCGAGTGTCATGCCCGGCAGGGAACCGATCGCCGATTGCCCGTTCTCGGCCTGCTCCGGCAGGAATGATTCGGGTAGGTGTTGTTCCTGAATGAATCCGCCCGGACAGAGGATGAAAGCGTATTCGATGATGTTTTCCAGCTCCCTGATGTTACCGGGGAAACCGTGGTGCATCAGCACCGACATGACGCTGTCGCTGACACCGGCGATATCCTTTTTCTTTTCGGCCCGAAAACGATCGACGAAATGATCGATCAGCAGCGGGATGTCTTCACGGCGCTCGCGCAACGGCGGCAGGTTGATGTTGACCACATTGAGGCGATAGTACAGATCGTCACGAAAGATCCCTTCCTCGACCGCTCTTTTCAGGTCTCTGTTGGTTGCCGCAATGACCCTGATATCGACTTTGATCGAGTCGTTTGAGCCGAGTGGCTCGTAGATGCGCTCTTCCAGGACCCGTAATAATTTAACCTGCAGCGAGTGCGGGATATCGCCGATTTCATCGAGAAAAATGGTACCGCCGTTGGCCGCGGCAAACCGGCCTTCCCGGTCTTTTCGGGCATCGGTAAAGGCGCCGGAACGATAGCCGAACAACTCCGATTCGAGCAGGGTCTCCGGAATCGCGCCGCAGTTCACCGAAACAAACGGCTTGTCCTTGCGGGTCGAGGCATTGACGATGGCCTCGGCCATGACCCCTTTGCCGGTGCCGCTTTCGCCGAGGATCAGCACGGTGCTGTCGCTGGTGGCAATATCCGGCAGGATCTGAAAATAGCGCTGCATGGCCGGACTCTTGCTGATGATCTCGTCAAAGGTGTAGCGCTGCATTAATTGTTTGCGCAGCGTTTCCTCGACGGATAGATCCCGGAATGTTTCCACTCCGCCGATCACGTTGCCGACCACATCGACCAATGGTGCGGCGCTGATGCTGATCGATTTGCTTTTGCCGTCGGCATCGACGATGGTTATCGAACGGTTGGTTACCGGCCGCCCTTTGTAGAGGCTTTCGGCGATGGCGCAGGTTTTACCGCAGATCGATGAATGGAAGACATCGCTGCAGTAACTGCCGATGGCGTCCTCACGCTCCCAGCCGGTGATGATCTCGGCGGCGAGGTTAAACGAGGTGATCTTCCAGTTTCTGTCGACGGTGAAGACGCCGTCGGCAATTGAATCGAGAATCAGGCGGTTCTGCAGCGCGTTCGTATTGTCCTTGAAGGTCTGAACGCAGCCGATGGCCTGGCCGTCTCCGTCGAGCATCGGGGTGATCGACACCGAGATGGGCAGGTTGTAGCCATCCTTGTCGGTGACAAAGCCGTCCTGGTCGATGATATTGCACGGCTCGCCCTTTTTGTCGATCAGGGGGCAGGCGGAAATGCCGTCGGCGGCGAAGAAGAGTTCGTCGCAGGGGCGGGTGACCACGTCCGTTTCGGTCCAGCCGGTGATTTTCTGAGCGCCTTGGTTGAACGACGTGATGATACCGTCTCGATCGAAGGTGACAACCCCTTCGGCGACCGCGTTGATGATCAGATCGCTCTTGATTGTTTCACTGATATCGCGAAACGATTCGACGCCGCCGATAATCCTGTTGTCCCCATCGATCAGTGGCGAGGCACTGATGCTGGCCGGAAAGGTAGTGCCGTCTTTACGCACCATATAGACATCGCGGTCATGAAAAGTCCGGCAATTTTTCAGAATGCAGGAGGCGATGGCACAGGCGTTACCGCAGATGCTGGATTTGAAAATGACCTTGCAGGGACGGCCGAGCACTTCTTCCTGAGTCCAGCCGGTCATCATCTCGGCCGCGGCATTGAACGAGGTGATTTTCATCTCTTCGTCAACGGTAAACACCCCGTCGGCGATACTGTCGAGCGCCAGTGTCCTGATAGTGATCGTTGCCGAGCGATCGATCAGGCCGATATAGATACCGAGCGATGAGCCGTCCGGGCCGGGCAGTCGGACAATGCGCACCTCGAGACCGTCTATTCGCCCGGGGTGATAGTCGGGCAGCCGGAGTTGCTCGTTTGTCAGTTTGTGAAGCGGCTTACGGAGGCATTCATGGAGGGGTTGAAAACGCTGATCTGCCGCAATGACATCCAGCAACCGGGCCTGAAGCAGATTATCCCGGTCGATTCCAATGATTGCCGCCGCCTGCTCGTTACAGGACGTCACGACAAGGGTGGGGTCGACCGTCAGGTAACCGATATCCGGTCCTTTCAGTCGTTGTCTCGTGGTTTTTGCGAGGCTTCTTTCCATGATGATGTCCCGGATGCGTCGATCTCAGTTCATCATCTACTATACGGTCAAGCCGGCTGAGGCGCAATGAAGAGCGGTACGATTTCCCGGATTTTATCGGTGGGAAGGAGCGTGTACCACGGTGCCGGCGTGGTCTTTGCGCCGGTAATCGATCACCCGAAGCGGCCGGTAATATAATCTTCGGTCAACCGGTGTTTCGGGTTGGTGAAAATGAGCTCCGTGGCACCGACTTCGACGAGGTTGCCGAGGTGGAAATAGGCGGTTCGCTGGGAAACCCGGGACGCCTGCTGCATCGCATGGGTAACGATAACGATCGAATAGTGGGTGCGAAGTTCGGCGATCAACTCTTCAATTTTGGCGGTGGCGATCGGGTCTAAGGCCGAACACGGTTCGTCCATCAGGATGACCTCGGGACTGACGGCGATTGCCCGAGCGATGCAGAGCCGCTGCTGCTGCCCGCCGGACAGGCCGGTACCCGGTTCGGTGAGGCGGTCTTTTACCTCTTGCCAGAGACCGGCTTTTTGCAAAGAGATCTCCACGATCTCGTCGAGTTCCGCTTTGTTACGGGTCAGACCGTGGATCTTCGGGCCGTAGGCAATATTGTCGTAGATCGATTTCGGGAATGGATTGGGTTTCTGGAAAACCATGCCGACCCTGGCGCGCAGGGGCACGACGTCGACACTGGCGTCGTAGATATTCATGTCGTCCAGGCGGATTTCTCCGCTGACCCGGCAACTCGACACGGTATCGTTCATCCGGTTCAGGCAGCGGAGAAAGGTCGACTTGCCGCAGCCGGACGGGCCGATCATCGCCAGAACTTCGTTGCGGGCGACGTCGATACTGACATCGTTGATGGCGCAGCTTTCCCCGTAATGGACAAAGACATCGCGACAGGTCATGCGCGGGTTGTCGACAAACGGGTTGCCGACGGTTTTTTCGAGCGGGGTATCCAGCTTGGTAACTGCCATGGTTTCTTCTCCATGTCCGGTGATTGCCGGAAATGCCGGTTGTGTGATAGCGTCCGTTGCGGTGTTCATGGTGCCTGTCGGTGTTGAGTTGTCGGTTCCGGGAAAGAGCCGCTCCGGCCAACGGGCCGGTGACCGGAGCGGCGCAGGGTTGATGACGAGACAGCGAACTATTTCATCGGCATCGGGTTCAGTTCTTTGACATCTTTGGCAATCTTGGCGCGTTCCTCTTCAGGCATCGGAATCATGCCCTTGTCGGCCAGGTAGCCTTCCGGTCCCCAGGCCTTCTCGCTGGTGAATTCGGCCAGGTATTCGGTAATTCCCGGAATGGTGCCGACATGGGCTTTCTTCACGTAGAAGAACAGCGGCCGGGATACCGGGTATTTGCCGGCGGCGATGTTGTCAAACGTCGGGGCCTCGCCTTCGATCATCGAGCCCTGGATGACATCGCTGTTCTGGTCGAGGAAAGAAAAACCGAAGATGCCGAGGGCGTCCGGATTGGCCTGCAGTTTCTGCACGATCAGGTTGTCGTTCTCACCGGCCTCGACATAACCGCCGTCTTCGCGAAGGGTTCGGGCTGCGGCACGAAACTCTTTTTTCTCCAGGGCGGCAAGAAAATCAAAAGTTTTTGCACCTTTATCCATGACCAGTTCGACAAAGGCGTCACGGGTTCCCGAGGTGGGCGGCGGGCCGAGTACTTCAATGGCCACATCCGGCAGTTCCGGGTTGACGTCCTTCCAGGTCTTGTGGGGGTTGGGTACGAGTGTGTCGCCGGGGCCCGGAACGTCTTTGGCCAGGGCCAGGTAGAGGTCCTTGCGGGTCAGCTTCATCTTCGGTGCCGACTTGTCGTTGGCAACGACGATGCCGTCATAGCCGATTTTGACTTCAATGACATCGGCGACGCCGTTGGCGGCGCACTGCTCCTGCTCCGATTTCTTGATGGCCCGCGAGGCATTGGTGATGTCCGGATGTTCGACGCCGACGCCGGCGCAGAACAGCTTCAACCCACCGCCCGATCCGGTGGACTCGATCTTCGGGGTCTTGAACTGGGTGGTCTTGCCGAACTGCTCGGCAACCACGGTGGCAAACGGATACACCGTCGACGAGCCGACAATGGCGATGTAGTCACGGTTTGCCTGGGCCGGCGAGCTCATCGCCGTTGC
>CAZUJZ010000005.1:2393-38635 GCA_964620665.1 uncultured Desulfofustis sp. | reverse complement strand
CGAACTTGACCATCTCGTAGCCGAATCCGACGGCCTGGCTGCTCGTCGTGCAGGCCGTCGACGAGGCGATGACCCGGCCGGTGATGCCGAACATCCGGGTGATATTGACCGCCGTGGTATGGACCATCGAGCGAAGATAATCGACGGCTCCGATCGAGGAAAATTTGTTTTCCAGATCACCGAAAAAAGTCTTATAGATCTCCCGCTGCACGGTCGGACTGCCGTGGGTGGAGCCAAAGGCGACACCGAGCCGGCCGGAAGTGATAAACTCTTCGGACAAGCCGGACTGCGCCAGCACATCCCCTGCGACCTGGCAGGCGTAATAGGCAACCGGGCCCATGGTCTTGCGGTGAACCCGCTTAAAATCGTAATCGATCGGGTAATCGACGGTGCCAAAAACCCGCGAATGAATGTGCCCGGTCAGCAACCCGTCGTCGCGCAGCGGCCGGATTCCCGACCGGCCGCTGCGCAGGCTGTCGATGATGTCTTCTTGGCGATAGCCGATCGGGGTAATGGCCGAACAGGCGGTGATAACGACGCGGCGGTTCATGGCAGTGGCGGATGGGTTCTCTATGACTGCCGGGCAGAGCGGATCTGCTCGATATAGTCGAGGATATCGTTGATGGTGCGAATGCTCATCGCCTGCTCCTTTTCCTCCCGGCTCAGCGTGAAGCCGAGCATGGTCTCGATCTTGCCGAGCAATTCGATGGCGTCGATGCTGTCAAAACCGTGGTCGTCGCGGAGATTGTCAGTCAGACCCGGCGCTTCGAATTCAAATTCATGTTCCAGGATCGTCAAGATCCTTTCCTGGAGTTCTTCTCTGGTCATCACGTCTCGTCGCAGCGTTAAAATAGATTGAGAATCAGAACAGTTAATTCGCGATACTACACCGTTTGCCACCACATTCCCAAGGAAATCGTGCTGTCCGTCAATGGATGAAACGCTCGAAATGATACCACTCCAGGGGATGACGGTGCAGCGCCGCCGCCAGCAGATCGGCGTATTGCTGGGCGGCCCGGGCGATGGCCGCATCCCGCTCGCCGCGAGCGACAGCCGGCATGACGATCGGCTCGGACAGCGAAAATTCGTAGCTGTTTGTGCCGGTGCGAAACGAAAAAAAGGCAAAGAGCGGCGCACCGGCAACCAGCGCAAAAATGTAGGGTGCTGCCGGCAGAGATGCCCGATGACCGAGGAAATCGACCGCCACCTGCCGCTGCCCGTCACTCCAGAGCAGATCACCGGCCAGCGAGACGATACCGCCGCGGCGCAGACAGGCAACCCCTTCGACCACGCTGAAGGGGGATGAGGCGCCCCGATCGACACCGATGATCGTCACCCCTGCCCGGCGCAGTGCTTCTTTCTGGGTCCGTTCAACCCCCTCCTGCTCCTTCACCCCCATGTAGAGCAGCACCGGCCGATCCTGTTGCCGCTCTTTAAGCAGGTGAGCAGCCAGTTCCCAATTGCCGAGATGGGACATGAGCAGGATGCCGCCGTTGCGCCCGAGACCGTCGGTCAACTGCTCCCAACCCGCCGAGGTAAACGTTGTCGGCCGCGATGTGCCGCTGAGAAAGCGGTCCAGATGGATGGTGGTAAAATTCTGGTATTGGCGAAAGGTGCACCAGCGGTGATACCAGCAGCTTCGCTCCGGAAAAAGCGCCGCATAAAACCGCCTGCTCTCCGCGGTCGTGGCGGAGAAGACGAAATAACCGGCCGCGATGATGCGGGCGACCAGCGCAAACAGCCAGGCCCCACACACCCTGCCGGACAGGTGAAGCACCCGGTACCAGCCTCCCGTCATGGCCGAAAGATCCCCCTGATCACCCGGTCCAGCAGCAGGCGGGAAAAGGTCTCGGAGTTGCGCAGAAAATCGACAAACGGGCGAAAGTGACTGACCCGCGCACCGGCCGGCGGATAAATCACCCGCACCGGGGTTTCGTACACACCAAGGCCCGCCTGCCGGGCGCGAACGAGCACCTCGACCTCGAACTGGTAGCGCCGGGCCCGGCTTCTCAGGTGCAGCGTTTCGGGCAGCGGATAGAGCCGGAAACCCGATTGCGAATCGCTCACCGTCGGCCCGCCGCAGGCCCGGACCCAGAAGTTGGAAAACCCCCGGCCGAACCGGCTCGTCCACGGTACCGTGGGGCCCCGATCCATGCCGTCGCGGCGGCCGATCACCAGGCAGCGCGCGTCGTCCGGGACCGCGGCAAGCAGTTGCCGGGCATCTTCCGGCACGTGCTGGCCGTCACCGTCGAGACTGATTGCCCAGTCGCAGCCGGCGGCGTGAGCGGCGGCAAAGCCGGTAAGCAGCGCCGCCCCCTTGCCCCGGTTGACCGGATGGGTCAGCACTGTAATGCCGGCACGGGCGCGGAGGACTTCGGCGGTTTGATCGGTCGAACCATCGTCGACCACATAGAGCGGCAGGTTCAACGCGAGCGCCTGGTCGATGACGCTTGCCAGCATCGAACCATGGTTGTAGACCGGAATGACAAGAGCCGTCTTCATACCACCGCGCCCGCCGCCTCGTCGTGAGCGGGGCCACAGGCCACCGACCAGGTTCCCGGCCCCATGTGCACGCCGGACGTCAGCGACAGCGGGACAACGAGCACGTCCGCCCGGGGCAGCAACGCAACAATCTCGCCGCCGACATGTTCTGTCACCCAATCCTCGTTATCGGTGAACTGCAGTAAAAGAGTCGGGCGATCCGCGGCGGTAAAAAGCTCTGCCAACCGGGCCAGCGCAAAGGCGAGTTGCCCCTTCCGGTTGCGCACTACGCCTTCCTTGCGAACCCCGGTGCTGGTCGGACTGATCACCGGCTTCAGGTGCAGCAGGTCGCCGACGAAGCCGCCGGCCCGCGACACCCGGCCGCCGGCGACCAGGTATTTGAGCTGATCGATGAAGACGTATTCCCGGCAATCGCCCAGCCGTCGCCGGGCAAATGCACTCACCTGCTCACCACTTTCCGCCGATCGGGCAAAACGGGCCGTCAACAAGGCGATCAAACCGAGCCGCCCGGAAGCCGCGCCGGTATCGATTACTTCCAGCAGGCCGTCGGGGTCATGCTCTTTTTTCCAGGCCAGGGCCGTATCGACGTTGCCGGTGAAGGCCGACCCGACGCAGAGATAGATGGTTCGGCCCAGCTGCTCACAGATCCGCCGATAACTCTGGTGCCGCTCAAAGGTCGAGGCCTGGGCCGTGGTCACCTTGCCCCCGGCACGCAGCAAGCGGTAGATCGATGCGGGACTGCACAGGCTTTCCGGTTGAGACCGGCCGTCGGCGACGATATAGCTGTCAAGCAGGCTGATCCCCGTTCGGTCGGCAAGCTCCCGGGGCAGTGATCCGGCCGCATCGGTGAGGATATGCACAACCCGACCGGAATCTTCAACCGGGGCTCGCGCCGGACCGCTTGTGTCTATCGCTTCATCCGACCAGTCGATGACGTCGCCGAAGCCGGCCAGCCGCTCGCGCAGCCGTCCCGGTTCAGGCGTATGGACATGGATCTTGACCCGTTTGGCGCCGGGCAGCAACACGACGCTTTCGCCAAGCTCGGACAAGGCCTGCAGGGTCTCGGCCGACGCGTCGGCGGCCAGCACCGCGTCCACGCACCACTGATCGTTGGCCTGCGCCCGGAAATCATCGGCAATCCGGAGTCTTCCGGCAAACAAAGTGAGTACTGCAACGGAGATCTCCGGGCTACCGAGCAGCCGCTGGCAAAAACCGTCGAAAAAGATGAACATGGCCAGCGCGCCGGCATCGACGACTCCGGCCTGCCGGACCTCCGGGATGTGCCGGCCACCGTCGAGAACACTCTGCCGCAGCTGCTCCCGGACATCAGGATAGGCGGTGTGCCAATGCGCTTGCTCAAACACCGTTACCAGCGTGTCGAATACCGACAGCATCGTGCCGCTTCGCGGTGCAGCCACCGCCTGCCAGGCCCGATCCCGGCCGAGGCCGGCCTGCCGGGCCAATTGTTCCGGCGAAAAGCCACCGATGAACTCACGGAAGAAAGCGGCGGCGATATTACCGGAATTGCCGGTGGCACAGCGACTCAGTTGCTCGACGGGGCGTTGCTGTTCCCCGCCGAGGTCTCGCAGCGGGGCCAGGCTGATGCGCAGGTTTGTTCCGGTATCACCGTCGGCCACCGGAAACACATTGATCCGGTCGAGCAGGTCGGACCAGGCAACCAGGCATTCATAGCCGGTGGTCAGGGCGCCGGCCACGTCCATCATGACTCGAACAGCGACAGCATCGCGTCGTGGTCGTATTTGCCGCGATCGCTCATCGGCAGCTGATCGACGAATCTGATGACGCGGGGCAGCGCGTAGGGTTCAAGGACCCGGGCCAGGCCGGCGCGCAGACCGTCCACCGAGCACGAGCCCTGGACCAGCGCGACGATCTGGTGCTCGCGGCCGCCGCCGGACGGAACAGTCAGGGCGACCCCATCGACAATCCCCGGCTGCCGTTTGATGGCGGCACGGATTTCCTCGAGATCGACCCGGTTGCCGCCGACCTTGGTAATATGGTCGCTGCGTCCCAGCAGGCTGAAGGACCGCGCCGAGGCAAAGGCCACCCGGTCGCCGCTGCAATAGAATCCCTGCTCGTCGCGACGCACCTCCGGCGAGATATAGGGAGAACGAACCGCCAACCGCTCACCGCAGAGCCGACCCTGAACCGCCGGGAACAACGAAAAATGCTCCTCGCCGCGGCACCGATACCGCCCGGCAACGCCGCCGGTCTCGGTGGAGCCGTAGATCTCGGCGAGATCCACCCGGTTGCGCCGATAGAAATCACGATTGCTCTCTTCGGCAAGCATCCCCGCCGAAGAGACGGCTAGGCGCAGGGTGCCGGCCGAGGTTTTTTTGCCCTGCAATGCTTCGTAATGGGCCGGCACACTGATCAGAACCGTTGCCTCTTCGGCCGCAATGGTCCGGGTGATCTCCGCCGGGAAGGAAGGCGTTCCCGCCGCCACACAGGCCGATGAGACGAGCGGCAACAGCACAGAATAAAGCAGTCCGTAGATGTGGTACGGGGAAACGGTGGCGACAATCCGATCCCGGCCGCACACACCAAGCGCATCGGCCAGGTAATTCGCCTCCAGCAGCAGATTGGCCGCGCTCTTCGACCAGAACTGTGGCCGGCCGGTGGTCCCGCCGGTAAAGAGCTTGACGATCACCCGCTGGGGCGGCGGCGGTGTCGACCACAGCGGTGCATCATCCCCTTCCGGCCGCGGACAGACGGTCGTCACGTCGGCGGGTACATCACACTGCCGATCGGCAATGGCCAGGCGATACCCGGCGACCCGGTGAATATCGGCCAGGATACGTTCGGAAAAGCCGTACGGCAGCAGCAGCGGCGGACCGCCGGCCAGGGAGGCGAGCAGGGCCGCGGCGATGACACCCCGATCCGTCGCGGCCAGACAGATTGCGGTTTCATCCCGGTGGCATTGGTAGTAGCGCAGCAACCAGCCGGCCATCCGGTAGACGTCTCCGCAGCTGGCGCCAGAACGGACAAAGGCCTGCTCCGGAAAGCACGGCCGGGCCGGCAGACGGGCGAGCGGGTCACCCTGTTCGAGGAGATGCGGCCCGTTCATGGGCGCACGATCCTGCCGAAGGCCTGGCCGGCCAGAGACCGGTCTCGGGGGACGTAGGTCTCGTCGGCCATTTCTTTCTTGACCACCCGCTGGAACAGTTTGACCATTTTGATCCGCTGCGACTCCTGCCGGTAAAACGTGCTCCAGGCATACTCGAGCAATTCCTGCAACCGTTGCGCACTCATGTTCTTTGGCTGGTAGACCACCTGATCGGCGGTGTAGTCATTCCAGTCGTAAGAGACAATTCGCTGCTGGCGGTGGAGTTCGTTATAGGCGGTAGTGTGGGGAAACGGCGTGAGTACGGTGAACTCGGCCACGTCGAGTTCTATTTCCAGCAGAAAATCGATCAGCCGCCGGATCGAATCCTCAGTATGCGTGTCCAGCCCGAGCAGGATTGTACCTTCGACGCCGATGCCATGATCGTGGTAGCGCTTGATTCGCTCCTTGATGTAATCGGAAGTATCGAAAACCGCCTGGTAGACATACCAGGCACCGGCCTGCGCGGCAAGGTCGAGGACCTCTGGTTTGTCCTCGATCGGGTGGGAGCACCATTTCTTCTTCAGCGGGATCATCTCCCGAAACAATTCCTTTTCCCAGGCGGTATCCTGGGCCAGCGAGTTGTCGACGACGAACAGCCGGTTGTTGTCGATCCCGGCCATCTCGGCCACCGTTTGCTCGACCGGGCGCGGCCGGAAAACACGGCCGCCGAGATAGGAGACGGCACACGGATAGCAGTTAAACCGGCAGCCCCGGGAAGCATGCACCAGGTCGACCATCTGCACGCCTTTGTAATTGTAGAGCTCCCGCTTCAGGATATCCCGGCGCGCCGGGCCGACGAGCGCAATATCCGGCCGCCGATCGATAAAATCGTAACGAGGCTGCAGGGCATCGTTGTGAAAATCGGCCAGGACCTGCTCCATCCGGCCTTCGGCCTCACCGAGGAAAACGGCGTCGGCATGGGCCATGGTCTCTTCTGCATGGAGCATCGTCGCGATACCACCGAAGATCACCTTGATTCCCCGCCGGCGATAGGCATCGGCAATCTCCCAGCCGCGCTTGACCTGAATGGTGAGCATCATCGAGATACCGACGAAATCGACCGGGTCGTCGAAATCAAGCTCCTCGAGGTTCTCGTCGACAAAATCGAGCTCGACATCATCGGGAAGCGTGGCGGCAAAGACGACCGGGCCGTGGGGCGGCAGATGGAATTCGGTCTGCCGGGCCAGCTTTGCCCAGCGCGGATAGATCAGTTTAAATTTCATAGCGATTGGTCAATAAGGTGCATAAATCGGTCCGTTCCAGGAACCGTGACATCGGGTAAACAATACCAGCGACCGGATCGCCGGTCGATTTTCACAGACATCCCATGCCGGGAGACCACAACAACCAATAACACTCGTTGCGGCGACCGGCAGGACCGGTTGGCTGTCCTGGAGGCTGCATCGCGAAGGCCCGGCTGGACGGAGAAACAGGCCCGAAGGGGTGCGGACAGGACGTCCGCACCCGGCGGCCAGGCCATGGATGGCCTGTCTGCCGGCCTCGGAGTCCTGCCGATCAGGCCGCAGCGCAGCAGCCGGAAGGATTGCCAACCGGTCCGGAAAAGCTATATTCATACATACAGTCTATTGTTACGGTAATTGCAGCGCATCGATCAGTTTCATTCTCAAGGTATACTCGGCCGGCGACAGGGCATTGAGTTCCAGATAGCGGGCCGGCTCCGACAGAGCGTGCCGGTGGTCCGGATGTCCTTCTATAACCCTCTGCAAAGCAGAATCGGCGTCGTACTCCTTGATCTGCCAGCGGTCCTCGACCGGCGGCGCGATATCCGTCACCCTACCATCCTCGGCCAAATACCGGCAAACCGGTCGTCCGTCGGGCAGGAGCCCGAACGTCACCTCCCGATCCGGCGGCGCGACGAACATAGCGCGGACATCGGCCAGCAGCCCGGCGGCAAAACCGGGTCGGTCAAACGGCGGCACGGCCCGCTCAACCGTGACCGCTTCGTCCGGTCCACCGGCCGCCTCGAACAGCGTTACGCCTTCGACGGTCACCAGGGCGCAGCTGAGATCGGGGGGATCCACCACCGTGACCCCGATCAGGGTGCCGGCAAAACCGCCGGCCGAGGCAAATTCCAGCGTATGCACCAACTGCCACGACCCGGCGGGAAAAACCGCCTCGCAACGCTGCTGCCGGCCGTCGGCCTGCTCTTCGGCCAACTCGGGTAAGCGATGCTCGGCATACGGCGCACATGAGGCCAGCAGCAGGACGGCAGCCAGACAACGAAGAGATCGTTTCATGGACCGGTAAACAGCGTCGCCGGCAACTGCCGATTGATGCTGCGGTTGGTAAAGGTCATCCTGGTATATGAATCCGGTCCTTCTTCGATCAGGACGCTGTCGAGCAGGCCGTTTTCATCACCGATCTCAATCTCGATACCGCTGATCAGCGCCGCCAGCTGCTGATCCTTGGGCGTGAACCTGATAGTCCGGTCATCGATGGAGGAGACCGTAAACATCGCGTTGTCGGTGAACCGGCCGGCCAGCCAATTGCTGATCTCGGCCAGCACGATCTGCAGGGACCCGACCTGGGCACCGCGCTCCTCTTCGAGCTGTCCGTCTTGCTCGACGAACTTGCGCACCGCACCGTTATGCATGATCAGGACGGAGTGCACCGGCTCAAGGTATTCCCAGCGCAGCGACTGCGGCACCTGGAAGGCGAAAGTCCCCGTGGAAACGAGCGGCCGGGCCAGGATTTTCAGGTGCTTGACCTGGACGAAATCGGCCTGTACCGAGCGCAGTTCCGTACCCGCTTGCCCCCCACTGCCGGTTGCCACCGCCACTGCGGGCTGCCAGAGAAGACCGGCCACCAGGAAGACCAACCACAGCACCTTCACTAAAACATTCCTCCGTTCACCGAGATGACCTGCCCGGTAATATAAGATGCGTCATCGCTGCACAGGAACCTGACCACCCGGGCCACTTCTTCCGGCCTGCCGATCCGGGCCATCGGAATCAGGGACTTGATCTGCTCCTTCGGCGCGGTGGCGATCATATCGGTTTCGATGAGTCCGGGCGCCACCACATTGACGCGGATCCCGAGCCGCGCCACTTCCGCGGCGATAGCCCGGCTGGCCGCGTTGATGCCGGCCTTGGCCGCCGAGTAATTGGCCTGTCCCCGATTGGCCATCAACGAAGCGGCCGAAGAGATGGAGACAATGGCCCCGGCCCGTTTGGCAATCATCTTTTCCAGGACCGGGCGGGTCAGGTTGTAAAACCCGCCGAGACTGGTGTCGACCACCGATTGCCATTTTTCCCGGGACATCATTAAAAACAGGCCGTCGGCGACCACCCCGGCATTATTGATCAGCACTGCGATACCACCGAATCGTTCGGCAATATCCGCCACCGCCTGTTCGGCGGCCGCACCGTCGCGCACATCGAAGCGGCAGATCTCGCCGGCAGCGCCCACCGCCTCGACCTCGGCCAGGGTCTGCCGGGCGCCCGTTTCATCGGAGCGGTAATTGATCACCACATCATAACCGGCACCGGCCAGCTCGATACAGATTGCTCGGCCGATGCCCCGGCTGCCCCCGGTAACCAGTGCAGTTTTCCTGCTATTGCCCGCTTTCATGCGCTGCTTCTACCTGAAAAAGTTGGAGAGTAATCTCGGCGATCGAACGATCCTGACAGTGAGCAATGCATTCGACCTCCCTGAGACTGGAGAAACTATAGGTGGTCTCGGCTCGGACGACAACGCTCTGACCGAGAGAAAGACGTCCCACGGCAAAATCGGCCCGCTTGATGCCGACCAGGTAGCCGGTTTTATCGGAATCCCGTCCCTTGGTTTTGACCCGCTCCCAGCCGTTGCAGACCCCGGCGGTCTGGGCCGCCAGTTCGACCAGAATCAGCGAGCCGACGCCGTCGTCTCCGGCCAGCGGCCAGCTCGGCTTAACGACACAGCGGGTCACCGCGGCGACACGGTCGACCGCCAGGACCTGGTCGATCAGCACCATGCGGCCGCGATGCGGCAGGAGATCTTCCAGCGATAGACCAGACTCTTCGAGCACACTCAAGATAAAACCCAAAACTGTTTGATAACGCGCGCCGCTTCCGGCTTTTCCTTATACCCCCATGACGGGAGGTCACAATGAACAATGAAAATCACCGATCCGATCAACGGGCTGATCGGTTCTGCCGGAGGCTGCATCGCGAAGACCCGGCGGGACTGACAATCAGGCCCGAAGGGGTGCGGACGATCGGTGACAAGCCGGCAACGTTGCCGGCCACATCAGAAGACCCTGACCCGGTTGACGAACGGCGGGGCGGTCATCACGACTGATAAAAATGAGTAAATGAGATGACAACTCGCCCAAGGCATAATATATAACATTGTCTGAAACGCAGCACAATCTCAGAACTGGACGTGGATCACACCGCGGCATCTGCCTGTCCCTGCCACGCTATCCAGCACGATTGGCCTCGGCAACAGCTCACTCTGGATCGACATCTCACATGGACGCATTGATTGCAGAGCTCAAAGATAAGCTCATCGACATTCTCAACCTCACCGATCTGACCCCGGAAGACATCGACGAAAACGCCCAACTCGTCGGCGGCGAGTTGGGGATCGATTCCATCGATGTCCTGGAGATGGTGGTCATGATCGAACAAGATTACGGGGTCGTGATCAACAGTCAGGAGGTCGGTGAACAAGTCTTTGCCACCCTGACCTCCCTGGCCCGGCACATCGAAGCGAATACTCCCGCCCCGTCGCCTTGACCTCCCGGCCCGTCTATATCGCCGGCATCGGCATCGTCAGCTCACTCGGTTCGGGACTGGCCGCCACCCGGCAGGCACTGGCCGCGAACCGGAGCGGCATCAGGCCGCTCACCCTGTTTCCGCTGCTCCAGGACTCACCATTGCCGGTCGGCCAGGCGCCTCCGGACACGCCCGCTGCGGACCTGCCGCGCACCCACCGGTTGGCCCAAGCCGCCGCGCTGCAGGCCATGGCCGAAGGCCCGGAACCGCCGGAGGCGGTCATTATCGGCACCACCACGGGCGGTATTCTGACGACGGAAGCGCTGCTGCGCAGCGATGAGCGCGACACCGCCCGGTACCGCCATCACGGGCTGACAACGGTGGCCGAAGAGCTCGCCCGACGTGTCGGTTGTGTCGGCCCGGCGCTGACCGTCTCCACCGCCTGCTCGTCGGGGGCGGCCGCCATCACACTGGCCATGCGGCTCCTGCAACGCGGCACGATGGAGCGAATTCTGGTGGGCGGCGTCGACTCCCTGTGCCGACTCACCTATTTCGGCTTTCATTGTCTGCAGTTGGTCGATCGGACCGGGTGTCACCCCCTGGACCGGGACCGCCAGGGGATGAGCGTGGCCGAAGGAGCGGCCCTGCTGCTGTTGACCAGCTGCAGGCCCGAACGCCCCCACGGTCTGCTCGCCGGAGCCGGGCTCTCCTGCGATGCGTACCATCCGGCCTCGCCCCACCCGGACGGCGACGGGGCCCTCCGGGCCATGCAGGCGGCGCTGGCCGACGCCGGTCTGCAGCCCGACGACGTGGATTACCTGAACCTGCACGGGACCGGGACGCCGGATAACGATCTAGCCGAAGCCAGGGCCGTACGCCGCCTCTTTGCCACACCGCCGCCGCTGTCTTCAATCAAGGGCGCCACCGGCCACTCACTGGCCGCCTCCGGGGCCATAGAGGCGGTGGTGGCGACGATCGCCATCACCGAGGGACTGTTGCCGGCCACCACCGGCTGCCGGCAGCCCGATCCGGCCCTCGACCTGAAACCGATCCTGTCGCCGCTTCGGCAACCGGTTGGGACGGTGCTGTCCAACTCCTTTGGGTTCGGCGGCAATAACTGCTGCCTGGTCCTGCAGTCCCCGGATCGTGACCGAAACGCTCGGACACCGACACTACCACAGCTGCCGGAAAAAAGACTCCTGGCCCTGCACGGCTGGAGTTGTCTGAGCGGGGCCGGCGACCTGCCGGCAACACTGGCACATTTCCGCGACGGTCGCTGCGTCGCCGGCGCCGCTGACCTGGCTGCAGTTTCAGATGCTCTGCCACCGCGGCTGATCCGCCGACTCAAGCGATTGCCGCGCCTGGCCCTCTCCCTGGCCACCGCTGCCGTGGACCGCGCTTCCGGCACGAAGCCTCCGGATGGTATCTTCCTTGGCACCGGCTGGGGAGCACTCTCGGAGACCCACGATTTTCTGAAGCGCCTCGCCGAGTCCACCGAGCAGTTTCCCAGCCCCACCGACTTTGTCGGTTCCGTACACAACGCCGCGGCCGGACAGGTTGCCCAACTGCTTCGGGCGACCGGAGCCAACATCACCACCAGCGGCGGCGACTATTCGTTTGAACAGGCACTGCTCGCCGCCGACCTGCTGCTCGAAAACACCGATCAAACAGCACTCGTGCTCGGCGTTGACGAAGGGCACCCGGTCTTGTCGCCGCGCTTTGATCCCTCCATCGCACCGAATGCGGCGCTGACAGACGGCGGCGGGGCCTTCGTGGTCGGCAGAGATCCGGCCGAGGCGGTGTTGCGGGTAAGCGTGCCATTCTATCAGAGCGACAGGTCGGACGACGGTGTCGCCGCGCTGCTGGCCTGGTACGGCGGCAGACAGGAGCTGGAAACGCACTGCGGAGTAATTCTTGCCGGCATCCCCCGCGTCTCTGAGTACCTCGGGGAACACCAGCTCAACGTTTTTCTGTCGCTCCTCAAGAAACCACCGCCAGTCATCCGTTATCGCTCACTGATCGGGGAATTCGCCTCCGCGTCGGCGGTGGCCGCGGTATTGGCCGCCGGCCTGCTGCAGGACGACGAAGTGTCCGCCACCCTGACCGGAGGCCCGGTCGCGTCGCTGACAGGGAAACGCGTGCTGGTTCTCGGCCTCGGCACCTGCCTGACAGCGATGGAGGTGTCCCGGTCGTGAACATCCTGCTGATCTCGCCCAATATGCTGACCACCCCGTATCCCGTCTACCCGATCGGGCTCGATTACGTGGCCGCGGCGGTGGCCGATCGCCATCACGTGCGCATCGCCGATCTCAACCTCGTGTCGAAGGACGAACTGGCACGGCTGCTGACCGATTTCGCACCGGAGGTGATCGGCCTCTCCTGTCGCAATATCGACAATACCGACGCCGCCGCGCCGCGTGCCTTCATCGACGATTATCGGCAACTCGTCGACTGGCTGCGCCGCCACACCCAGGCGACCCTGGTCTGCGGCGGGAGCGGCTTCACCATCATGCCGGCATCGTTCTGCGCCGCCATCGACTGCGACTACGGCATTATCGGTGAGGGCGAACGGTTCGGGCCCTTTATCGAGGCACTGGCGGCGGGGCGCGATGTCACCGCCCTGGACGGCGTCATCTCGGTACATCGACCCGGCACCCGTCCGTCACCCTGGGACGGAACACCGATACGGGCCTTTGACGTTTCGTCCGGTCATCATGGCTTCTATCTGGCCAACGGCGGCATGCTCAATGTGCAGACCAAACGTGGCTGCTCATTTCGCTGTATCTACTGCCCCTACCCCCACATCGAAGGCGGACACCACCGGCTGCATCCTCCCGAACAGGTGGCGGCAACCGCCCTGGCCCTGCAGGAAGCCGGGGCCCGCTACCTGTTTATCACCGATTCCGCGTTCAATTCCGACGTTGGCCACAGCCTGGCCGTGGCCCGCGCCTTCAAAAAAGCGGGACTGTCCATTCCCTGGGGCGGTTTTTTCGCACCGATCCGAACCGATCCCGATTACTTTCGGATCATGAAGGAGTCCGGACTCAAGCATGTCGAGTTCGGCACCGAGTCGCTCTCCGATACGATGCTCAAGAACTACCGCAAACCGTTCACTTCCGTAGATGTCTTCACCGCCCATCGCCGGGCCCGAGACGCCGGACTGCACGTGGCCCACTATTTTCTGCTGGGCGGGCCGGGCGAATCGGAGGAGACGGTGCACTCCTGTCTCGACCGCGCCGAACGTCTCGACAAAACCGCTCTGTTCTTCTTCATCGGGATCCGGCTGTATCCCAACACGGCCCTCTATGATATTGCCCTTGCCGAGGGCCAAATAACGCCGCACACCGATTTACTGCGACCTGTTTTCTATGAACCCGAAGCACTTGGATATCGCGCCATCGAGGCCCTGGTCAGCGAGCGGGCCGGCGAACGGACCAACTGGGTGATCGGTTCCGGCGGTGATCAGGTAGCCGCAACCATCAGAAAACTGCACCAACGGAGACACTGCGGACCATTGTGGGAATATATCGCGCGCTGAGGGCGCTGCGCCGTCAAACGGGCTCCCCTGCCGCTGACGCAGCGATCAGCGGACAACGATCGGTTGCCAATGACAGGTTTTTGTAGTATTAATCACCGCTGCAACAGACCATCGCTGCAAGCTGACTACTGCCGGCGACAGCGGCATGCACACCGGCCACACCACTGCTGCCACTGAGGCGGGCCGGTTTTTTCCTGCCCGGGCGAAAAACCCATTTGACTATGTGGTATTCATTGGTTTCATTACAACAGACCGGGACAGATCGCCTCTGGGCCACGGTAACAACCGATGCACACGCTCCCTGGTATGACGGCCATTTTCCCGGAGAACCGGTGCTGCCCGGAGTGGCCCAACTGGAGATGGTCGCCGAGCTTATCTCGACGCTGCTCGGAAAGCCGGTCTTCGTGGACGGTCTCAGCAGGGTAAAATTTCGAAAACTGATCGTACCGGGAGAACTCCTGGAGATTCAGGTTTCCAAAGACGACAGAAAAAAGGGTTACGTCTTTCAGATCACCAACCGGCAGGAAAACGTCAGTTCAGGTATCTTGACCATCAACCACCATTACGCGACTTCTTCATCATGAGCAACCAACAGACGATAGAGCGCATCACCGAGATCATCATCAACGAACTCAAACTGGAAGACGTGACGC
The DNA here is from genome assembly GCA_964620665.1 of uncultured Desulfofustis sp. Lineage (GTDB taxonomy): Bacteria > Desulfobacterota > Desulfobulbia > Desulfobulbales > Desulfocapsaceae > Desulfofustis. The sequence goes on along the minus strand of CAZUJZ010000005.1, from coordinate 24,100 downwards.
CGGAAACCTTCAACGTCGATCTCGACCTGGTCGACGAGGTCGGCATCGACAGCATGGATCTGGCGACCATTGCTCTGGTACTGCGCGACGAGTACGGCATCCGTATCGACGAGGATGATTATCCGAAACTGACCACAGTGCGCATCATCGCCGCCTATATCGACGACAAGCTCAGCCAGGACGAGTAATCGATCGTGCAGACTGAACAGACACCAGCTTACAAGTTCTCGGAAATCATCGCCGATCCGGCTATCAGGGAACGCTGGGAGAGAGTGCGCCGCTGGTTCTTCCTGCGCGAATCGACCTATGACATGACCAACCGCTGCAACATCCGTTGCGAGGGGTGCTACTATTTCACCGGCGAGAAGCAATTCGCCAAAGAAAATACCGACCCGGACGCCTGGCTCCAGCTGATGACAGCGGAAAAAGAGCGTGGCATCACCTTTGCCGTGCTGGCCGGCGCCGAGCCGTCGCTGGTACCCGAATTATGCGCCATCTGCCACCGGATCATCCCGCTCGGGGCCATTGCCAGCAACGGCCTGAAAGCACTGCCCCGGTCGATCGACTACCAGATCCACATCTCGGTCTGGGGTAACGATCGGACCAGTCAGGCCATCAGGAAGGCGCCGGACATGCTCCAGCGCCAGATCGCCAATTACCAGGGCGATCCCCGGGCCATATTCGTCTACACCTTCACGCCGGATAACATCGATGAGGCTCGGGAAGTCACGAAAATAGTGGCCGACCACCAGTGCAAACTCACCTTCAATATGTTCTCCGCCCCCGTCGGCTATCATGGACAGCTCCGTCATAGCCCGCAATCACTGGCGAAAACACGGGCGATGATGATCGAGTTGCTGCGCGACTTTCCCGAAACCGTTCTCTTTTCGCCCTACAGCATTGTCGCCCATACCGATGCACAGGGATTGCACGCCTTGTTCTCCTGTTCGTACCCGCGCAGAAACCCGTCCACCGCCATCGGACTCGGCAGATCGTTTCGTCAGTACCGCACCAATCTGCAATGGGACCGGGATGCGGCCTGCTGTGTCCCTGATACCGATTGCGACGACTGTCGTCATTACGCCGCCGGCAGCGCCGTGGTAACGGCCCGGATGTATCGCCACGCCACCGATCCGCAGACCTTTTCCGCCTGGCTGGACTATGTCGACACCTACCTCGCCGTCTGGGTCCGGGGTTACGACAAGGGAGAGAATCTCTGCTCCTCCTTGGTCAGTCCACCCGCAAACCATTAAGCTCCCCCTGCATAGTCATGATTACCGTCAGTTCCCTGCTCGACGACCACTGGTACCAGCGCTACAAAGCCATCTCCCGGCTCAATATCCGCAGCTCGATCTACGATGTGACCGACCGGTGCAACCTGCGCTGCACGGGCTGCTTTTTCTTCTCCTCGGGAGAACACCAGGTCGCCTCCGAAGAGCGTGACCTGGACAAATGGAAGGTCTTCGTCGACAACGAGATGAAACGGGGCGTCAACCTGGCCATTCTGATCGGCGGCGAACCGACCCTCTGTCTCGACCGGGTCGAGGTGTTTTATCAGCGGCTGCCCAGCTTCTGCGCGACCAACGGACTGATCAAAGTGCCGCGGGACCGCTTTCCCGACATGATGGTCGGCATCTCCCTATGGGGCGATGCCGAAGACGAGAAACTGCTCAGGGGACAAGACACCTTCACGGTCTCCAGCGCCAACTATGCCGGTGACCCGCACGCCTACTACCTCTACACGATCACCCCGAAGCAGCTCGGCAAGACCGAGAAGATCATCAAGAAAATCAATGATGTCGGCCTCAAGGTTCATATGCAGCTGTTGTCCAACGACGAAGGGGTGGACGGATTTTCCTGGACCCCCGAAGAGTTGGTCGCCGTTCGTGCTGAAATGGACGCGATGCTCGATGGTTACCCGGAAACGGTTATCTCCTCGAAATACTACCACGAGATCATCACCACCGGTATCATGCTCGGCAGACCCTTCGGCTGGCTGGAATGCCCCTCGGTCACCGAACCGATCGACAAGCGGAACCCGCGCCCGAAACGGCTGACCAATTTTATCCGCTGGGCCTCCGACCTGAAGACCATGCACCGCTGCTGTACCTCCGAAACCCGCGATTGTTCGACCTGCAAGGATGGGGCGGCGCACATGAGCTGGGTAATGGTCAACAAGCGAGCCCACATCAGGACCACTAAAGATCTGCAGAACTGGATCGAAGTGTATGAGATGTTCGCCAAACTCTATCAGTTCATACCCTGGTAAGACGGTGTCCCGCAACTCGCTCTCGCCGGCGTCGGCGGGCCTGGTGAACGACCTGTCGTACCTCACCCGGCGCGGTGCCGCCGCAGGTCCACACCACAATCCGCCGGCAATACGGACAGTCACATCGGCATAAGGAGTTTCATGGGTTTACGAGACGTGGTGGTGCTCGGTTACGATGCCATCTCACCGTTGGGAGAACACCTGGACGAACAGTGGCGACGGGCCGTCGCCGGCGAAAGCGGGATCGGCAACCTGACCAGATTCGTGCTGCCCGACAATTTTCCGGTACGCATCGCCGGCCAGGTGCCCGATATTGGCGAGGCCGACTATCCGTTCCTGTCGGCCCGCCACCAGGCCGCCTGGAGTTCGCCGGTCTTCAAATACGCGCTGCTCACGGTAACCAGGGCCCTGGAGCGCAGCGGCCTGGCGATCACCCCGGAGATCGCGCCACGGGTGGCGGTGACCTACGGGTCGGCCGTCGGCGGCCTGGATGCTGTCGTCACCGCCGATCGCCGGCTCCAGGCCGAAAACAAACTGCCACACCCTTACGCCAACCCGAACTCCTGCATTAATATGGTCGGTGGCAAGATCGCCATCGAAACCGGCGCCCGCGGTCCAATCACCGCGCCGATCACCGCCTGCGCCACCGGGCTGTCGTCGATCCTCATCGCCGCCCTGCTGCTGGCCCAAGGGCGGGCTGACGTGGCTATCTGCGGGGCCGTTGATTTCGCGCTGGTCGAACCGATCGTCGCCGGCTTTTATACCATGAACGGCATCTATATCCCCAAACCGGGCCGGGAGGAGGAACCGCCGCAGACGGCAAGCCGCCCCTTTTCCGCGGACCGGCGCGGCTTTGTGCTGGCCGAAGGGGCCGCAGCGATCATCGTTGCCACCAGGGAATTCGCCGACACACACGGCCTGAATCATGTCACGGAGCTGGCCGGCTGGGGGATGACCTCGGACGCCCATCATTTTGTCGCACCGCACTTTCCGACGGTGCGGCAATGCATGCTCGATGCCATCGACGATGCCGGCCTGCCCGCGGCAGCCATCGCCGCGGTCAATGCCCACGCCACGTCGACCAAAGTCGGCGACCAAGTCGAATACGACGCGCTCACGGCGGTCTTTCCCGGCAATCTGCCGCCGGTCAGCGCCAACAAATCCCTGATCGGCCATGCCATGGGCGCCTCCAGCGCCATTGAAACGGTCTTCACGCTGCGCGGCATGGAGCAGAATTTACTGCTGCCGACCATCAATTACCAGCCGGATCCCGCCATCGAGATCGACTGCGTCGCCGACGGGTGCCGCCGCCTGGACCAGGAATACGTGCTGAAAAACTCCTTTGGTTTCGGCGGCTGCAATGCCTGCGCGATTTTCCGCAGAACCGGGTAAGAGAGAACCCATGAAAGCACCGAAAAACCGTAAGGTCCTCGTCGTCGGTTACGACGCCGCCACCGCACTCGGGGCCACCTTTGCCGACACCTGGGTCCAGGCCAGCGCCGGCAAGGCCGGTCTGCGCCGGCTCAGCCGCTGCCAGACCACCAGCCGCAGCAACGTGGTCGGCGAAATCCCTGACTGGGACCCGGCCTCGTTGCCGTTTGTAACCCGCAAGGAGGCGTCGCTCTGGGACGCCGCATTCGTGTTTCTGACCATGGAAGTCTGCCGCCGGGCTCTGGACCATGCCGGCCTGGAACTCGATAGCCGGACCGGTCCCCGGACCGGCTGCCTGATCGGTTCGGCCCTCAACGGCACCGATAGCTATCGAATCGCCATGGACAATTATGTCAAGCACGGGCCGACCAAGATCAGCCCGTACCTGTTGCCCAACGTCTGCGCCAACCTGCCGGCCGGCAAGGCCGGCATGCTGCTCGGCTTCACCGGCCCGATCTTCTCGCCGCAAGGCGCTTGTGCTTCGGGTAATCACGCCATTGCGCTCGGGGCCCGGATGATCCGTGACGGTGATTGCGATTTCGTGCTGGCCGGCGGCGTGGAGACCTGCCTGATCCCGGAGATCATCCAGGGCTTTGCCAACATGCTGGCAACCATCAAAATCAAACCGTCGGACCGGGCCGCCCAAGACCCGACCCAGGCATCCCGGCCGTTCAGCATCGATCGCAAGGGCTTCGTGCTGGCCGAAGGGGCCGCCGTCCTCGTGCTGGCGGCCGAAGAGGCCGCCCAGGCATATGGGCTGACACCTCGAGCGGAAATCGGTGGCATCGGCTGGAACTCCGACGCCCATCACTTCACCCGGCCCAACAGCGAAACGGTGACCAGAGCGATGCTGGCGGCCATCGATGACGCGGAGCTCTCGCCCGCCGACGTCGGCGCCATCAACGCCCACGGCACGTCGACCCCCACCGGCGACAGCCTTGAGATTGCCTGCCTGCGGGCCGTCTTCGGAGAGCGGCTGCCGGACATCCCCATTTCGGCCAACAAATCGCAAATCGGTCACAGCCTCGGAGCCTCAGCCGCCATCGAGGCGAGCCTGGCCATCGAGGCGATGCACCGGGGAGTTGTTCTGCCGACCGTCAACCATCTGCCGGACCCGGCCTTTGCCGACCTGGACCTGGTACCCAACCTGGTGAAAAAGCACGCCCACGAATTCGTCCTGTCCAACTCCTTCGGGTTTGGCGGCACCAATTGCTGTATCGTTTTTCAGGGAAAATAATGCGACCGAAACCGTTCATTGCCGAACCGCTCGACGATACCTCCTACGTCAGGGACAAAAACAGCGGTTTCATCTGGCATCGCTGCGAACTGCGCACCCTCTATGTGGACACCGATCGTTCCCAGGTCGTCTACCACGCCAATTACCTGCGCTATTTCGAATTCGGCAGGGCCTCTTTGATGCGCGATCTCAACTATCCCTACAAAGCGATCGAGGAGAGCGGGTTCGTCTATCCGATTATCCAGACCGGACTCAATTACTATTCACCGCTGTTCTACGACGACCTGATGTATATCCAGACCCGGCCGACCAACCTTGAGTTGGTCAAACTGCAATTCGATTACCTGATCACTCGCGCCGACAACGGCGAAATCGTCTGCACCGGCTTCACCAAGCATTGCGCGGTCAACGGCAAAGGCTTCCCGGTCGAGATCGACGCGAAGACGATCAGGCTGTGGCAGGAATTCCCGCGCTGATGACCGGCCAGCACGTCCCTGTCGGAATCTCCGTCCAGCCATGGTTTTTCGATCATCGCTTCGGCGGCCGGGCCGTCCTGCCGGCCGTGGAAACCCTGCTGCTGATGGCCGACCAGACGGTCCGCCGTCATCCCGGTCATGCGGTCGGGCTCATGGAGCAGGCCCGCTTCCCCAAATTTCTGGCAATTCCGCCAGATGCGTCGACCATCCACGGCCTGCTGACCATTGCCAGCAGGGCCGACGGTTCGCTGCGCACCACGTTTGCCAGCAGGGTCCGGCTGAAGACCTGTACCCAGGTGCAGATCCACGGCGAGGTCGTTTTCCCCGCCGGCTCAAAGGAGCCTCTCACCGCCGTACCGAAACCGGTGCCGCTGACCGGTGCTGCCTGCGAAATCGAGGCAAGCCGCATCTACCGGGAACTGGTGCCGTTCGGTCCCGGCTACCACAGTCTGCAGGGAAACGTGCTGCTGTTTGCTGGCGGAGCGACGGGCAGACTCAAGGCCCCGGCCGAGACGCCGACCGAGCAGACGGCTTATACGCTGCTTGGCTCACCGTTTCCGCTCGACGGCGCCCTGCATGCCGCCTGCGTTTGCGGTCAGCGGATTGTCGACTTCATCCCGTTTCCGGTGGGCTTTGACCGCCGCGTCGTCGCCAGGCCGACGGAACCGGGAGCCGATTACCAGATCCACGTCGAATTAATCGGTCAGAGCACGGACGAGTTGCGCTTCGATCTGTGGATATATCAAGATGACGGGGTAGTCTGCGAGGCGGTGACGGGGGTACGGATGCGCGACGTCAGCAGGGCGAGGCTCAGGCCGCCGGCCTGGATCAGGTCTTTAGCTTTGTCCAGACCAGCAGTTTCTCCATCGAAACCCGGGTCAACCAGCGCACCATGACCATCGAGTAGAAGGCCCCGCAGAGATACATGCCGAGGATAAAAACGAGATGCGACAGACCATAGAGCAACGGGCCGCCGATGACCGCGAGCAGCGGTTCCTGCAGCTTGATCGCAATGATGCCGAGCAGGGTGATAGCCGGCCAGCCGATGATATAGCTCAGTCCGATTACCACCAGACCGGCTATCGCCGTCGGCGTCGGTTTTTCCCTGAACGCCGACAGATCGACCTGTTCCTCGATGGCGGAACGGACAAAACCGGTCTCGGCAAGTCTGATGATACTTCGTCTGATCACAAAAAACCTGTTGTTGAAAAATCGTCGCGCCGCAGCTGGCCGGCAGCCATGGCAGCACCAGTGTACCGAGCCCTGCCCCGTTCGACAACAAAGAACAGAGGAACGGGCATGATTTTCCGGCAGCGCTCCGCTGACGAGCAGCTCACAGCGGGCTCCAGGGACACCGGGCAGATTCGTTTCGACACGACAGACAGCGGGCCGCCATCGCCCCTTCGGCCGGCATGAAGATCATTCGTTACCGCCCCCTGCTGCTCGCCGTTCTCGCCACTGTCGGCCTCGCCGCCGCAGGCATCATACGCCTGGACATCGAGACCGATATCGTGCGCTCGCTGCCGGCCGGCGAAAAAATACTCACCGATGCCGCCCGGATCTTCGAGCACCACCCCATCCACGATCAGGTTGCCATCGACATCGCCCTGGCCGACGATGATCCCGATCTGCTCATCGACTGCGGCAACGCACTGCAGAAGGAGCTCGAGGCAAGCGGCCTGTTCAGCCGGGTCGGCTTTGCCGACGTCGGAGAGCAGCTGCAGAAGTTGACGCTCCACACCGTGCACAACCTGCCGACCCTTTTTTCCGCCGCCGATCTGGAACGACATGTCGCTCCGTTGCTGGATCCCGTTCGGGTCGAGCAGCGATTGGCCCGGCTGGTCACCGAGCTGAGCACCATGGAAGGGATCGGCCAGCAGCGCTTCATCGAAGCCGACCCGCTCGGCCTCAAGGATCTGATTCTGGCCAAGTTGGCCCTGCTGGCGCCATCAAACGAGGTCAGATTTTACCGGGGCCACCTGCTCTCCGCCGACGGTCGTCACCTGCTGCTGACCGCCGATCCGCTGGGTTCCGGAACAGACTCCACCGCGGCGCGCCAGATTGCCGAGCAGATTGAGCACAGCACCCGCTCACTGGCCCGCCGGTTCAACCTGGCCGAGGGAGAGCTGAGTATCACGCCGGTCGGCGCCTATCGGGCGGCGCTCGACAACGAGCGCATCATTCGCCATGATGTCAACCTGGCCCTCGGCTTGGCCACCTTGGGCATTGCCGCTCTGCTCCTGTTCGCCTTCCCACGGCCGCTGCTGGGTCTGACCGCCCTGCTGCCGGCCTTTGCCGGATCGGCGGCGGCACTGTTCTGCTACTCGCTGCTGCACGACACGATCTCGGTGATGGTGCTCGGGTTCGGCGGGGCGCTCATCTCCATCACCGTCGATCATGGGATCACCTACCTGCTCTTTCTCGATCGCCCCTATCAAACCAGGGGCAAAGACGCCTCCCGCGAGGTCTTCGCGATCGGTATCATGGCCGTCATCACTTCGGTCGGCGCCTTTCTGATCCTCAGTCTCAGTCCGTTTCCGATCTTTACGCAACTCGGCCAGTTCGCTGCGCTGGGTATCTGTTTTTCCTTTCTTTTCGTGCACCTGGTCATGCCGCGCCTCTTTCCGACCATGCCGCCGGGCAGTCCGCGCCGCCTGCCGCTCCAGTCGCTGGTCGGCAGACTCTCAAATCCGAGTAAACCAGTCGCCGTGGCGGCACTGGCGCTCACGGTCGTCCTGATCTTTTTCGCCAGGCCGCATTTTGTGGTGCATCTGAGCAGCATGAACACCGTCGGAGAAAAGACCCGCGCCGCCGACGAAACGTTCACCACGACCTGGGGAGATGGCGGCGACCAGGTCTTTTTGATGCATTCGTCAGCCTCCCCGACCGATCTGCAACGGGAAAACGATCGTCTGCTGGAACAACTCGAACAAGATATCAACCAGAACATTCTGGCATCCGCCTTCGTGCCGTCGCTGCTCTTCCCCGGCCCCCGGCGTCAGGCCGACAACCTGGCGGCCTGGCAGGAGTTCTGGCACGACGAGCGCGTGGCGCGGCTCACCGCCACGCTGCAGAACGCAGCCGTCACCCAGGGCTTTGCCGCCACCGCCTTCGCCGGATTTCTCGCCGTCATCGACGAGCCGCCACCCCCGGTCTCAGAGCCGGTTCCGGCCGATTATTATCACCTGCTCGGCATCGTCGAAGACCCGCAGCAGGCTGGCCTGATCCAGTTCATCACCGCCATTCCCGGGAGCGCCTACGCGGCTCCGACTTTTATCGAGCGCTTCACCGATGGGGTCACCATCTTCGATAGCTCCTATTTCAGCGACCGGCTTGCCGACGTGCTCTTCTCCACGTTTGTTACCATGCTGGCTGTCATCGCGGTCAGTGTCACGGTGCTGCTCGCTCTTTTTTATCTCGATCTGACCCTGACCGTGCTCACCGTGCTGCCGGTCGTCTTCGCCTATGTCTGCACCCTGGCCACCCTTCATTTCATCGGCCGGCCGCTCGATATCCCGGCCCTGATGCTCGCGGTCGTCGTCTTCGGCATGGGCATCGACTACTCGATCTTCTTCGTCCGCGCCCATCAGCGCTATCGCCGCGTCGATCACCCTTCGTTCGTCTTGGCCGGCAGCGGTATTGTCCTGGCCGCCACATCGACGCTGATCGGTTTCGGTGCGCTCTGTTTTGCCGATCACTCCCTGTTGCGCAGCATCGGCATCACCTCGTCGCTCGGTCTCGCCTATTCGCTGATCGGCACCTTTTTGCTGCTGCCGCCGCTGCTCACATCCTATTTCGACGCCAGAGCCAGGCAGTCATCCGCGTCGGTGACCGACCCCGACCGGCGGCTGCTGGCGCGCTATCGAACCCTTGAGGTGTATCCACGACTGTTCGCCCGACTCAAAGTGCGCTTCGACCCGATGTTTAACGATCTGCCCGGAATGCTCGCCCACCGGCCGGCTATCAGGACCATCATCGATATCGGCTGCGGTTATGGCGTCCCGGCCTGTTGGTGCCTGGAACGCTATCCGGGCTCGTTTGTCCACGGCATCGAGCCGGATCCGGAAAAAGTGCGGGTCGCCGCTCTCGCCGTTGGTGACCGCGGCAGCATCAGCCGCGGCTGGGCGCCGGCGGTACCGGCCGCCGATACCCCGGCCGATGTGGTCCTGCTGCTCGACATGCTGCACTACCTCGACGACGATGCGCTGCGCACGGTTTGCGCCGCGATACGGCCACAGCTTGCCACCGGGGGCATCATCGTCGCCCGCTTCGTCACCAGGCCGCCCGGCCGGGTGTCCTGGTCCTGGCATTTTGAGGACGTTCGGGTCCGGCTGGCCGGCTGCACCCCGCGATACCGCTCTGCCGCCGACATGGCGAGTTTTTTTAGCGATGCGGGCTATCATCTGATCTGCAGCGAGCAGGCGGCAACCAATGAGGAACTGATCTGGACCGTCGGCCGGGTGGCCGACGAGCGGATCGCAGCAGCCGCTCCGCCGACGGTATCATGAATTGCAATCTCACCGGGAACCGACTATTTTTCCGGGAACGCGGCAAACGACCCGCTCCTCGGCATCATCATCTCAACACCCGGCACTGTTTCAGAGACGCCCCATGAATATCCTGCTGGTCAACCCGCCCAATTGCGGTCGTTCCATCCCGGAAGAGCGCTACGGCATCACCTCGCTCAAACAGATCTTCCGCGGCGAACCGCTCGCGCTGGAAGAGGTGGCCGGCAACCTGCCCGGCCATGAGGTCCGGATCCTCGATCTGAAAGTCGAACCGGGCAGTCTCGAGACCGAGCTCGACGACTTCCGGCCCACGGTGGTCGGCCTGACCGGCGTAACCTGCGAGGCCAATACGATGTTGCGCCTCGCCCGCCAGATCAAGGAGCAGTGCCGGGCCACCGTCGTCGTCGGCGGGATCCACGCCAGCAACGATCCCCAGTTCTTCAACGACCCCGCCGTCGACTATATCGTCACCGGCCTGGGCAAGAAGCGCTTTGCCGATCTGGTCGAGGGTCTGCAGCACGGTGCCGCGATCGGCAGTTCGCTGCCGCCGGGGATACTCAAAACAACCCCCGGCAGCCGCCTGACGCACCAGGTCCATCGGGCCACCACCAGGGACCTGGTGGTGGCCCGGCCGCCCGCCTATCATCTGGTGAACAGCTATCGCAGCAGTTACCGGCTGGAGAAGCTCGGCCTCACCATGGGCTTTGTCGCCACCGCCTTCGGCTGCCCTCATCGCTGCTCGTTTTGCTGCATTCAGGGGCAGACCGGTGGCAGTTACCTGACCAAACCGGTCGACGCGGTCCTGCGCGATATCCGGCTCCTGGGCGAGGTACCGGTGATCAGGTTCGTCGATGCCAACACCTTCGGTGACATCAAGCGGGCCAGAGCCCTTGGCCGAGCCCTGCTCGAATCCGGCATCAAGAAGCAGTATCTCGCCGATATCCGCGCCGATACCGTTGTCCGTTACCCGGACCTGCTGCGCATCTGGAAAGATGCGGGCCTGCGGGCCGTGATCATCGGCTTCGAGGAAGTCGCCGACGCCTCTCTGGCGGCCATGCAGAAATCATCGCAGGTACAAACCAATACCGAGGCCATTGCGCTGCTCGGCGAACTCGGCATCACCATCGTCGGCGATTTCATCATCTCGCCGGATTATGACGAAGAGGATTTCGAGCGTCTCAACACCTATCTGGCCACCCGGAGCATCGACCTGCCGATGATCACCGTCCTGACGCCGCTGCCCGGCACCCCGCTCCATGATAAACTGCAGGCGCGGATCACCAACCATGACCTGGATTTTTACACGCTGACCAACGCGGTCATGCCAACCCGGCTGCCGGAGGAGCGGTTTTATACCCGCTACGTCCAGTTGCTTGCAGCCAGCCACCATCATGCCCGAATTTAACCGATGAACGCCTATATCACTGCAGTTTCCGCCTTTCTGCCGGGCGATCCGGTAGACAACGAAACACTCGACCGTTTTCTCGGGACCGTGGAAAAACTTCCGGCCCGGACCAGACGCCTCATCTTGGCCAGCAACGGCATCAAGACCAGGTACTATGCCATCGATCCCGACAGCGGCCGCCCCACCCACAGCAACGCCGCGCTGGCCGCCGAAGCGGTCCGCCGGCTGCACCGAACGGCCGGCGGCGAGCCGATCACCTGCCTGTGCTGCGGCACCTCATCACCCGATCAGCTGATGCCCGGCCACGCGTCGATGGTCCATGGCGAACTCGGCATCGAGCCGTGCGAGGTGGTCAGCACCGCCGGTGTCTGCCTGACCGGGATCACCGCGCTCAAATACGGAGCAATGGCCGTCGCGCTCGGCGCCTCCCGCAATGCGGTGGCCACCGGCTCAGAATCGGCTTCTTCGTATCTCGGCAACAACTTTTTTACGACTATGAGCGGCGGAACCACAAGCGAAAACAAAGAGCAACACCCGGCTTTTTGCTTCGAGGCCGACTTTCTGCGCTGGATGCTCTCGGACGGCGCCGGTGCAGTCAGGATCGACAACCGGCCGGCCGGAGACGACCGGCTCAGCCTGCGGATCGATTGGATCGAGATCACCTCCCATGCCCAGCGCCTGGAAGCCTGCATGTATGCCGGCGCAATCAAGCACCAGGACGGCAGCCTGACCGGCTGGCGGGAGTTGTTGCGCCAGGGCCGACCGGCAGGCCAGGGTATCTTCACCATCAAGCAGGATGCCCGGCTGCTCAACCAGGAAGTCATCACCACCCTGGTCGGTGACAGCCTGCCGCCGCTTATCGGCAGATACGGACTTGTCCCGGACGATATCGACTGGTTTCTGCCCCACTATTCATCGGAATTCTTCCGGGAACCGCTCGACCGGCAGCTCCACGACATCGGCTTTGCGCTGCCGCAGCAGCGCTGGTTCACCAATCTCGCCGACACGGGCAACACCGGCTCCGCCTCCTTTTTCATCATGCTCGAGGAACTCGTCTCTTCCGGCCGGCTGCAACACGGCCAGCGCATCCTCGGCATGATTCCGGAAAGTGGTCGTTTTTCGGTTGGTTACGTTCTGTTGACGGTCGTCTGATCAGAGGACGGGCCAAAACATCGGTTCACGCCGACGGCGGATTGCCACTCCGGATGTAATCGGCAAGCGTGCCCAGCGACTGCAGGACCACTCTGCTGGTGTTTTCGGAATTCATCCTTACCCCGTATTCCTGCTGTACGGTAACGGCTATCTCCAGCGCATCGAGGGAATCGATGCCGAGCGGGGATTCGGGGCCGATCAGCGGATCCGCCGCGGTAATAACCGCGCTGTCCACGTCACCGAGGTTGCAGGTTTTACAGATCAGTGCCAATAATTCTTGTTCCAATACGTCCATGTTGTAGCACCGGCCGATGCCGGTGGAAATGTTGAGGGTAGTTAATCGCTGCCGCCATGTTCAGTGTCTGCCGGGCAATAAGCGGCAGGCCAGCCCCAAAGCCAGGACCGTAAAGGCCAGCAGGAGGCCGAGATTATCCCACACCGCCGACAATCCGGCCCCTCGGACCAGAATATCATGGAGTGCGGTCAGCCCCCAATTGAGCGGTGAGATGATACTTATGGATTGCATGATCGGCGGCATCGCGTAGACCGGGACCATGACCCCGCCCACGGCGGCCGCGACGACGACGCTGGTTGCCCCCAGCGTCGAGGCCTGCTCGTAAGAGGAGCAGATCACTCCGAGCACTATCCCGAAAGCGCAAGCGGCCAGGCCGGCAAGCAGTACCGTCACGACGACTCCGGCACCGCCGCCGGACACGGTGAAGGCCGACAGGCCGAGCAGGGGAAACAGGATCGCGCCGATCAGGCAGATGAGCAGAAACTGGCAGCAGCAGATGACCAGGTAGGCAAGGATCTTGCCGCCCACCAAGATGAGCGGAGACACGGGCAGGGACATCAGGCGCAGCCAGATCCCGGAGGAACGCTCCTTGAGCAGCCCTCCGCCAATGGGGATGGCCGTAAAAAACATCCCGAACAGCGCCCAGGCGGGAACATTCTGCTGCACCGGATTATACTGCGAAACCGGAGCCGCATCAGTGCCCTCGGCCAAGCTGAACAGCGGCTGGTCGAGCAACTCGGCCAGCGGGTTGCCGTCTGTCGTTTTACCGGTCATCAGCGCCTGGAGACGGCCGAACTGCCGCTTGATGGTAATGGCGGTCAAAGCAGCTTCAATCCGGGCCGACAGCCCCGAGCGTTGCGAGGCCATGACGGCGGGATCGTAAAACACCGGCAGCGCTATCCGGGTGGTGTCGGTATCACCGCCCTGTCCCGTCAGACCGCGAAACAGACGTGACGATTCCTGCTCGAAGAGATCGGAGGTGCCGGCGGGGACGACCATGCCGACCCGGTACACCCCACCGATGACCGCCTCCCGAACGCTGGCGATCGTGGCTCTGTCCGGCGGTGCCGCAACGATGACCAGCCCGGCCGCGCTCAGCTGTTCTGCCAGTGATGTGCCGACCGGCCCCCGATCCAGATCGAGATAGAGTACTTTCGTCTGTTCCTGCCCGGTCAGGCGCATTATGTTTTCCTGCACCAGCGTGATCACCACCACCAGGATCGCCGGCATGACGAACAAGACCAGCAGACCGGTCCGATCGCCGGCGAGCAGCTTCAATTCCTTGACCGCGGCTGTGATGAGTTTCATCATGACCGTTGCCTCACACGGTTATATCGCTGTTGCCGCCGGCGCATCAGTCGCGTGGTCGGCTGCCGGCAAGCCGCAGCATCAGTTCGTCGAGGGTGGCGGCGCGATGCCGCTGCAGCAGCGACTCCGGAGGGCCTTCATCAATCAGCCGGCCATGGTCGATGATGCCCAGCCGCCGGCACAGATCCCGGGCCTCTTCCAGGTAGTGGGTGGTATAGAAGATGGTCGTGCCGTGAGCGTTGAGTTCGAGCAGCTTTTCGTAGATCAGGGCGCGGGACTGGACATCGATGCCGACCGTCGGTTCGTCGAGCAGCAGCAGACGCGGCTCGCCGAGCAGGCCGGCGGCCAGGTTGAGACGGCGTTTCATGCCGCCGGAAAAGGTGGCGACCCGATAGTCGGCGTGCTTCGTCAAGTGGACGAAATGCAGACACCGGGCCACCCGATCGCGTCGGACGGGACCGTTCAGGCCCTGCATCGCCGCAAAAAAAGACAGATTTTCAGCCGCGGTCAGCCCGTCGTAAAGGGCGATCTCCTGCGGCACCAAACCGATCAGTGGTTTCAGAGCAGACAGCTGCTGCGCCGGATCCACGCCCATAATGTCGATCGTGCCGCTATCGGCACGAAGCAGGCCGCTGAGCAAGGCGATGAGCGTCGATTTGCCGGCGCCGTTGGGGCCGAGCAACCCGTAGAACTCGCCCGCCCGCACCTGCAGTTCGAGGTGGTCAAGGGCGGGATCTGCCGCTCCTGGGTACCGTTTAACCAGAGAGCGAGCATGAATGGCGACGGCGCCGGCGACCCGGTTTCGGTTGATAACGCTCATCTGGGCCCCTTCGACCAGCGGCGCAGGTCCTGAAAAACCGTTTCCTCCCGGGCCGCACAACCGCGCAGCTGGTCGGCGAGCGCTTCCCAGGAATCACCGGGTTGCCTCCGCTCTTTGCAGATGCGGGCGGCCATCGCCGCAAAACGGCGCCAGCCGTCACCGGCCTGGATCAACGCCTTGGAACAGTCGCTCAATCGCTCGGCGCCCAGCAGGTCCGCACTCTCTTGCAAAAAGGCGGCAAACATGAAGCGAAAGCCGGCGCCGCCGGTACCGATCTCCTCCTGCATGCGGACGATGTGTCCCAGGTGCAGAACCGCCCGTTCCCGGCCCAGCCGGTGCGGCCAGCGAACCAGACGGCCGGCGAGAAAACGCATGCCCTTGATACCGATCAACGGCAGCGGACTGGCGAGCATCAGCCGGCAGACACCGCCGATGGCAGCCTCGATATGCGGATGGCAGGAAAACACCGCCGGATCGACCGTAATCGTGTACATCTTGCCCCGAGGGGCCAGCGCCCCGCTGGCAAAACGTGCCCTGGCAAGGTCTGCGGCCGGGCAGCGGACCGGTTCCGGAAACACCGGATCGCTGACCAGGTAATCGTCTCCCTGTTTGCCGTAGACCACCAGATTGTGGGCATTGAAATGAAACCGCAGGGCTCGCGGGAAATAGGGCAGCCAGAACACTCCGGTCTGCAGACCGACGGCGCGGCCAGCCGCCAGCGCACCGTCAAGTTCGGCCATGGCCCGATCACGATCAGCAAAGCGCCGCTGGCGGACCGAGCAGCCGGGCAGCCGGCCGAATTGTTTGATGATCTGACCGGCAACCCCGCGGTAGGTAACGAGCGGCAGTCCGTTAATCCTGATAAACGGAAAGTAGCCGAAAAACAACCCCCTGCCGACACCGAACGCCATGGCCTCCGACAGATCGATTCCTTCCCGATATACCAGGTTGGCCACGACACCGCTTTCGCAATGGGCGGACTGCCGGTGGTGAAACGATGCGCCGGGATGATCGTTCATGTCACCGGCTCTGGTAGATCGGCGCCTGCAACTCGCCGGCGGCCAGATCGGCCGGAGCCACCTGAAACACGTCGGCATATTTTTGCAGGGTCTCTCTACCGAGCCGTTTAAAGACAAACGGCCGCAGGTGCAGGCGAACCAGCCAGGACGACTGGCCCGTGTAGCGAGCCAGCAGCGCCGGGGTCATCTGGTTGGCAACCATGTAATAAGCGAGGCAGCTCGCTTTCCCGGCCGCGATGTTTCTTCTCGCGCGGTCAACCTGCTTTTCGATCTCCTGCCATGCCTGGTGGTTGACGATATTGACCGGCTGCCAGCCGTAGCCTTGCTGGCATCGGCACAGCCCGTCGCTGCCGGCACGATAATTGACAATCCTGAGGCCGTCGTTGACATCCGGTTCCCGGGAAGTGTCGGACGAATCCATGGCCATGGCGGTTGGACAGCTCGCCTCGGCCGTTCCTCGGTCACTCAAAACCGGAAACCAACCAGGACTTTGCCGGAGTTGAGCGGGACATTGGGATCTTCGCTGCCGGCGTTGGAAATATGGTGGAAACGAAGTTCGAACAGCAACCGCCGGTCATCCGGCAGGGGGTATTCGAGGCCGACGCCGAACTGGTAGTTGCCGTTGAGATCGGCCCCCATGCCGTCAATATCGGCAAAACTGTAGACCGGCCCGCCGCCGCCGAAGATATAGGGGTGCCACCGTTCATCTGCAGTAAAGGTGTAGGCGGCGAGAAAGTTGACGCCGACCATCGCCGACTCATCGGGGCTGACAACAACATGAACCGGCAACTCCAGCAGGATGGAATGGAAGCCGCGATACCAGCCGCGGCCGAGATCGTCGAAAATATGATGCTGATAGCGCAACCCGAAGTCGATCGTCTGCACCCGCTCGGAGGTCCGGCCCCACCCGGGAACACTCTGGCCATAACCGGCCAGCGCCCACCAGCTGTCCGAGCTGGTGTCCAGGGCCGCCGCCCGGCCGGGCAATCCGGCCAACAGGAAGCCGGCAAGCACGGCAACCGTTGCGACAAAGCGAATACGATCAGCAATCGATGCGGTACGAATCATGGGATGTCCTGGCTTAAGAAGGGTCGTTTGCCCAAGGAACTGCAGCGGTGCCGGCAAACCGCACGCCAACCTGCGACAGTGCCTCTATAAACCTGTTATCCTAGTCAATCCCGGCTGATCAGGCAACGATTTTCCGCCGGCACCACCGGCGTCCGGCTTTTCCGGACTCTTTAATCCTTCTGTTAAAAGAGGGATTTTATGCTCCGCTGTGACTTCCAGTCATGGGGGATTTTTTTATATGAAACTGCAAAGTTTCATGCTTCGTTGTGACCATCAGTCATGGCGGTTATATGAAACTGCAAAGTATCATGCTTCGTTGTGATTTCGGTCTGTGAACAGGAAGGCCCTGCTGAAAATGCTGGTGAAAATGTGGATAACATGATGGCAGATATGCCAAAAAGTCTTGAAAAAGGGGGGGTGAAGATGGTGGATATGGTTGAACGGGGAGACGAAGAGATTGTCTTTTCGAATTGTCCTGCAAGAATGGACATCCTGGCTGGTTTTTTAGAAATTTTGGCCGTCTCGTTCCATAATTGTCGCCCAATTAACTGATTATATGTAAGTAATTGCTAATATCTCGGGAAGGCATGGTTCTTGAAAATATTATAAAAGAGAAGCCTCTCTGGGGCTTGAACCGAAAAGGACTTGGCCGAAAGGTCAGGACAATGGCAATTACTTTCAGGAGAGTCATATGTCGGAAAATAAGCACAATAAAAAAAATGATGATGCTCGTGGCGATAAGGGAAAAAAGCAAACAGCGAAGAAACCCGGACAGATCATCAAGCAAGCGGCAATGAACAGAGGAAAGCCGGGGTCGGATGAGCGGCACAAAGGCCAGAGTCCTCCACCCCTCACGGGAGATGAAGATTCAACGCTATTGTGGAAAACGACCGCTCAAGAGACCAACCCTGATCCCCAGCATGGCTCAGCGGCCACGGCTCCTCGGAAAAGCGGCGTTCCGGCGCAGCCGAACACACCGCCGGAAAATGCCGATGCGGATAAAAACAAAGACGAGAAGCCCGGTAAAAAGGGCAAGAAAGAGGGATGAGCTTATGCTGCCGGGCGGCAGTCCGTCCGGCAGCGACGGTGGAGGCGCCCCTGAAGGAAGCTTGTCGGCGGAAGGAGAGTATGGGCAAGGAACTGGTACGGGAGCTACGGATGTGCCATATACTACATATATCCACCCACTTGAGTTAATCAGCAGGTTCTTATCGGCCGATTGTCGAGCAGGCGTTGATAGAAGGCCTGCGTCTGGTTGGCAATGCTCTGCCAGCTGAATCTATTCTCGACCCGGAGCCGGCCGGCTGCAGCCATCCTCCGGCGTTGCGGCTCCGAGGCCATCAGGGTGTTTATGGCGGCGGCAAGTTCACGGGCATAACGTTCCGGGTGCCGCGGTTCCGGATCGGTGTCGCTTACCGGCTCGAAAGCGACCAGCAGACCGGTTTCACCAGGGACAACGATCTCGGGAATGCCTCCGACAGCTGCAGCTACAACCGGGGTATGGCAGGCCATGGCTTCGAGATTGATTATGCCGAATGGTTCGTAAACGGACGGGCAGACGAATACGGCGGCATGGCTGTAGAGGGCTACCAGGTGCTCCGGTGGAACCATCTGCTCGATCCAAATGATATCGTTGTCTGTTCTCTTTCGGGCGGACTCGACTGCCAGCTTCATTTCCCGGCCGATCTCCGGGGTATCGGGCATGCCGGCGCACAATATAGCCTGCATGCCCTGATCCAGGTGCGGCAGTGCCTCAACGAGATGCAGAATGCCTTTCTGCCGCGTGGCGCGGCCGACAAACAGCACGAAGGGCCGCTCCGGGTCGATGCCGAACTGTTTCAGTGTTTCGGGCTGCTCAATTCGCCGGAAGCGCTCGGTATCGATGCCGTTGTAGATCACCTCGATTCGGTCCGGCTCTACCTCGAAGAGCTGCTGAGCATCGCGCTTCATGGCCTTGGAAACGGCGATAATGCCGTCCGCCGTAGCCATCGCGGTGCGCTCGAGCCAGCAGGCGGCGTAATAACTGCTGCCAAGCTGTTCTTTCTTCCAGGGACGATGCGGCTCGAGGCTGTGGCTGGTCAATACCAGCGGACAGCCGAGGATCTGTTTGAGCAGGCAGCCTGCCAGGTGCGAATACCAGGTGTGACAGTGGATGATATCGGCGGATACCGCCAGTCCGGTCATGGCAATGTTGCGCTGCAGGGCATCGAGTAGCTTGGCGCGCTGCCGGTCTACTGCAGGCACCTCGACAACCGGGCTTACACCGGTAGCCGAGAGCGACGGCAGCCTGCTGTCCTGATCTCCGAAATAGAAAACCTGCAGATCGATGCCGGCGATACGGGCGAGTTCACGGCTCAGGTGCTCGATATGAACGCCGGCCCCGCCGTAGATGTTGGGGGGGTATTCGTTGGTCAGCAACAATACGTTCATGGTGCTTCTCTACCACTCATGGGATTCACTTTTTTTGCCGCGCCGGCGCAATGAACCGCGCCGGTTACTCCTGCTTTCTGAAAAAGACGACGGCAAGCGGGGGTAATACCAGATTTATCGAATAGAAATGGCCGTGCGAGGGTATTGGCGCCGTTTCGAGGCTGCCCAGATTGCCCTGGTTGCTGCCGCCATATTCCCGGGCATCGCTGTTGAGGCACTCTTTCCAGATGCCTTCCCGAGAGACCCCGATACGGTAGTTGTGCCGCGGTACCGGCGTGAAATTGCAGACCACGATGATATCGTCCTCCGGTGAGGAGCCGTGCCGAACCAGGCTGATGGTCGACTGGTGCACGTCGTTGCAGTCGATCCAGTCAAAACCTTCCGGAGAAAAATCCCGCTCGTGCATTGCCGGATTTTTCCGGTAAAACTGATTCAGATCCTCGATCCAGCGCTGCAGGCCGCGGTTGAAGCTGCCCTCAAGCAAGTGCCAATCAAGGCTGCTGCTATGATTCCACTCGCGCCACTGGCCGATCTCGGCGCCCATGAAGAGCAGCTTTTTGGCCGGCTGGGAAAACATGTAGCCATAGAGCAGGCGCAGATTGGCAAACTTCTGCCACTCGTCGCCGGGCATTTTGCCGACCAGCGAACCCTTACCGTGCACTACTTCATCATGGGAGAGCGGCAGCACGTAATTTTCATGGAAGGCATAAAGCATCCGGAAGGTGAGCTTGTTGTGATGGTAGCTGCGGTAGATCGGCTCCTGCGACATGTATGCCAGGGTGTCGTGCATCCAGCCCATATCCCATTTCATGTCGAACCCAAGACCGCCGACGTAAACCGGCCGGGAGACCTGGGGCCAGGCAGTCGACTCTTCGGCAATCGTCAGGACATCGGGATAATTGATGTGCACCTCCTCATTGAACCGCCGCAGAAAAGCGATAGCCTCGAGGTTCTCTTTGCCGCCGTACCGGTTGGCAATCCACTCGCCGTCCTTGCGTGAGTAGTCGAGATAGAGCATCGATGCCACCGCATCCACCCGGAAACCGTCGACATGATATTTGTCGAACCAGAACAGGGCGCTGCTGATCAGGAAACTCACGACTTCGTTGCGGCCGTAGTTGAAGATATAGCTGCCCCAGTCCGGATGGTACCCCTTGCGCGGGTCTTCGTGCTCGTAGAGATGGGTGCCGTCGAAATAGCTCAGGCCGTGTTCGTCGGTGGGAAAGTGGGAGGGCACCCAGTCGAGAAACACCCCGAGACCGTTCTGGTGCAGCTGATCGACCAGGAACATGAAATCCTGGGGCGTGCCGTAGCGGCTCGTCGGAGCAAAAAAACCGAGACTCTGGTAGCCCCAGCTGCCGAAAAATGGGTGCTCCATGATGGGCAGGAACTCCACGTGGGTAAAACCCATCTTGTGCAGGTAGGCCACCAGTTTCGGAGCAAGTTCCCGGTAACTGAGCGGCCGGTTGTTCTCTTCGGGAACGTGCATCCACGAACCCGGATGCATCTCATAGATCGAAATGGGGGCATTGAGGTTGTTCGGCCCGCTTCTGTGCTGCATCCAGCCGCTGTCCTGCCAGTCGTAGTCGAGGTCCCAGGCAACGGAAGCCGTCTGCGGGGACAATTCGGTGAAAAAGGCGAAGGGGTCGGTCTTGTCGGCCTGGTAGCCTTGGTGATGGGAGCGGACATGGTACTTGTAGAGGGTTCCGGAACCGATGCCAGCAATAAAGCCGTGCCAGATGCCGGAGCGGCCGAACGGCCGCAATGGATGAGCTTCCTTGTTCCAGTCATTGAATGAACCCATCACCCCGACGTGCTTGGCGTTGGGCGCCCAGACGGCGAAATAGATGCCCGACTCGCCGCCGTGCTCGACAGGGTGTGCCCCCAGTTTATCATAAATGCGAAAATGGCTGCCCTCGTTGAACAGATAGATATCATCGTTGCTCAGCAGGCTGAAATCGTGCCGTGCCGCGCCGACGTTGGCAAAATTCTGCTGCGACATACGTTCCTCCAGGTCAAATCATCACGCGAAAAGCGCGGGATGATTGGTACATTAACGGTTTTCCAGGAGATGTTCGATCCCCTGGAGTGGTATCTGGACCCAGTCGGGTCGGTTGTTCATTTCGTAGCCGAGTTCGTAAACCGCTTTTTCCAGCAGGTAGGCATCCAGCAGTATCTGGATCTCCTCACCGGCATCGGGTAAAAATCCCGAGTCGGTGCTGTGGGCCAGGTAGGTGCGCAGATATTCGGCGCTCACCCACATGCGCCACTCCTCGGCCCAGCCTTCCA
>CAZUJZ010000005.1:0-2383 GCA_964620665.1 uncultured Desulfofustis sp. | reverse complement strand
CCAGCGCCGCCCGGTCGTCTCGATGGAACGCCCCCCGCTCCTCCTCGTTGCTGAGGGCGCTGTAGACCGCGTAGTGGAAGGAGCGCAGCATTCCCGCCACATCCCGCAGCGGCGAACGTTTGATCCTGCGCTCGCTGACCGGCCGGGCCGGTTCGCCTTCAAAATCGATTATGACGAAATCCTTGCCGGTATACAGCACCTGACCCAAGTGGTAATCTCCATGGCAGCGCAGTCGTTTGGCATTGATCTTCTTGTCGGCCAGCAGGCGGAAACGGGCGATGATGTCACCCTGCCGGGCCAGAAGACGCTCACCCCGCTCTCGGACCGCATCCGGCATCCGCCTGAGCTGCTTCTTGAACTGGCCCATTACCTGGCTGGTCAAAGTACTCATGGACTGGAACAGGGAGCGCTGATACAACTTCGAGAAGGGTTCGGCGCTGAACAGCGGGTCGATGCTCTCGGAAGCCAGGGCGATATGCATTTCGGCGGTACGCACCGCCAGCAGCCGGGTCGATTCGAGGAAAAAGCCGATGCGCTCGACTGTCTCTTCAGGTATTTCCATCCGGCTCATCTCAAGCAGGCTCGCCTCAATGGGTCGGGGCGGCGGCTGATCGGTGATCTCCTGGACCTGCTCAAAGAAGTGATCAAGGCTGCTGAGCGTATATTTCCAGGCATCCCCCTGGTTTGGAACAAATGCCTGCAAGATGGCAAGGGTGTTCGGTTCTTCTCCTCTGCGGGCAAATTCGATATAACCGTCGACCGGGGGGAGATTCGGAAAACGCTTTCTGGTCAGATACCGGCCGATTTCAAGATCGGGATTGATACCCTCCTGGAGCCGGCGAAAGAGCTTCAGGATGAATGTATTGCCGTAAACGATGGAGGTGTTGCTTTGCTCCGCTTTGATTACCCTGGTCTCTAAAAGCGCCTCTTGATCCTGCCGGAGCTGTTTCAAGCCATTGGTCGGGGTAGCGGTGAGCCTGCCGGTCGCACCCTTGATCCCCTGGCGGTTGACGATCATGCTGAGCAGAGCAGCGCAGAATTCGGGCCGGACAAGGCCGTCGACAAGATAGCCCTCCTCACCGCTCACGCTCATCCTGACCCGGGCCAGGATCATCCTGGCATGCTCTTCGACGGTCTCCCCGGCTTGATTGCCCGGTAAAAAAGTGATCGGCAGGATATAGGACTCCCCGCTGCCGTCGGTGTACTGCAGGTCGATGAAAATGATCATCCCGGCCAGGATCGAGCCGCGGACCGGCAGAAATTCCCTGATCGAAGCGGTCTTGATGCGCCGGCTCTTGGAGCCGAACCAGCGCTGCCTTCTGAGGTAGCCGGGCAAAATTTTCTCGAAACGCGCCCGCATACCACCCTCGAAGATTTCCTGCCAGTTGTCCCTGACGTCGAAGACCCCGAGCTTCTCGGGATCAAGGGCCTGCTCTCCCGGCCGCTCGGGTTCTTCCTCTGTCTCGAGCAGGAACCAGTAAAAAGCGTGGGGGGAGAGCGACAGGAAATAACACTCGTCGGTTATCGACGGAAAGCTGGTATTGCCGAAAATCTCCACCGGCACCGAGCCGGCAAATTCGGAAAGGTCCAGTTCAACGTATTGTACGAAGCGCGACAGGTTTACCACCACCAGGACCTTCTGCTCTTCATGCTGCCGGATAAAGACGAGGATCTTGTCGTTCTCCGGCTCCAGAAAGCGCAGGCTGCCGCGGCTGAAGGCGGGAATGCGGCTGCGCAGGGTCAGCAGCCGGCGCATCCACCAGAACAGGGAGTGCCGGTTTTTTTTCTGGGACTCGACGTTGACGACTTCGTAGTGGTACTCGGGGTCGATGATTACCGGCAGATAGAGCTGCTGGGGATTGGCCCGGGAAAAGCCGGCATTGCGGTCCGGGCTCCACTGCATCGGGGTCCGCACGCCGTTGCGATCGCCGAGATAGATGTTGTCGCCCATGCCGATCTCGTCGCCGTAGTAGATCACCGGCGTGCCGGGCATGGTGAAGAGCATCGAATGCATCAGCTCGATGCGCCGCCGGTCGCGCTCCATCAGCGGCGCGAGTCGGCGGCGAATGCCCAGATTGATGCGCGCGCGCCGGTCGGACGCATAGGTCTCCCACAGGTAGTCGCGCTCCTGATCGGTGACCATTTCGAGGGTGAGCTCGTCATGGTTGCGCAGGAAGATCGCCCATTGGCAATTCTCCGGGATTTCCGGCGTCTGGCGCATGATGTCGGTGATCGGAAAGCGGTCTTCCTGCGCGATCGCCATATACATGCGCGGCATCAGCGGGAAGTGGAAGGCCATGTGGCATTCGTCGCCATCGCCGAAATAATCCTGCGTATCCTCCGGCCATTGATTGGCCTCGGCCAGCAGCATGCGATCCGGATA
>CAZUJZ010000004.1:0-39850 GCA_964620665.1 uncultured Desulfofustis sp. | reverse complement strand
AGCCAGTGCAGGATGGTGTCGTTGAGCAGCACGAAGGTGGCGACAAACAGGGCCAGGGACAGACAGAGGATCGAGGCGTGGTGGAACTTGTCGCTGACCGGTACTGCAGGATCGAGCAGATCCCGCGGTACCGCGGAAAAGGCCCTGATGCGGATCGATTCGACCAGGATGCCGAGAAGCAGGGAGAGCAGGGCCGCCCACGAGTTGAGATTGAGAAAGGCGAGAACGGCATAGAGCAGGCTGAGACCGAGGAAGAGATAACAGCGCGGTGATGGCCGGGCGGTGTTCTCGGTGTGGTAGAGGATGATGAAGCCGCCGGAGCACAGGTTGAAAAGAAAGATATGGAGGCGCTCGAAATTGCGGTCGTAGACCTGGTCGGCAAATCCGAACAGGAAGGCGATGACCATCAAGCCGAGGATGAAGGCGCGCAGCCGTTTGTCGAGAAAGAAGTGCGGATGAACCGGTGATCCGTTACGCATACAGGTCCTGGTTGAGGAGATAGGAGGGTGCCGTGCAGACTATTGAACAATTTTACCGATATTGCAAGCCCTGCTTCTCCCGGCAGCCCGGTTGAGTAGGCCCGGCAGGGCGAGGAGTGGTCGACGCCGGTATGTACTATTGATTCAATACGTAATGAGGGTTATTGACACGTACGTGGTATTGATATACGTATTAAGCAACAATGTATTGAACCGGGAGGTGGGGCATGGCCAAACGAGTTACCGTCAGTATCCCCGATCTGCTCCATGAAAAAATGGAGCAATGGCGAGAATCATTCAACCTTTCCAAGATGTTCCAGGAAGCGGTGGCGGATGCGATCCAGAAAAAGGAAGAGTTCCAGCGACGCATCCGGGAGGATCGCGAGATGGGAGAGATTATCGAGCGGCTCAAGAAAGAAAAGGCCCGATCCGAGCGGAACTGTTTCGACCGGGGCCGGGACGACGGTTTTCTCTGGGCGCGCAGTGCCGAATACGACGATCTGATCTACGGCCTGAACTGGAAAGGTCAGGATAACGCGCTGCGCGATCGGGTCCTTGGGCCCTATTTCTTCGAGCGGGCGGTAAAAAACGGATTGGTCGATGAACAGGACGGTACGCCCAACGAAAATTATCTACGGGTCTATGTCGACGGCTGGAAAAAGGGATTGGTGGAATTCTGGGAAGCCGTCAAGGATAAATTGTAGCACGCGGATTGGCTGCCCTTCGTCGATCGCAGGGCCGACCTTTCGCCGGTCAAAGGAATAATTATGCAGCAGGCGGGGACAATTCTCGGTATTGATGTCGGTTCGGTTTCCATCGGTCTGGTGGCGGTGGACCGGAGGGGGCAGGTCGTTTTTTCCGATTACCGGTTCCATCAGGGCCAGGTCCGGTCGGTGCTGGAAGAGATGCTGCGCGGCCGCGCCGAGACGGATCGTCCCCTGTTGGTTGCCGCTACCGCTTCTACTCCCCAGTCCATCGTTGCCGACCGGCGCTATGACAACCAGGTGGCGGTGATTGCCGCCGCACGGCGCAGTGTGATCGGGGCCGGCGGCGTGCTGCTGGTCGGCGCAGAAAAATTCAGTCTGGCGGTATTCGACGAAGCCGGCAATTATCGTGGTACCAGATCCAATACCTCCTGCGCCGCCGGGACCGGCGGTTTTCTTGACCAGCAGGCCGTTCGGCTTGGCCTGCAGACCGCCGATCGGCTCGGTCGGACGGCGCTGGCCTCCGACACTCCGGGTCCTCGGATCGCTTCGCGCTGCGCCGTCTTTGCCAAGACCGATCTGACCCACGCCCAGCAGGAGGGCTATCGACTCGAGGAGATCTGCGACGGTCTGTGTCGCGGCTTGGCTAAAAATATCGTCGACACCCTGTTTTCCGCGGAAATCGGAGATGGTGCCATTGTTTTTTGCGGCGGAGTCAGCCTCAACCGGGCGGTGGTCAAACACATCGCCGCATTGACCGGGCGCACCGTTACGGTCCCGCCGCAGTCCCACCTCTTTGGTGCCATCGGCGCCGCGCTCAGCCTGCTCGAGGACCTTGACGAAGAAGCCCTCGTTCCCGCGGTTCGGCACCACAGCGAGCCCCTGTTTCGCGAGATAAAGCGCCAGAAAAGCTATCAGTACGAGCCGCTCGATCTGCACCTTTCCGACTATCCCGATTTTTCCGGCAACCGGCGGTATGAATTTTCCGATCAACTGGCCATTCCGGTGGAAGTCGATATCTATGGCGATCTTGAGCAACCGGTATCATGGCAGGTCAGGCTCGGCATCGATATCGGTTCGACCAGTACCAAGGCTGTCCTGGTCGGTGCGACCGGAGAGGTGGTTGCCGGGTTTTACACCAGGACGGCCGGACGTCCGCTGGTTGCCGTGCAGTCGATTTTCAGAAGTATTGCCGCCATCGAACAGGAAGCCGGCCACCGCTTTCAGGTCACCGCCTGCGGCACCACCGGCTCGGGGCGCAAATTCATCGGCACGATCGTCGGTGCCGACCTGGTGGTCGATGAGATCACCGCCCATGCCCGGGCTGCCAGCCAACTCAACCCCGACGTGGATACGATTATCGAAATCGGCGGCCAGGATGCCAAGTTCACGACCCTGGCCGAAGGCCGGGTCACCTCGTCGACGATGAATACCGTCTGTGCCGCCGGTACCGGTTCGTTTATCGAGGAGCAGGCGGCCCGGCTCAATTGTTCGTTGACCGAAATCAGCGAGCGGACTGCCGGCATTGCCGCGCCGATGGCCAGCGACCGTTGCACGGTGTTCATGGAACGAGACATCAATCATCTGCTCAGCGAGGGCTACAGCGTCAACGAGGTGCTTGCCGCGGTGCTGCACTCGGTTCGGGAAAATTACCTGCTCAAGGTGGCCTCTGAAAGCGATGTCGGTGAGGTTATCTGTTTTCAAGGCGCCACGGCCAAGAATCGCTCACTGGTCGCCGCCTTTGAACAGCGGCTCGTTAAGCCGATCCAGGTTTCGAAGTTCTGTCATCTGACCGGTGCTCTCGGCACCGCACTGATTATGGCCGATGAGGGGTGCGGATCGGTACAGGCGAGCCGTTTTGCCGGCCTCGACATATACCGGCAGACCATCCCGATTACCACCGAAGTCTGCGAGTTGTGCGCCAACCATTGCAAGCTGTCGATCGCCGAGATCGACGGGCGCTCCGTGGCCTACGGGTTTCTCTGCGGCCGTGATTACGAGACCAAGTCCTTTGTCAAACGGCAATCCTCTGCCTATGACCTGCTCGGCGAGCGTCGGCGGCATCTGGCGTCGATACCGGTGGCCGATTCGGCTGATGAAATATGTATCGGCCTGCCGGCGGCGGTGCATATGGTCGAAGACCTCGGCCTGTGGAAACGATTTTTCTCCTATCTCGAGATCCCGACCGTGATCAGTCCTGCCGGCCGGGATGCCCTGAAGCGGGGAACGTATCTGCGCAAGGCCGAGTTCTGTGCACCGGTCACGGCGATGCACGGTCATGTGGATTGGCTGCTGGGCGAGGCCGACTATGTCTTCCTGCCCGTTTATCTCGAAGACAAGGCCCACGATGCCAGGCGGCATTATTGCTATTACACCCAATACCTGGCCCCGCTGACCAGCGCGGCGACTCCTTTAGGCAGCGAGAAGATTCTCAGCCCGGTCATCCGCTATCTCTACACCTCCTTTCATACCAAGATGCAGCTCTATCGGATGCTGCAGCCGATTACCCGGCGATCGGTCGGTTTTCTCGAGGTCAGCGCCGCCTTTGATCGCGCCGTCAGCGAAGATCAGGCCTGGCGCCGGCAGCTGCAGGAGATTCCCGACCGACGAAGAGGGGGCGGCGGTGACGAGGAGATCGCCGTCGTTTTTCTCGGACGGCCGTACAACGTGCTGTCCCCGGAACTCAACGGATCCATACCCGGTATCTTTCGCACTCTCGATATTGATACTTACTTTCAGGATATGCTGGACAGTGCGCCGGAAGAAGTTGAACGGATCGCACCGCTGCTGAGCGAGGTGCACTGGAAATTCGCCGCCCGCATTTTGGAGACGGCGGAAGTCGTCGCCCGGCGACCGGGGCTCTATCCCGTCTATCTCAGCTCGTTCAAATGCTCCCCGGATTCGTTCGCCCTTGACTATTTCAAGCGGATCATGGCTCACCACAACAAGCCGTACCTGATCCTTGAACTCGATGAGCACGATTCAAATGTCGGCTACGAGACGCGTATCGAGTCGGCCGTGCGCGCCTTTCGCAATCATCACGGCGGTCTTGCCGGCAGAAAGAGAAATTCGGAGATCTTTATCAATCCGCACTCCGAGCGGTCGATCGACGGCAAGACGGTGATCTTTCCGAACTGGGACCGGCTGACCTGTTCGATGCTGGTCTCGGTACTGCAGCGTGAGGGCGTCGATGCGGTGCTGATGAAGGAAACGGATCATTCCATCCGGCAGAGCCTGAAGCATAATACCGGCCAGTGCATTCCCCTCAACGCGATCGCTCAGGGGTACATGGATACGATCCGGGAACGGGGACTCGATCCGGCTCGCTGTCTGCTGTGGCTCAACGAGTCTTTCCTGGCCTGCAATATCCGGCTCTATCCCCATCATATCCGCACCATTCTGGCCGATCACGGGATGGGGGAGGCGGGGGTCTATCTGGGCAGTCTGTCCTTTTCCGACATCGGCCTGCGAACCGTGAAGAATGCCTATTTTTCTTATCTGTTCGGCGGCATGCTCCGCAAGGTCTGCTGTCGCATCAGGCCGTACGAAGTGTATCCGGGCGAAACCGATCGGGTGCTGGAGCGCTCGCTGGCCATGCTCAACGAGGCATTTCGTGACGGCCTTGACAAAGAAGCGGTTCTGGAAGAAATCATCAGCCGCTTTGAATGGATCGAAACCCGCCCGCAGGAGCGACCGAAGGTGGCGATCTTCGGCGACCTGTATTCCCGGGACAACCGTATCCTGAATCAGGACCTCATCCGCTTTATCGAGGCGCATGGCGGTGAAGTGCTGACCACGCCCTATAGCGATTACGCAAAGATGATCGCGTTCCCCTATTTTCGCAAGTGGTTCAACGAGGGGCATTACCTGCATATCCTCGCCAACACTGCGGCCCTGGTGACCATGAAGCAGTTGGAGAAGACCTACCAGGCGATTTTCAACCGGATCCTGCATGAACCCTGCAAGGAGTTTGACGAATCCCCGGCGGATATCCTCGACCGCTTCAACGTGGCGACGGAGCAGACCGGAGAGTCGATGGACAACCTGCTGAAGGTCCATTATACGATGCGTTATCACCCGGAGGTCGCCCTGTTCGTCCAGGCCAGCCCGGCGCTCTGCTGTGCATCGCTGATCACCGAGGCGATGCGGGAGAAGATCGAGGAAGTGAGCGGCGTTCCGGTGGTATCGGTCACCTACGATGGCACCGGCGGCGGGAAAAACGACGTGATCATTCCCTATCTCCGTTATCTCCGGGGGAACGCCGCGCATGCCACGTCCGTCCAGCACGCGGGTTTGACCTGACCGGGCCGTGAAGGTTCACGGCCGGACGTGACGGCACCCCGCCATTTTTCAGCGGCCCCACCTTGATATCGCCGTCTCCGCTCTTATGTTAGAAGACACGTGAATACCGGACCAACCGGTATTTCCCCAACCGATCCCCGGGTCGGGCGACCGTGGTTTGGGCGCCCGGGCGGGCGTATCAATCACAGCACCGAGTGCGGAGGAATGTATGGCGACAATCAGTTTGCGGGGTGCAACCATCGAAACCGTCGGCACCCTGCCCGTTACCGATAGCAAGGCCCCACCGTTCGTATTCGTTAAGACCGATCTCTCCGAGTGCCGGCTTGACGATTTTTCCGGCAAGACGGTGGTTCTCAATATCTTTCCCAGCATCGATACCCCGACCTGTGCCGCTTCGGTGCGCCGCTTCAACGAAGAAGCGGCCAAGCGGGACAATGCCGTGGTGCTCTGCGTGTCGGCGGATCTCCCGTTTGCCCATAAACGGTTTTGCGAAACGGAGGGTATCGACAATGTTCAGGCCGTTTCCACCTTCCGGTCTCCCGAATTCGGTAAGGATTACGGGGTGACCATCGCCACCGGCCCGATCAGGGGGTTGCTGTCCCGCGCGGTACTGGTGATCGATGGTTCCGGAAAGATCGTCTATGGCGAGCAGGTCCCGGAGATCGGGCAGGAGCCGGACTACGACGCAGCGCTGCGTCACGTATAGATTTTCTGCAGCAGCATCGATGCCGCTACGGCCGGTGACAGGGACTGGTTTTCCACGTCGTGCAGCAGGCCTGGCAAGTCGTCGCGTACGGCCGGATGGTTGTAGAACCAGTTGCGCAGTCCTTCGCTCAGCAGGTGGTGCAGCCAGTCCACGGATTGACGGGCGCGCCGCCGGTTAAGGTCGCCGCTGTCGGTCATGATCCGGCGATGGTTGGTGACGGTCTGCCAGATATCGAGCAGGCCCGAGCCTTCCTGGGCGCTGCAGGTCAATACCGGCGGCGACCAGAGCGGATTGTCCGGCGTCAGCAGGTGCAGGGCCGTTTCGTACTGCCGGCGCGCCTGTTCGGCGCGCTGGACATTGTCGCCGTCGGCCTTGTTGATGGCGATCGCTTCGGCCACTTCGAGAATCCCTTTTTTGATGCCCTGCAATTCGTCGCCGGCCCCGGCGATCATCAGCACGAGGAAGAAATCGACCATCGAGGCGACCTCTGTCTCGGATTGACCGACGCCGACTGTCTCGATAATGATCACATCGAAACCGGCGGCCTCGCAGATCAGCATCGATTCTCTGGTTTTACGCGCCACGCCGCCGAGGGTGCCGCCGGTCGGCGACGGCCGGATGAAGGCCTTCTCGCTTGCCGCGAGTTGAATCATCCTGGTCTTGTCGCCGAGTACGGAACCGCCGCTGCGTGAACTGCTCGGGTCGATGGCCAGAACGGCGACCCGGTGGCCGAGCTCGGTCAGCAGGGTGCCGAAGCTGTCGATAAAGGTGCTCTTGCCGGCACCGGGAACGCCGGTGATCCCGAGCCTGACACTGTTGCCGCTGTGGGGCAGCAGCCGCTCGATGATCGTTGCCGCCAACTCCTGATGCGCGGGCAGCGACGACTCGACCAGGGTGATGGTGCGCGACAGCATCAGCCGATTGGCGTCCAGCACTCCCTGGATATAATAATCGGGATCCTTCTGCATACTCGTTGTTTCGTTCCCCGAAGCAGGTCGCTAGGCCGCCGGTTTGAGGTGTGCCTCGATCAGATCGAGCGTCCGGTTCGCCGAATCGATCACCGAGGTGCCCGGACCGAAAACGGCTTTGACGCCGCGCTGGTAGAGGAAGTCGTAATCGACAGGCGGGATGATGCCGCCGGCCACCACGAGAATATCCTCGCCGCCCTGCTTTTTCAACTCCTCGACCAGAGCCGGGACCAGGGTTTTATGGCCGGCCGTCAGACTCGAGGCGCCGACCACATGGACGTCGTTCTCGATGGCCATCTTGGCCGCTTCTTCCGGTGTCTGGAAGAGCGGTCCGATATCGATGTCGAAGCCGAGGTCGGCATAGGCGCTGGCAATGACCTTGATGCCGCGATCGTGGCCGTCCTGGCCCATCTTCGTGACGAGCATGCGCGGTCGCCGGCCGTGGGCCTGCAAAAAGGCCTCGGTACGGCCCCGCAGCTGGCCGAGGGTTTCCGATGATGCCTGGAACTCAGATGCGTAGGCCCCGGAAATGCACCGGGTGGTGCTGACGAACCGGCCGAATACTTTTTCCATGGCATCCGATACCTCTCCGACGGTGGCCCGGGCGCGAATGGCCGGCAGGGCAGCGGCCAGCAGGTTACCGCCGCCTTCCGCTGCTGCGGTCAGCTCGGCCAGGGCGCGATCGACGGCCGCCTGGTCGCGGGATTCCCGAATTCGGCGCAGCCGATCCACCTGATCGTCACGAACCGAGGCGGGTACTTCCCTGATTTCAAAGTCAATTTTTTCGTCCTTCAGTTGATACTTGTTAACGCCGACGATGACATCGAGTCCCTGGTCGATCCGCGCCTGCTTACGGGCCGCCGATTCCTCGATGCGCATCTTCGGCATGCCCGACTCGATGGCCTTGGCCATGCCGCCCAGGGACTCGACTTCATCGATGATTTTCTGGGCCTCATTGATGATCGAGTTGGTCAGCGATTCGACGTAATAGGAGCCGCCGAGCGGATCGATGACATGGCAGATTTCCGATTCCTCCTGGATGATGATCTGCGTGTTGCGGGCGATACGCGCCGAGAAATCGGTGGGCAGGCCGATCGCCTCGTCGAACGAGTTGGTGTGCAGGGACTGGGTGCCACCGAGCACCGACGTCAGCGCTTCCAGCGTCGTGCGGATGATGTTGTTGTACGGGTCCTGCTGGGTCAGGCTCCAGCCCGAAGTCTGGCAGTGGGTGCGCAGGATCGAGGAGCGCGGGTCTTGCGGGTCGAACTGCTGGAGCAATCGATGCCAGAGAAAGCGCGCTGCCCGCAGCATCGCGATGTCCATGAAGAAGTTCATGCCGATACCGAAGAAAAACGACAGGCGCGGTGCGAACTCGTCGATGTTCATGCCGGCCCGCAACGCCGTGCGCACGTACTCCAGACCGTCGGCCATGGTGAAGGCGACCTGCAGTACGCTGTTGGCTCCGGCCTCCATCATGTGGTACCCGCTGATGCTGATGGTATTGTAGCGCGGCATGTTCTTCGAGCAGAAGGCGATGATGTCGGCAACGATGCGCATCGACGGTCCGGGCGGGTAGATAAAGGTGTTGCGGGTCAGATATTCCTTGAGGATGTCGTTCTGGATGGTACCGGTCAAGTGCTCATGGGACACTCCCTGCTCTTCGGCGGCGACGATGTAGCTGGCCAGGATCGGGATGACCGCGCCGTTCATGGTCATCGACACCGACATCTGGTCCAGGGGAATCTCGTCGAACAGGATCTTCATGTCCTCCACCGAATCGATGGCCACACCGGCCTTGCCGACATCTCCGGTGACCCGCGGG
The DNA here is from genome assembly GCA_964620665.1 of uncultured Desulfofustis sp. GTDB lineage: Bacteria > Desulfobacterota > Desulfobulbia > Desulfobulbales > Desulfocapsaceae > Desulfofustis. Next base: position 30,869 of record CAZUJZ010000004.1, on the reverse strand, counting down.
TGGTCGGAGTCGTAGCCGCGATGGGTGGCCAGGTCGAAGGCTACCGACAGCCCTTTCTGGCCGGCGGCCAGCGCCTTACGGTAGAATTCGTTGGATTCCCGGGCCGTGGAGAAACCGGCATACTGCCTGATGGTCCACGGGCGGCCGGCATACATCGTCGCCACCGGTCCGCGGACATAGGGGGGCAGACCGGGCAGGCTGTTGATCCCGTCCAGTCCTGCCACATCCTCCGCCGTGTAGAGCGGTTTGACGGTGATGCCCTCGGGCGTCTGCCATTTCAGGGAGCTGGCCGGTTTTCCTTTCATCAGCTTGGTGGCCAAGCCTTCCCATTTTTGATAATCCGGGTGGTGTGGCATGTTGGACTCCTTCTCGATCAGGGGTGCGCAGAACGCCCAGGGTTGACTCGGTCGTTACGATCGTTCACACAACTCGACAAGGATGCCGCCGGTGGCCTTCGGATGGATAAAGGCAATCCGCGCTCCACCGGCGCCGGGACGCGGCTGCTCGTCGATCATCTGGATATTGCGCTCCTTGAGTTCGGCCAGGGCACCATCAATATCGGCGACCCGGAAGGCGATATGCTGGAAACCGGCGCCTTTCTTTTCGATGAATTTGGCGACCGGCCCGTCCGGAGCGGTCGATTCGAGCAGCTCCACTTCACTCTCGCCGACCGGAAAAAAGGCGGTCTTCACCTTTTGGCTGGCGACCGTTTCCTCGCCGGCAAAGTCGAGGCCGAGAATGTCCGACCAGAATGTCTTGCCGTCATCGATGCTGCCCACGGCGACGCCCACGTGATCGATCTTGAGTATCTTCATCAGTGCCCTCTATGCTTTGGTTGTCAGCTTGGCGGTTCGAGTGCCTGCTGATGGTGATCGCGTTCCGGATTAGTCATGCCGCGCCAGACCATTTCGAACATCGTGTTGGCCTGGGCGGCCAGACTTTCCTGGCGGCCGCGCAGAATCCACATGAAAAAACTGCGCTGCACGAACCCCATCAGGAAATCGAGCAGGGTTCCGGCCCGGACATGCGGGTTCAGGATGCCCTCTCGCTGGCCCTGGCGCAGAACATCGATCATCAGCCCCATCATCCGCGGTTGGGCAAAGGTCTGATCGGCCATCCAGGTGTTCATCGGCAGGGTCATGAAAACGATGCGGCCGAGTCCGACGTGTCGTTCGTAATAGTCGAGCTGCAGCCAGAAGACTTTGCGCAGCTTTTCCTTGAGGTCTTCCAACCCCTGCAGGTGATCGACGATACGATCGGTGAGCTTGCCCATCCACACGTCGACGAAGGCGAATACCAATCGCTCCTTGCTGCCATAATGCTTGTATATCGTGGTAAAACTCACCTCGGCCCGGTTGGCGATGTCCCTGATGCTCGCCTTGTGGAAATCGGAGTTGGAAAAAATTTCCAGCACCGCTTTTTCCAGGCGTTGATGGACATCGGGGTGGGTGATCTCGTCTTTGCTGTGTCGCGCTTTCATCGGATCGTCCGGTCGTCGGGCTGCCATAGTCGCCGTTTCTCGGCCGCGTGAGCTGTTCAGGCGATGACGCAGAGCACGGCGCCCTTGGTCACACTGTCGCCGCTACCGAAATCGATAGCCTTGATTGTCCCGTCGCACGGTGCCGGCAGGGCGTTTTCCATTTTCATGGCTTCGAGAACGACGACGACCTCGCCCTTGCTGACCGTGTCGCCGATTTTCTTGTCGTATTTGATGATCATGCCGGGCATCGGCGCGAGCAGCATGGTGCCGGCGGCGCCGGTAGCGCCATTGGCAGGCTCGGCAGGGGCCGGAGCGGCTGGCGAGGCAGGTGCCGCGGTCGGTGCCGGTGCAACCGGGGCTGCGGCGGGCTGGGAGCGTGGTTGCGGCGCCGCGACGATGGCCGGACCGCCGACCGGGTCGACGGCAACGCTGAAATAATCGTTGTCGATGAAGACATTGAAGGTCCGCGCCGAATCGCTTTTCGGCGGCGCGTCGGTCTTTTTCTCGACGAGTTGGCCGGCCTTGGCCTTTTTGATCAACTCATCGCGCCGGCGGACATCTTCCATGGTGATCGGTTTGACCGAATCCGGTACCGGCGTGATGCCGTACTTCCATTCCAGAAATTTCTTGCCGGTGACCGGGAACTGGGCATAGAGGATCAGGTCGTCGATATCCTTGGCCAGCGATCCGATCTCTTGCCGGGCTTTTTCCAGTTCCGGCTCCAATACTTCGGCGGGCCGGCAGGTGATCGGCTCTTCGCCGCGGGGATACCCCTGCAGGGCCTTTTTCTGCACGTCCGGATTGATCGGCACGGCCGTTTTGCCGTAGAGCCCGTAGCACAGGTCCTTGACCTGACCGGTGATCATCTTGTAGCGCTCGTCGGGCGTGTCGTGCAGCACGTTGTTGACCGTCTGCACACCGACGATCTGGCTGGTCGGCGTGACCAGCGGGATCTGACCGAGATCGCGGCGGACCCGCGGCAGTTCTCGATAGACCTCGCCGATCTTGTCCAGGGCATCCATCTCGCGCAACTGGTTGACCAGGTTGGAGAGCATGCCGCCCGGGGTCTGGTGGAGCAGCACGTTGATATCGATGATCGATACTTTCGAGTCGTCGAGCAGGTGTTTGTATTTCGGCAGCACCTCTTTTTCCAGGATCTCGTTGATCGTTGCCAGTTTCTTGATATCGAAACCGGTGTCACGGTTGGTGCCGAGCAGGGTCATGACCAACGGTTCGACGGCGGCATGCGAGGTGCGATAGGCGTACGGCGTCATGCAGGTATCGATGATGTCGACGCCGGCCTCGATGGCCTTGAGGTGGGTCATCGGCGACATGCCGGAGGTAAAGTGGCTGTGCAGGTGAATCGGCGGGTTCACCGCCGCTTTGACGGCCTTGATCAGTTCGTAGGCGTCGTAGGGGGCGAGCAGGCCGGCCATATCCTTGATGCAGATCGAGTCGGCGCCCATCGATTCGAGGTCTCTGGCCTTGGTAACGTAGTAGTCGAGATTATAGACGTCGCCGCCGAGGCGGGGTTCGGTCATCGTATAGCAGATGCAGCCCTGGAAATGTTTACCGCTCTTTTTGATCTGCCTGACCACCGTCTCGAAGTTGCGGTAGTCGTTGAGCGCGTCGAAGGTCCGGAAGACATCCATGCCGTTTTCCGCGCTCCGTTCGACAAAGGCGGTGGCCAGGTCGTCGGCGTAGTTGCGGTAGCCGACCAGGTTCTGGGCCCTGAGCAGCATGGAAAACGGCGTTTTTTTCATGTACCGTTTCAGGGTACGCAATCGCTCCCACGGGTCTTCATTGAGAAAGCGGTGCATCGTGTCAAACGTCGCGCCGCCCCAGGTTTCGACCGCCCAGAAGCCCACCTCGTCCATCAACTCGGCGACCGGGATCATGTCCTCGGTCCGGCCGCGGGTGGCAAAGAGGGACTGGTGCCCGTCGCGGAGCGTCAGGTCCATGATCTTGACCGGGTTCTCGGCCGGCGGCCGGTCGCTGTCGTAATTCATCGTGGTCATCTGCACGTGGTCGTGGTCACTCATCGTTTCACTCTCCTTCATGGCCTGGTTTCCTGCTCCGGGAATCTAGCGGAAGCTGGTAAAGGTCCGCATTTGTATCAGTCTGCGCATGGTCATCATCTCCTGGCGTCCACTATGGCTCCAGAAGCTCTGTTGCACCGGCGGCACGGGCGGTGTTTCCGGCTGCACGAGCCGGTCAGCGGCTTCGCTCTGCTCCATGTGCAGGTAAGCATTGACGGCGGCCAGCGCCGCCGCGATTTTCTTTTCTTTTTCCGCCATTGGTTCTCCTCGTGCGCGGTTCGCGGCCGGTCCCGGCGGATCAGCGGGGACGCGGTGCCGGCTCGTTATTCGTAGACAGCGTATTCGGTCGGCGAGTCGAGCAGTTCGTCAATTTCATTCTGGATCGCGATACGCTTGCTGTTGCTCAGCCACTCCTGCCAGTCCTCGGCGGAACGCCAGGTACTGATGACCAGACATTCACCGGGTTTGTCCAACCGCTTCAGGGTCTGGCCGGAGATGTAGCCCGGTTGCATCAGGGTGACGCTGCGCAACCGTTTGAGCAGTACGGTGAGTTCGGCGACCTTGCTGTCGGTGACGTTACGCTTGATAAAGATCTTGACGGTCATGGTAAAACCCCCTTGGTCACTGGCGTTATAGTGGAATGTTGCCGTGTTTTTTCATCGGGTTGGTGTCCCGTTTATGCTGAACGTGCGTCAGCGCTCTGATGATCCGGGCGCGGGTGGCCGACGGCTCGATGATGTCGTCGATGTAACCGCGCTGTGCGGCGACATAGGGATTGGCCACGGCATCCTGGTATTCCGCTTCCTTTTCCTGGAGGAATTTTCCCGGATCCTCCTGGGCTTTGGCCTGTTTGCCGTAGAGCACCTCGACCGCGCCTTTGGCGCCCATCACCGCTATTTCGGCCGTCGGCCAGGCGTAATTGATGTCGCCGCGTAGGTGCTTCGAGGACATCACGCAATAGGCGCCGCCGTAAGCCTTGCGGGTGATGATGGTGACTTTCGGGATGGTCGCTTCGGCATAGGCATAGAGGATTTTCGCGCCGTTGCGGATGACCCCGCCATATTCCTGGGCGGTGCCGGGCAAAAAGCCGGGGACATCGACGAAGGTGACTACCGGGATATTGAAACAGTCGCAAAAGCGGACGAACCGAGCGCCCTTGATGGACGAGTCGATATCGAGCACGCCTGAGTAATGGGCCGGCTGATTGGCGACAATCCCGACGCTCATTCCGTTGTAGCGGGCGAAGCCGACGATGATATTGGGAGCGAACGTCTCCTTGACTTCAAAGAAATCGCCGTGGTCGACGGTCTGCAGAATGATCTGCTTCATGTCGTAGGCGGCGTTGGGGTTCTCCGGGATGATCTGGTTTAACTCGGCTGCCGGGCGGTCGGCCGGGTCGTTGCAGGGCAGCGTTGCCGGGGGCTCCATGTTGTTCTGGGGCAAAAAAGAGACCAGCTTGCGGATATAGGTGATGGCGTCGGCACCCGAGGTGGCGGCGTAATCGGAAACGCCGCTGCGTGAGGCATGCATGTCGGCGCCGCCGAGTTCCTCGACGGTGACATCTTCGTGGGTCACCGATTTGACCACCTTCGGTCCGGTCAGGAACATGTAGGAATTGTTCTTTACCATGACCACGAAGTCGGTCAGGGCCGGCGAATAGACCGCGCCGCCGGCGCACGGCCCGAAAATTGCCGAGATCTGAGGAACGACGCCGGATGCCATGACGTTGCGCAGGAAGATGTCGGTATAACCGGCCAGGCTCTCGATACCTTCCTGGATGCGCGCTCCACCCGAATCGTTGAGGCCGATCACCGGCGCCCCGTTTTTCATGGCCAGGTCCATGATCTTGCAGATCTTCTCGGCAAAGGTCTCGGACAGCGAGCCGCCGAGAACGGTGAAATCCTGGGCGAAGACATAGACGATCCGGCCGTCGATGGTGCCGTGCCCGGTGACCACGCCGTCGCCGAGAATTTTCTGTTTCTGCATGCCAAAATCGGAACAGCGGTGGGTCTTGAACATGTCAAACTCTTCGAATGAACCTTCGTCGAGCAACAGGTCGATCCGTTCCCTGGCCGTCATTCTGCCGAGAGAGTGCAGTTTGTCGATACGTTTCTGTCCGCCGCCGAGCAGAGCTTCGGCCCTGAGTTTTTTCAGGTATTCCAGTCGTTCGATAGTGTTCATGCGTGCTCCTTGCTGCAGAATCGTGAGAGGTCGGGCGTCAGGTGTCGCCGCCGGTGAGAGCGCCGGACCGGATAGCTGACGGGAGACTGATTGTCGGTCGGGATGGACGGCGGGTGCTGCAAAAGCGGGGTCGAATCGGGAAAAAGAAAGGCGTTATGGCCGTTGGGCCGGTATATCATCGTGCTCTTTCGTGCAAGACCTGCCGACATAAGCAACCCGGTTGGTAATAATGATAACAATGTTACATGTTCATTTTTAGGTGAAACGGTGGGGCTTGTCAAGAGAAAAGGATGGTGCCCGGTTGCTTTTCCGGGCCGGTGGGCAATTGGCCAAAATAGCCAGAGATAACGTGGCGATTTTGGCTGCGAACCAGTCAAGAGTGCAGCTGGGCGGGCGTGGTCTCGTTATCGGTACGGGGACGATGCGAAGCCGTCAGGTGACCCGAGGCGGAGAAAAACGGAACATTGTTCTGGCACCGGGTCCGCCGACGGATCGACCATCGTTCCGTCGTGATCGACAGGTGTGGTGGTCGGTGGTGGTCGGTGATGGCGCGCTACACCAAGGTGGCCGGGAGCCGTCTTTCGGCCGGCGATCAGGCGTGTTTGGAGTAGACGGCGGCGCAGAGACTGCCGAGCGTGCCAAGGTCACGGCAGACCGTGATGCCGGCGGCCTCCATGGCCTCGATCTTGGCGCTTGCGGTGCCCGCTCCGCCGCTGACGATAGCGCCGGCGTGCCCCATTCTTCGGCCGGGAGGAGCGGTCAGCCCGGCAATGAAGCCGATGACCGGCTTGCTCATGTGAGCGGCGACCCAGGCGGATGCCTCTTCTTCGGCGCTGCCCCCGATTTCTCCGACCATGACGACAGCCTTGGTGTCAGGATCCGCCTGGAAGGCTTGTAAGCAGTCGATAAAGCCGGTGCCGTTGACCGGGTCGCCGCCGATGCCGACACAGGTGGTCTGGCCGAGTTGCTGCCCGGTGAGCTGGTGAACCACTTCATAGGTCAAGGTGCCGGATCGAGAAACGACGCCGAAAGGGCCGCCCGCCCGGTGGATAGCACCCGGCATGATGCCGATCTTGCAGGCGCCGGGGGTGATGATGCCCGGGCAGTTCGGGCCGATCAGCCGGGTCGGTTTACCGGCAAGGTAGTTTTTGACCTTGAGCATGTCCATGACCGGAATGCCCTCGGTAATGCAGACGATGAGCCCGATGCCGGCGTCTATGGCCTCGCAGATGGCATCGGCGGCAAACGGCGGTGGTACGAAGATCAGGGAGGTGTCGGCGTCGACGGCCCGGCGGGCCTCGACGACCGAGTCGAAGACCGGCACATCGTCCATGCGCTGGCCACCCTTGCCCGGAGTGACCCCGCCGACCACGTTGGTTCCGTAGGCGATGCACTGCCTGGTGTGAAATTGACCTTCCTGGCCGGTGATTCCCTGAACGATAACCCGGGTCTGCTGATTGACGAATATAGCCATGGCAATTGTCTTCTGGAGGTAGTGGTTTAGTGAAGCAGGAGCGGCTCGGCAGAGCGGGCGGCTTCCGATTTGTTGCGTTCCAGGTTTTCGATGATCTGCTCAACGGCGCTCTCCGGTTGTCCCTGCCGGCCGCGCCGCGCCGGCTCCAGGTCGAGCAGCCGGGCAACACCATCGTAGTTCCCGGTCATCAGGCCGTCGAACATGTCGTCGGCAAGTAGTTGATTCAGCGTCGTTCGTATCTCTTCCGGTGGGGACTGGCCGGAATCGAGCAGGGGGTCTATCGGTGAGATGATCAGGGGGATGCCGAGCAGGTGGGCATCACCAATGAAATCGAGCAGTTTCGTCTGGTCGGCATCGGCTACCAGCGCCGGCGACAGACCGATTACATCGACATGGTCGGAGATGGACCTGAGACCGGAATTGGTGAACAGCCAGTCGTAATTATAGGGCAGCCAGGAACCCTGTTCCAGTCGCTTGGCCTGCCCGCCGTCGTTGTTGTCGATGAGTTGCATGATACCGATGTGCGGGGCTTTGCGGATCAGGTGCTGCTCGTGAAGACGTCGTAGTTCATCGGGATCGTGGGCGGCGAGATACGTCCGGGGAGTGCTGTCGTCGCGATCCGGCCGTTTTGCGGTCAGCAGGTCGACGACGGCCCCGCCTGGGTCCAACCCCGCTTTTCGGTGCAACCAGAGTTTGCGCAACTCAACGACGATGGTGATGCTTCGCTGCTGTTCGATCTCCAGCAGGCTGATCAGGTCGAGGGTCTCGGCGAGGGAAGCGATCCGGCACCCGGAGAGCCCGCCCGCCGAAACACCACCAGGGTGCTCGACCGTCAGTTGGCGCAGTTCGGCTCGGCTCAGGTCCGGGACGACGAGGGTGTCGTCGTCGCCGAGCCTTTCGGCAAACAGCAGATCAGCGTCGCTCACCCCCGACAGGATCGTCTCCGGCGCGACCACCACGGTACCGTCGCTGCTCATGCTGACGGCGAAGCCGACCGTATCGACGCCTCGCTCGATCGCCACGGCCAGTGAAACCGGGCAGCTGGTCGGCCACGCCGGGCCGGTGGCGGAGGCGATCAGCCAGGGACTGCCGGCCTGGGCAACGGTGACCGGCAAAAAGCAGAGCAGGAGTGCAGTGAACAGTCGGATCATCGTAGGCGGCTGGGGTTAGCGGCCGGCAATTGCCGCGACCTTGCTGGCCGCGTCCGACAGGTCGACGGCATTGACCAGCTCCAGGCCTGATTGAGCGAGAATCCGGCGGCCCTCTTCGACGTTGGTGCCTTCCATCCGCACCACCACCGGGACCGTCAGGCCGACAGCGCCGGCGGCCTGGACCACGCCTTGGGCAAGGACGTCGCAGCGCAGGATGCCGCCGAAAATGTTGATCAGAATCCCTTTGACATGGGGGTCGCTGAGAATGATGCGAAAGCCGTTTTCAACTTTTTCTGCGTTGGCGCCGCCGCCGACATCGAGAAAATTCGCCGGTTCGGCCCCGGCCTGCTTGATCAGGTCCATGGTGGCCATGGCCAGGCCGGCGCCGTTGACCATGTTGCCGATGGAGCCGTCGAGTTTGATGTAGTTGAGGTCGTACTGTGCCGCTTCCAACTCCTGAGGGTCTTCTTCCAGCGGGTCGCGCATCGCCGCGATCTCCGGATGCCGGAACAGGCTGTTGGAGTCGATGTCGATTTTTGCATCCAGAGCAAGCAGTTGGTCATCGCCGGTAATGATCAGCGGGTTGATCTCGACCAGGGAGCAGTCGCACCCGACAAACAGGCGGTAGAGGTTGCCGAGCAGCGCCCCCAATTGTTTGGCGATGTCCCCCGTCACGCCGAGCGCCAAGGCAACCTGTTTGACATGATAGCCCCTGATGCCGATGAGCGGATTGATGCCTACTTTGGCGATGCGCTCAGGTGTCCGTGCCGCGACCTCCTCGATATCCATGCCGCCGTCGGGACTGGCGATAATGGTGACCGTCGCGTCGTCACGGTTGACGATCAGACTGAGGTATAATTCCTGTTTGATCGACACGCCCCGTTCGACGAGTACGGTGTGGACGCGTTTGCCGGAGCCGCCGGTCTGTTGGGTGACCAATTCCATGCCGATAATAGCCTGGGCCGCGGCAATCGCCTCCGCCTCTGTCCTGGCCAGGCGGACGCCGCCACCTTTGCCGCGGCCGCCGGCGTGAACCTGGGCTTTGACGGCGACCGGCAGGCCGAGCGAAGAAACGGCGGCCGCGACGCCGTCCGGGCTGTCACAGACCAGGCCGTCGGGGACGGGGACGCCATGGTTTCTGAATAACTCCTTGGCCTGATATTCGTGAATCTTCATGGTGATTGTTTCGCTGCTCCTCTGGTCATACTCGTGTTATAACCGACGGCGGCCGCCGTCGAATTGTTGATCAGTGACGCTTTTAGCAACGGGAGAGGCAAAAGTCAACAGGTCGCTGCCGCAAATCCGGTCTGGACTGTCGCGGTTTACCTCCCCCGGCACAATGATCAATTGGCGCGTCGATGGCCCATATCTTTGAGGGTTTCGGTAATCTCCTCGAGGATGGCCGGATCATCGATGGTCGACGGAGCCCGGTACTGTTTGCCGGCGGCAATGGAGCGCATGGTGCCGCGCAGGATTTTGCCGGAGCGGGTCTTGGGCAGTCGCGCCACAGCGGAGGATTCGCGGAAACAGGCGATCGGGCCGATCTTGTCGCGTACCATCTTGACCAGTTCCGCCTTGATTTCCTCGGTATCACGGTCCACCCCGGCCTTCAGCACGAACAGTCCGACCGGGACCTGACCCTTGAGCGCATCTTCGGTGCCGATCACCGCGCATTCGGCGATGTCGGGATGAGTGGCGATAATCTCTTCCATGGCCCCGGTGGACAGACGATGGCCGGCGATGTTGATGACGTCGTCCATCCGGCCCATGACGAAGATGTAGCCGTCTTCATCGATATAGCCGCCGTCGCTCGTTTCGTAGTAGCCGGGGAAGGTGGTCATGTAGGATTCGATGAACCGCTGGTCGTTACGCCACAGAGTGACCAGGGTGCCCGGCGGCAGCGGCAGTTTGACGACGATATTGCCTTCGATGTTGGGGCCGACCTCTGTGCCTGCGCTATCGACGATGCGGACATCATAGCCCGGTGCCGCTTTGGTCGGGGAGCCGGGCTTGATCGGCAGCTCTTCGATGCCGCGGCAATTGGCGGCTATCGCCCAACCGGTTTCGGTCTGCCACCAGTGGTCGATGACCGGAACCCGGAGTAATTTGGAGGCCCAGAAATAGGTGTCCGGGTCGAGGCGTTCGCCGGCCAGATAGAGGGCCTCGAAGCAGGAGATGTCGTATCTGCTGATAAAGGTACCGTTCGGGTCTTCTTTCTTGATTGCCCGAAAGGCGGTCGGGGCGGTGAACAGGGCCTTGACCCGGTGCTGCGAGATGACGCGCCAGAAAGCGCCCGCGTCCGGAGTGCCGACCGGTTTGCCCTCATACATGATAGTGGTGGCGCCCTTGAGCAACGGGCCATAGACGATGTAGGAGTGACCGACCACCCAGCCGACGTCGGAGGCCGACCAGAAGACATCGCCGGCGTCGATATTGTAGATCGATTTCATCGTCCAGTTCAGGGCCACGGCGTGGCCGCCGTTGTCACGCAGGACGCCTTTGGGCATGCCGGTGGTACCGGAGGTATAGAGAATGTAGAGCGGATCGGTGGCTTCGAGAGGAATGCAGTCGGCGGCCGGTGCGTCGGCGACGATGTGGTTCCAGTCCAGATCACGGCCGTCCTGCAGGTCTGCCTGGACAAAGGGGCGCTGGTAGACGATGCAGTGCTCGAATTTGTGCTCGGCAAGAGTTGCCGCTTCGTCGACGATCGGTTTGTAAGCCAGTGTTTTCTTGCCTTCGATGGCCCCGGAGGCGGTTATCAGGACCTTTGGCTGGGCGTGGTTGATTCTGATGGCCAGCTCATTGGCGGCGAAACCGCCGAAAACGACCGAATGGATGGCGCCGATCCGGGCGCAGGCGAGCATCGCGTAAGCCGCTTCCGGGATCATCGGCATGTAAATGATGACCGTATCACCTTTGGTTACGCCGATTTTCTGCAAGGCCCCGGCCAACCGGGAGACGTTGTCCTGCAGTTGGCGGTAGGTGATTTTGGCAATGGTGTCGGTGACCGGACTGTCGTAAATGATGGCCACCTGGTCGCCCCGTCCGTCGGCGACGTGACGATCAACAGCATTGTAACAGGTATTCATCAGGCCGCCGCTGAACCAGCGGTAGAAGGGTGGGTTGGACGCATCGAGCACGGTGTTCCAGGTTTGATACCAGTCAAGGTCTGCCGCGGCTGCCGCCCAGAAGGCCTCGGGATTTTGTACGCTTTCAGCAAACACTTCGTCGTAATCGGCCATATTCCCACCTCTTGTGGTTGGTTGATAAAGTGATGATTTACGCTTGTTACATTCCCGTTTTCACCTCCCTGGTAAAGGATAAGTGTTTCTGTACCAATGACGTATAATAAATATTTACGGATACTTCAAGTATGTTTCTGCAGTTGGCAAGACCGGAAAAATGATAAAAAAATGCTTGTAATACAAAGACGATAGAATATTAAAAGAACAATGTTCTGTTGCTATATTCGATGAATATCATAAAATAATTTGATTTTCTCCGGGGCTCATGCCACCGTCAGCGGGCATCTCAGCGGCTGTGGAGCGATACCCGAAAAGACATCATTTGTAAGAGCTCAGTGGTGATGGGGCGCGGTTGTCAGCGTCGCACGGTGTCCGGGGACAGGAAACCACTCCTGGTGACAGCAATGGTGAATCGTACCGGCGAAATGACGCCTGGCAACCGGGGCTGCCGGGTCGATAGGCTGCCGCAAGCGTGGCGAATACAGGGGGGTGTCAACTGCCGGTGCCCCCTGCCGGACAGGAGAGCAGCACGGCCTGGATATCGACGGGAATGGTAAAGGCCGCTTCGTCGCCACTGAGATGGTTGAGGCCGAAATCGACCAGGGGACCGCCTTTGTTCCAGTCTGTGAAGCCGAACTTCCAGCCGGCCCACCTCTCGGCAAACGAGTAGGGGGTTTGCGGTCCGTAGGCACGAAATGTCACCGTCTCCGGGGAGAGGGTGCTTTGACGACTCAGGCCGAGCAGCACGAGATCGGCACCGTGATCGGCACCAAGCCGGCGAATCGATTGGCGCATCTGGTCGGCGGCGAGGGCCGGTGGGACGGTGATGAGCAGGTGGGCAAAAACCGTACAGCCGTCCGGGACCTGCCGGTCTTCGAAGGTGATCCGGGCGCTGTCGGTGGCCGGCAGGACATGGGCCGGTTCGTTTGGGTTGCGCGAGGCACAGGAGGTCAGACCAAGAAAGCAAAGGAGCACTGCGGCACGAAGAAGCGGCAATTGCAAACGAGTCATGAAACACCTGACGGGTTGAAGGACGGCACGTGTTGTCCGGCCGGGGGTCGAGGTCCCTTCGGTTCTGTTGCAAAGGTGCTGCCGTGCCGGTAACAGCGTGATTATTGATACCGTATTCGCCCGATCAAGGCAAACGATTTTCCCACCTTCGAAGCGTCGGCCGATCGCGGGAGGATCGATCCGGCCGGCGTCAGCGCATCAATTCATTGAAGGTGGTGATCGAGAGAAAGTCGGTGCTGTGCCGGACCGGGAGCCGCGAACTCGGTTTGGCGATGAAGACCAGGTACTCGATGCCGTGCTGCCGGGCAGCCTGCAAAACTTTGGCGGTGTCGTCGGCAAGCAGTGTCTGGGCGCGCTGGAAACCGAGGACCTCTTCGAGGCGATGCCAGAAGGATGGACTTTCTTTGGGCAGACCGATTTCCCCGGCACAGATGATCCGGTCGAAACGCGGACCAAGTTCGGTCTTGGCCAGTTTGATCCGCAGGGTCTTGTCGTGGGCCGCAGTAACCAGGTAGGTCGCTTTTCCAAGTTGCCGAACAAAATCCAGAAAGTCGGTAACGTAGGGGTGGACGGCGATCAGGTGATCGATACTGCGCTTGAGTTCCGGGATGTCGAGATCCAACTGCTCCGACCAGAAATCCAGATCGGTCCACTGCAGGGTGCTCTCCACCGCCCGGTAGCGCTGGAGTAAAACGGTTCGCGACCGTTCGTGGTCCAGCCCGTTTTTTTCGGCATACACCTGTGGTACGTAGTGCTCCCAGAAATAATCGTCGAAGTACTTGTCAAGCAGGGTGCCGTCCATGTCGAGGAGCACCGTATTGATCGCGGACCAGTCGACGGGCAGATCAGGAGTGGGTCGGGTGGCTGTTGTCATCGGTGAGCTGGCATAGTTCATGGATGATCCTATCAATGGTCGTATTCAGGTAGTCGTCATCTTTTTCCGGTAGCTCGACGATCAGCCGGCCGTCCGGCAACAGTTTGGTCCGCCGTCGGTGTTCCTGCACATAGTCAAGCAACCGCCGGGGGCGCACCGGCGTGTCGGCGAGAAAGCCGAAGACCAGGGTGCCGTTGCCGCGTTCGAGTTTATTGACACGCAGCGGTAGCAACCGCTTTTTCACGGCAACGAGGCGAAACAGGTTGCGCACCTCGTCGGGCGGTCGGCCGTAGCGATCGTCGAGTTCTTCGAGCAGCTCTTCCGGCGACGGGTGGTCGTGGTTGAGCAGGGAGGCGATGCGTCGATACATCAGGTAGCGCTGGCTGATATCGGGCAGATACGATTCGGGGATATAGGCGGAGATGCGCAGGTTGATCTCCGGATCGAGGTCGTCGATGGTCGGCGGCACTTCCCCGCGGTCCTGACGGGCCTTGAGCTCGGCAACGGTCTTTTGCAGCAGGTCGAGATAGAGATCGTAACCGATGGCGGCGATATGGCCGCTCTGGGAAACGCCGAGCAGGTTGCCGCCACCGCGGATCTGCAGGTCGGACATGGCCAGCTTGAAGCCGCCGCCGAGTTCGTTGTACTCCATCAACGCGCGCAGCCTCTCCCGCGAGTCCTTGGACAGGTGATCGAGCGACGGCACGAGCAGGTAGGCAAACGATTGCGTCGCCGAGCGGCCGACCCGGCCGCGCAGCTGATAGATTTCGGCGAGCCCGAGGCGATCGGCACGGTTGATGATAATCGTGTTGGCGGACGGGATATCGAGGCCGGATTCAATGATGGTGGTGCTGATCAGCACATCGACCTGGCGGTTGACAAAAGCCACCATGATGTCCTCCAGTTCCTTGCCGGGCATCTGGCCGTGGGCCACGGCAATGCGGGCCTCGGGTACGAGGTTCTGGACCGTTGCCGCCATGCGGTGGATCGATTTGACGCGGTTGTGGACGATGAAGACCTGGCCGCCGCGCAGCAGCTCCCGGCTGACCGCCTCCTTGATGACCAGATCGTCGTAACGGGCGACGAAGGTCTTGATCGGCCGGCGATGCTCCGGCGGTGTGGAGATCACCGAGAGATCGCGGATGCCGAGCAGTGACAATTGCAAGGTGCGCGGGATCGGCGTGGCGGTCAGGGTCAGCACGTCGACTTCCGCCTTGATCCGTTTGATCTTTTCCTTGTGGGTCACGCCGAATCGATGCTCTTCATCGATAATGAGCAGACCGAGATTGGCAAAGCGCACGTCTTTGGAGAGCAGGCGATGGGTGCCGATCACGATATCGACCCGACCGGCGGCCAGGTCACTGAGGATCTGCCGTTGCTGCTGGCGCGAGCGGAAACGGTTGAGGCATTCGATGCGGACCGGAAAATCCTTGAGTCGCTCGCCAAAGGTTTTTGCGTGTTGCTCGGCCAGCACCGTGGTCGGCACCAGGATGGCCGCCTGGCAGCCGTCTTCTGCCACCTTGAAGGCGGCCCGGATGGCGACTTCGGTCTTGCCGTAGCCGACATCGCCGCAAATCAGCCGATCCATCGGCTTGTCCGAAGTCAGGTCATCGATGGTCTCATTGATGGCGCGGTATTGTCCGGGCGTCTCGTCGAAAGCGAAGGATTCTTCCAATTCCTGGTAGAAACTGCCGGGCGGCGAGAATGAGCGGCCGCTGCGCATCGCCCTGGCGGCATAGATGTCGAGCAGCTCCTGGGCAACTTTCCAGACCTCTTCAGAGACCTTCTTTTTAGTCGACTTCCAGGATTGGGCGCCAAGTTTGTCGATTTTCGGCGCTTTGTCCGATAGACCTTCGTAGCGGCTGACCAGGCCGAGCCGGTCGACGGGCAGGTAGAGTTTATCACCGTCGCGATACTCGATGAGCATGAAGTCGTTGGTGACGCCCTGCAGGTCCATGGTCACCAGGCCGCGATAGCTGCCGAGCCCGTGTTCGCGGTGAACGACGATGTCTCCTTCCTGCAGTTCCGTGAAATTGAGTGATTCCCCGGTGGCCCTGCTTCGCCGCTTTTTGCCGCCGAGGCGCATTTCGCCGAACAGCTCGCTTTCAGACAGCAGGTGACAGCGCTGCTCCACCAGGCTAAAACCCTTGTTCAGCGGGTGGTCGCATAGATAGAGGGGCGGCTCGCGGTCGGCGCTCGGCGCCAGGGTGGCAAGGTCGAGCGGTGCGGCCAGCGGCTGGAGGTTGAAGGAAAAGCGTGACAGCATCTCGGTCAGGGTCTTCTGCCGAAGCTGGGACCTGCAGCAGATGATCACCTGGTCCCCGGTCTCCTGCCAGCTGCGGATCTGGTCGGCGAGCGGTGCGAGCAGGCCGTGGGTTTTTCGGTGCAGGGATATCTCCTGCCTGAGCAATTGGTGGCCGGTAGTGGTGATCTGCAATACCGGCTGATCGTCGCCGCTGAAGTCGGTGATGGCAAAACGCTGAAAACGGGTCAATTGCTGCGCCAGATCTGCAGCCGGCACGAACAACTCGTCCGGTGGCAGGGCCGGCTGGCTGTTTCGGCCGGCAGCGGTATAATTGGCATCGATTCGTTCCTCGACCAGTCGCGCCTGTCGGGCCAGTGTTTCCGGCTCGAGCATGATCAGGACGGTGTCGTCGGGCAGATAATCGAGCACCGTTGTCGGTTGCTGTGTGCCGCAGAACAGCGGCAGAAAATTCTCGATGCCGGCAAAGCGCAGTCCGGCCTGCAGCCGGTCGGTAATCTCTTTGGTTTGTTCGGCGGCCCAGCCGAGATCTTCGCCGCGTTGGCGGACGGCCGTCAGCAGGGAGGGTAACCGGTCCGGAGCCTGAGCTTCGAGCAGGATATCGCTGACCGGCAGGATGACCGCTTCGTCAAGGGTCCCCAGGGAACGTTGACTGATGGGATTGAACGGCCGGATAGACTCGATGGTGTCGCCGAAAAAATCGAGACGCAGCGGGCCGTCGTGTATCTCGTTGTCCGGCAGCAGAAACGGGGGCGGGAAGATGTCGACGACGCCGCCGCGGACTGAAAAATCGCCGTAGCCGCGCACCAGCGAGGTAGATTCGTAGCCCATGGTCACCAGATCGGCGCGCAGGGTCGGCAGATCGAAGGACTCTCCGGCCATCAGCAATTGGGCCCGCTGCTGCAGGGCGCCTTTGGGCATCACCCGCCGGAGCAGTGCCTCGATGGAGATGACCAGGATGAACGGCGACTCGCTCTCGAGACTGCGATACAACGTCGATAGCCGGGCTGCGGTGGTCTGCTGGTCCGGTGACAGAGGCGTATATGGCGGTATCTCGTAGCCGGGAAACGACAGGACCGGCAGGTCGGTGAACAGCGCCAGGTCTTGTTCGAAGGCGGCGACCAGCTGCTCGTCGGGCAGGACGCAGCACAGCGGCCGCGCAGCCGAGCGGGTGGCGCTGAACCAGGCCGGGCTGGAACCGCGCAGGCCGGCGACCAGAGTTGTGCCTTCACCTATGAAATGATCTGTGTGAGCCATGGAAAAAAAGTGCCGACTGCACGATCCGTGCAGTCGGCGAATTCAGGCAGGGACGACGCGGCGAGCCTGATCAGAACTGCCCTCCGATGCTGAAATCCCAGACCGACTCCGGTTCGTCGTTTCTGGGATCGAGATTGTAGCCCCAGACCAGGCGAAACGGCCCGATCGGGGAGAGCCAGCGGAACTCGAGTCCGGTCGCCTTGGCTACTTCGTTGTTTGCCCAGTCCTCGTCTTCGGCAATCGAGTCGCCGATGTCGAAGAACACGACGCCGAAGACGCCCTGTTCCTTGAAGACGGGGACAACGATCTCGGTATTGACATACCACATGCGGTCACCGCCGATCCGGTCGCCGGTTTCCGGGTCGATCGGGCTGACCTTGCCGTATTTGTAGCCGCGGATGGTATTGATGCCGCCGAGATAGAAACGCTCGTAGACCGGCAGCTTGTCGGTTTCGTTCTCAAAGACCTGGCCGACCGAGCCGACGAGGTGGAAGATGGTGCCAAACGGCGCCGGGAAATACCAACTCGATTCCAGCTCGACGGCGGTAAACTGAGCATCACCGCCTAGCGGGCCGCCGGCGTACTGGACGCCGATGGAGTTCCGGGAGCCCTCGGCGGCGCCGAACAGCCGATCGCGGGTGTCGCGGACGAAGGCGACGCGAACGGAGCTGGTCACTGGAACGTTTTTCGACTCTCTGATGATATAGGAGGCATTCTCGCTGACATCAGTCAGCGTCGAGTCGGAATAACTATAGCTCTCGTACATCCGCCATTTTCTCCAAAGCGGGTGGCCGAAGCGCAATGCCCCGCCGAGCGACTCCTTCGTGTAATCGTCGTACTCGCGCTCCCAGTCGAACAGATCGATGCCCATGGAAACCTGGGTATCGTTGAGTCGCGGGTTGGTCCAGCTCAGGTTGTAGCGGCTGCTGCTGCCGCCGAGGTTGGCGCTGAGGGCCAGGCGGTGGCCGCGACCGAATAGATTGTTTTCGGAGATCTCGCCCATGACGATGACATCGTCGACCGATGAATAGCCTGCCCCGATACTGAACTGGCCGGTACTTTTCTCGGTGACATCTACGACGATGTTCATCTTGTCCGGCTCCAGGGTCGGTTCCGGATTGACATTAATTTCCTCAAAAAAGTCGAGTCGTTGCAGCTTCTGGCTGGTTTCCCGAAGCTCCTTGGTGTTGAACACGCCACCCTCGGTGACCTGGATGTCGCGGCGGATCACGTTGTCGCGGGTGCGCGAGTTGCCTTTGATGATAATGCGGTTGATGTAGACCAGATCCCCGCGATAGATGTTGAGGGTAATATCGACACGGCCGCCGCCGGTGGATTTGTTGATGTCCGGCCGGACTTCGGCAAAGGCGTAGCCGAATTCCGAATAGTAGTCGGTGATCGTGATGATATCGTCGCGCAGGGTCTTCCGGCTCAGGAACTCCTCGTCCCTGATGGTCAGCATGTCAAGCAGGGTCTGCTCATCGGTGATCAGGTCACCGGTGATATCGACGGTCCCGACTTTGAAACGGGGGCCTTCCTCGATGATGAAGGTGACGTACAGCCATTTGCCTTCCTGGGTGACGACCGGTTCGCCCACCCGGGCCTCGAGGAAGCCGTTGTTATGATAAAAGGCGACGATGCGTGCCGCATCCTGGCTGAGGATGTCCCGGTTGAGCAGGCCGGAATCGGTCAGCCAGGAGAACCAACCCTTGGTCGTCGTCTCCAGCACATCTTCGAGATCGTCGTCGTCAAGGCTGTTGTTGCCCTGGAAGTTGATCTCCTTGATGAAGATCTTCTCCCCTTCGTCGATGTCGAAGGTAACGGCCGCGGTCGATGGCGTCGGGTAGGTTATGTCGGCGGTGACTTCGGTGTTGTAGAAACCTTTCGTCTTGTACAATGCCTTGATCGCTTCGGCGGCAGCGTTGACGCCGGTCGGATTGAGGATCGTGTTCTCCTTGATCGTCAGGACTTCCTCGATATCCTTTTCCTCCAGTTCGGCCAGTCCGGTGAAAGTGATGGAGCTGACGGTCGGCTTTTCAACGACCCGAAAGATAACCTTCTTGCCCTGCTGGCTGTCGGTTACGTCGATCTGGACATCATCGAAAAAGCCCATGGCATAGATAGCTTTGAGATCTTCACGCAGGGCTGCCGGGTCGTACGGGTCGCCCGCCGTGCTGCTGATTTTTCGCAGGATGGCGCCGGAATCGATGATCTTGTTGCCTTCCGGAGCGACCGAGGCGATAAAGCGGGATCGTTCGGTATAGGCCACCACTTGGCTGACGACATCGGCGATGACGGACGAGAGGTCGGTGACCGACGGGGCCTCTTGGAAAAAATAACGGGGGTCTGACGGGTTGAGCAGGTCGAAGACCTTGACGTCGATGCTGACCCGGCTGCCGATAACCGTCGCCGTACCGGCAGCGACATTGGCGAAGCCGGTCTGTTCGGCGACGGCCTCGAGCACGTCCAAGGCGGGCGGCCAGCTGCGATAATCGACGAGTTGTTCCGCCTGGCTGCGCGGGACCATCTGTAAACCGTTGGCGGCGAGCGCTGCGGCCAGTTCGTCGTCGAGGCGGGCGGCAAAACCTTCGTCCACCTGCGGGGCGACGATGTGCAGCGGCAGAAAGGCGGTGTTTTGCTCGGCAGCATGACCGGGATGGTGGCACAGAGCGGCAATCACGAACAGGAGTGCGACGGGGAAAAACCGGACCCGACGAGAGCGGGCCGGTCGGGTCGACGTGTTCCTTGAGATGAACATGGGATATCCTTTGCGCAAGAGACGCCTGGTTGCCGGGGGAGGCATTTTTTTAACTAAAAACAATTAGTTGAATGGGTTTTTCAGAGAAAACAGGTGAAAATTCTGTCCATTATGCCATGTTTGCAACAAAATGCAAAGCGGACATCACCTTTCTCTCAGGTAGTATTGATGAGTTTACCGTCATGACAGCACCTCCGCAATGTCTTCTCTGGCGCAGGTTCACCGACGGCGTGCTGACGCTTCTCTTCCCGCCGCGCTGCCATGCCTGTCGAATCGGCCGGCCCCGCCATGCCGGCCGGCAGTTCTGCCGCAGCTGCCATGACCAGGTGGTGCCGCTCTCGGGTCCTTGCTGCCGCCACTGCGGACAGCCGTTGCCTGCTGTGCCGGGGCCCGCCGAAAGGCTCTGTGGAGATTGTCTGCAAAACCCTCCCCCATTTGACAGCGCCCGTTCGCTGGTTCGCTACGGCCCGCCGGTCAGTACCCTGCTGCACCGGTTGAAGTTCCACGGCGACGCGGCAGCCGCCCGGGTGCTGACCGGACTTGGCTCCCCGGGACCGGTCACCGGCGAACTGATCATTCCGGTGCCGCTCCATCGATCCCGGCTCCAGGCCAGGGGCCTGAACCAGTCGCTCGTCCTGGCCCGCCGTTTTTTTCCGGCAGAACGCGACAAAATCGTTGTCGATCTGCTGGTCCGACGAAAAAAAACGATTCCCCAGACCGGTCTTGACGGCACCCAGCGCCGCAGAAACCTCAAAGGAGCGTTTGCCGTAACCCGCCCCGACGCGGTCCGGGGACGTGTCGTGCTGGTCGTTGATGATGTCTATACGACCGGCACGACGCTTGCCGAGTGCTCGAAAACACTGAAGGCGGCGGGCGCAGTGCGGGTTCATGTCTGGACCGTGGCGCGGGTTACCCAGGCGGGTCGCTCGGTGCTGCCGCGGGATGTGCCGGCCAAAAAAACTGTTGGTGGCTGAAAGGGGGCAAACTACAACGGTATTGAGGCTATTTAGCCTGGTATTTGAGAAAAAGGAATTAATGTTTAGATATTTTTATTTATTTCTCTTTTTATTGAGTTCAATGAATATCTGTCATTGTTGATAACTTTCCCCCGAGATTACTAAAATGTTAGGATAACGTTGAAAACAACCGGTGCCCTGAAAGCCCGTGCAAACAAGCACAAAACCGGATCATCCGGACCGGAGCCTTTACCTCCGGGCCTTGCAGAGGATTGCTGATAACGCGCCAACCTGATGGAAAAATCTCTACAGATCGTCTTTGACCAAAGCAGGAAAATGAAGTTTATCACGAAGCATACATGCTGTCCGCCCGACCATCTTTCGGGAGAGAAGATGATCTGAGGGCGCCCCTTCTTGAGTATTTGCATTTTGTGAGGTTTCGGTGAACCTGCCAGAGGAGTTGGATAGGTCTGTGTCCGGCAGGACGGGTTCATACAGCTCATAATCAACCAATTTCGAGCTTATGCCATAATGAAAGTCTGGGATCGAGCGAAAGAGAAATTACAGGACATCCTTTCAGACAATGTCTACACCCTGTGGATCGAACCGGTGACGGTGCAGGAACGGGACGGTTCCTGCCTCAGCCTCGCCTGCCCGGATCGCTACTTCGGTGCCTATATCACCCAGAATTATCTCGAATTGATCAGCAAGGTTGTTGCCGAGATCGATGCCGGCATCGAGACGGTGCGGATCAACGGCTCCTGCCGCGCGCCGGCCCAACGCTCGGAACCGCTGCAATTGCGGTTGCCGTCGCTGCCGGAAGGCCCGTCTTCGGTGCGGGCGCTCCATCCGCGCTATACCTTTGACGATTTTATGGTCGGCGAAAGCAATATGCTGGCGCAGTCCGCCTGTCGCTCCATGTCCCGGTTGGAAGATACCATCGGGCCATGCCTCTATATCAATAGTACCACCGGGCTCGGCAAGACGCACCTGACCCATGCCATTGCCCATCAGATTCTTGGCGCCTCGCCGCTGGCCCGTCTGCAATACCTGACGGCCCAGCAATTCGCTGCGGAAATGGTGCACAATATCAAGTCCAATGCGATGGATGTCTTCAAGCGCAAGTATCACGACCAGTGTGATATCCTGCTGGTCGAGGACGTCCAGAGTCTGACCGGCAAGAAGAAAACGCAGCAGGAGCTCAACGAAGTACTCGATACGCTGATCAAATTGGGCAAGCGCGTGGTGATGACCGCCGACAAATCGCCGCGGGATCTGATCGGCATCGATGACGATTTCCGTTCACGAATGTCGTCGGGGCTCATCACCTGCATTCAGAAACCCGATCTCGACACCCGTTATCGCATTATCCGGCGCAAGGCGCAGCAGCAGAAAATCGAGTTGGCCGAACCCCATGTCGACTACCTTGCCCAACACGTAAAAGGAGATGTAAGGCGAATCGAATCGGCAATTATCGCCATCAGTGCCCGGGCGGCGTTGCAGCAGGGTCGGATCGACGATCGCCTCGTCGAAGATGTGGTCCGTTTCCTGGTCGGCAGTCCGCGCTCCATGTCTGCGCAGGCGATCTGCGAGTTGGTCGGCCGGCAATTCAAGGTCAGCCTGACCGATCTGCAATCCCGTTCACGCAAGAAGAGCATCGCTTTCCCGCGTCAGGTGGCGATGTATCTCAGCCGGAAGCACACCGAAGAGACCCTGGCCGACATCGGCAAGGTCTTCAACCGTGACCATTCCACGGTGATGCATGCCATCAAGGTGGTTTCCGGGCTGAGCCGGCGTGACAATTCCATCTCCGCCCAGCTCGAACTGCTCAGCAACAAGGTCCGCCAGCTCTAGCCGGCCGCGCCGAGACCGGCGCCCACATCCTCTTTTCGCACAACAAAGTGGTCGGCCGCACCCCCGTTTTTTCGCCGTGGCTGTTAGAAATAGACTTTTTTCACCTCGGCCTGATCCTGGGTCTGCGCGGTGCCGCTGCCGACCTTGCCGGCCAGCACGGTGGCCGTCTTGATCATGTCGTTCAGGCCGATCCCTTCCCAGCCGAAGCCGCAGATAAACAGGCCGCGCTGCCTGGTCACCAGTTCGTTGCGTCGCTTCAGCAGGTCGAGATAGCCGCCCTCCAGTTGCGGGATGCCGCCGAACGGCCGCAGCACCCTGGCGTAGCTCGGCGTCGGCGGCAGCGTGAGCAGCCCGCGCACGTCGGCCAGGGACCGCTCGACCAGCGTTTCGTCGTCAAGTTCCAGCCGTTCCGGGTGTCGTCGTCCGCCGACCAGGGTCTCGAAGACGATGTGTCCGGCCGGCGCCCGGTTCGGGAACATGTTCGAGGAAAAGAGCGTGCCGAGGGTGAAGCGCTGCTCGACTTCCGGGATCAGGTAGCCGAACCCCGGCGGCAGCTCGCCATCGGCAAAACCGAAGACGATGGTCGCCAGCCGGGCCTCCGGCACGCTCAGTGCGGCCAGGTCCGGGGCGATGTCGGCCAGCAGCGGCAGGGCACCGTTGATCGGCAGCGCCAGCACCAGGTTGGCGGCGGCGAACCGCTGCGTCGATGTGTGCACCGTCCAGCCGTCTTCCTGCCGCTCCAGGCAGGTGACCTGTTGCCCGCAGCGGAGTTCGCCGGCAGAGGTCAGCGGTTCGGCCAGCCGCTCGGGCAACCGCTGCATGCCACCGGGAAAACTGGTCATCGCCGGCATCGTCAGTTTCTCGCCGCGCTGCTTTTTTTTCCGGGCCGCCCGCGCCTTGGCGATGGCGCCGCGGATCACCGAGCCGTGGCGGTGCTCGAGTTCGCGGACGCCCGGCATCACCGCGTCGATGCGCAGCTCGTTGTAATCGCCGGCATAGGTACCGGTGAAGACCGCGTCGACGTAGGGCAGCAGGGCGCGGCCGAAGCGGTAGTCGGCCCATTTGGCCACGGTCGGTTCGCCGTCCAGCGGTTTCTTGAACAGGTCGCCGAGGACCCTGATCTTGTCGCGAAACGGGATCAGCGGCGCCTTGAGGATCTTCAGCGGTGATTGCGGGATCATCATCAGCCGGCCGTTGATGCAGACGTAGCGCACGAAGGTGGCCAGCGAGGCCGCGACGGATTCCTTGTCGAGCCCGGTTTCGCGGAGCAGCTCGCGGCTCTCGGCGCAATTGTCGAGAAAGCCGTGCGGCCCCCACTCGGCCAGGTAGCCGTTGTCGCTGACAGAGCTGATCACCCCGCCGGGCCGCTGCTCTTTTTCCAGGACGACCAGGCGATGGCCGGGAAAATCGCGCTTGAGCCGGTGGGCGACGACCAGGCCGCTGATGCCGCCGCCGACAATGATGGTGTCGAAGTTATCGTTCGGTTCGTTCATGGAAGGTGGTCTGGACTATTGATTTGTCGATGGTGATCTCCAGCCAGCCGCCCTGGCTGAGCATCCCCGGGTTATAGATCGGTGTGCGGCCGATCCGGTCGCTGCCGGTCGCTTCATGGATGTGTCCGCAGATGCAGAGTTCGGGCTGCCGTTCCTCGATAAACGCGCGGACGGCGCTGGAGCCGACATGGGTGCCGGAGCGCAGCCGATCCACCGCGGTGCCGAACGGCGGGGTGTGACTGACCAGGATCGTCGGGATGTGGATTTTTTCCAGTGGTTCCGCCAGATCGATGAAGCCCCGGGCCTGTTCGTAGGCGTCGTCGATGCCGGCGGCCAGCTGCTCTTCGGAGAACTCCGACGGTGTCGCGAACGGTGTCTTGTTCGAGCCGCCGAGGCCGATCAGGCAGAGCCGATTGTTCAGCAGCCGGGCCTGGCGGTGCAGGTTGATGCCGAGTTCCTCGAGATAGTCGTTGATCTCCGGTTTATCCAGGTTGCCGAACTGGGCGAGAACCGACTGGTTAACATTCATCACCACGTCGAGCACCTGTTTCGCTTCCTGCGTCCCGCCGAAATTGGTCAGGTCGCCGTTAATGATAACCAGGTCGGCAGTGTCGATTCCATCGATATGCGCTATCGCCTCGGTGGCCATATGAATATCGCCGATGGCAATGATTTTCATGACATCCCTCCTCTCTGATGATGGTCCGGCGGCAGGGCGGCGGCCTTGACAGCCTGCCGTCGATGGTTAACATTTTCGCCGACTTCAGAGGAAAAAGCAAGGATTGATCGGTCGGCGGCAGCTGCGGTTCTGGGAAACTACGCTTGTATTTTCAACAGGCTACAACCGGTTCCAGCGATGTTCCGTAGCGTTGCGGCGCGCCCGGTTCGACCGGCGACCTGAATCTTGTCGGCTGTCTTGGAAAATTTTTCAAGCCAGCCCGTAACCCATTGCGTAAGAGGAAGCACGATGACAGCAGCAACCACGACCCATGAATTTCAGGCGGAAACCAAAAAACTTCTCGATATCGTGATCAACTCGCTCTACACCGAGCGCGACATCTTTATCCGCGAGTTAATCTCCAACGCCGCCGATGCGCTGGAAAAATATCGCCACGAAAGCCTGACCCACGGCGAAGAGGAACTCTTCGATGCCCATGTCCCGCTGGAGATCACCATCGATCTCGATGAGGAAAAGAAACAGCTGACCATCACCGATACCGGCATCGGCATGACCAAGGAAGAATTGCTGGCCAACCTCGGCACCATCGCCCACTCCGGTTCCAACACCTTCCTGACCCAACTCGCCGAAGCGGCGCGCCAGGATGTCAGTCTGATCGGCCAGTTCGGCGTCGGTTTCTACAGCGCCTTCATGGCCGGCTCGACGATTCGGGTGCGCAGCCGCTCCTGGGACGGCAGCGAAGGTTACGAGTGGGTGTCCGACGGCACCGGCACCTATACCGTGACCGAGTGCCCGGGCCTGCATCGCGGCACCAAGGTGATTGTCGAGTTGAAAGAAGGGTGTGAGGATTACGCGAAAAAGTGGAAGGTGGAATCGGTGATTAAGCAGTACAGCTCGTTCGTCCCGTTTCCGATCAAGCTCGAAGGGGAAACGGTCAACACCGTCCAGGCCCTATGGGCGCGCAGTCGTTCGGAAATCACCGACGAGGAATACGTCGAGTTTTACAAGTTCATCGCCAATGCCGTCGACGAGCCGATGTTCCGTTTGCATTTCTCCACCGATGCGCCACTGGCCATCAACGCCCTGCTGTTCGTGCCCAAGGAGAACCTGGAGATCATGGGGTTCGGCAAGATCAGCCCGGGCGTCAATCTCTATTGCCAGCGCATCCTGATCGATCAGCATTCCGAGAACATCCTGCCGGAATGGCTGCGGTTTCTCAAAGGGGTCATCGACAGCGAGGACCTGCCGCTCAATATCTCGCGTCAGGCCTTGCAGGACAACGCCCTGGTCGCCAAGATCCGCAGGGTGATCAGCAAGCGCTTTCTCAAGTTCCTCGAGGATGAGGCGAAAAAAGACGAGGCGGCTTATCTGGAGTTCTGGAAAACCTTTGGCATCTATCTCAAGGAAGGGATCACCAGCGATTTCGAGTATCGCACCGAACTTGGCAAGCTGATGCGCTTCGAGACGTCCAAGTCGGCGGACGGCACCCCGGTCAGCCTGGCCGATTACCTGTTGCGGATGCATCCCGACCAGCAAGAGATCTACTACATCAACGGCCCGAACCGGGCGGCGATCGAGGCCGGGCCGTATATCGAGATGTTCCGCAAGAAGGACGTCGAACTGATCTATACAATGGAGCCGATCGACGACTTTGTGCTCAGTTATCTCGGCGAGTTCGAGGGCAAGAAACTGGTCTCGGCGGACAAGGCGGACCTCTCGCTGGGCGATGACGATACAACCCCGAGCGAGAGAGACGAAAAGGCCGAGGCGCCGCTCGACGACAAGGCGGCCGGGGATCTGATAAGCTGGCTCAAGGAGACGCTCAAGGAGCAGGTTGCCGAGGTCAGCGTCTCCAAGCGGCTGGTCGATGCCCCGGCTCTCATCGTCAACCCTGACGGGTTCATGACCTCGTCGATGGAGCGGATCATGGCCGCCGGCAAGTTCGAAAAAGGCCTCAAACCGGAGATCGGCAAAAAGAATCTGGAGATCAACCCGGCCAACCCGCTGATCTGCAGACTGGCCGAGCTGGTCAAGGAAGACGAGCCGTTTGCCGCGGAGATCGCCCACCAGATTCACGACAACGCGATGATCCAGGCCGGGCTGATGGTCGATCCGCTGGAGATGGTCGCCCGTAACTACCGCATCCTCGGTAAAGTGGCCGGCTGAGCGGTCCCGCCGGCAGGCGGGGCGTCGGTTGCGACACGCCCCGCCTACTTAAACGTTGAAAAAACGGGGACCACAGGCTATAGAGCAGGGGTGCTTTCCGCTTTCACGCGGCCGGAGAAGACGGCCGGACCCACTGTGAGCCGGGATGACGAAGAAGACCGACTTCGGAGAGAATCATGACCCTTTGTGCAAGAATGCTTGTCTGCCTGGCCCTGCTCGTCCTTCTCGGTGCGTGCACCGGCAGTCCCGTGAGACACCTGGCCTCCGATGCGGCGCTGATCAAGCCGGGCGTCTCGACCCGAGACGAGGTCCTGACCTATCTTGGCGATCCCGATTCCCGCCAGACCATTTCCGCCACGGCGGAGCGTTGGGTCTATTACGAGGAGCGGCAGTCGACCCTGCAGCAGGCCCCGTACCTCGGCACGCTCTTCAACGCCAAGGGCTACGAACAGATCGTCGTCACCTTTGACGGGGACAACGTCGTTGATGTCCGCTTCAACTCCTTTGATGCCGACGAATTTGGCTGGTCGGATGACTTTGGCTGGCAAGAGAAACGAGAGTGATTGACCGATTTGCCACCATTCGTGAGCGGATGGTGCAGGAACAACTGATTCCGCGCGGCATTACCGATGAGCGGGTCCTTGAGGCGATGCGCACCGTGCCCCGGCACCTGTTCGTCGACGACGCGCTGCAGTCCAGGGCTTACGGCGACTTCCCGTTGCCGATTGCCGCCGGCCAGACCATCTCCCAGCCCTATATCGTCGCCAGTATGACCCAGGCCCTCGGTCTGCGCGGTGATGAGCGGGTCCTCGAGATCGGCACCGGTTGCGGCTACCAGGCGGCCGTTCTCTCCCGGCTCTGCCGGAAAGTCTACACCGTCGAGCGGATTAACTCACTGCTCGCCATGGCCCGCAAGGTCTTCGATCAACTCAAGTATTACAACATCGTCTCAAAACTCGACGACGGCACCCTCGGCTGGCCGGAATCCGGCCCGTTTGACGCCATCATCGTCACCGCCGGCGGTCCGTCGATCCCTGAGCCGCTGGTCGAGCAGCTGAGCGAGCGGGGCCGGCTCGTCATCCCGGTCGGCGACCAATTCGTGCAGACCTTGAAACTCGTGGAAATATCTGAAGAAGGCAGGCAGATCAGCGATCTTGAACGGGTGCGCTTTGTCGACCTGGTGGGGAAATATGGTTGGTAAGATCGATCCGGATAAAACGAGGGTGAAACTGGCCGGCGGCCCGCTCAAGCGGCTCTATGATATCTGCATGGAGTGGATTGCCGGACCCTACGGGGTCTGGGCGCTGTTCATCATCGCCTTTGTCGAGTCCTCATTCTTTCCGATTCCGCCCGACGTCTTTCTCATCGCGATGTGCATTGCCGCGCCGTCCCGCTCCTTTTTCTTCGCGGGCGTCTGCGCGGTCGGTTCGGTACTTGGCGGGGCGCTCGGTTACGGGCTCGGTTTCTGGTTCATGGACTCGGTCGGCCAGCAGATCATCGCCTGGTACGGCTTCGAGGACAAGTATCTCCGCGTCCAGGACCTCTACCGCGCCTATGACGCCTGGGCGGTCGGCGCGGCCGGCTTTACCCCGCTGCCCTACAAGCTCTTTACCATCACCGCCGGCGCCTTCAAACTCGATCTGGCCACCTTCCTGGTGGTTTCGGCCCTCTCCCGGGCCGCCCGCTTTTTCCTGGTGGCCGCTTTTATCTGGAAATTCGGAGCTCCGGTCAAATCTTTTATCGACCGGTACTTCAATATCCTGTCCGTTATTTTCATGGTGCTGCTCATCGGTGGTTTTGTGCTGGTGAAAATGCTATTGTAGCTTGAGCCTTTTTTTATTTCTACCGGGTCCGGCCGGTTTTACCGTTGCCGGCCCGGAAAACCGCTGACAACCGGCTATGAGACTTCTTCGCCGCCTGCTTTTGGCCTTCCTGCTGACGCTGCTGTGCGCCGGCAGCGCCTGGAGTGCCCACGAAATTCATCTGAAAAACGGCTCCGTCATCAAGACGGAGGTGATCGATCGCAGTGGCAGTCAGGTCAGCTACGAGCAGTTCGGCGGCATGATCACCATCGATATCGGTGACGTCGCCGAGATCAGATACGACGTTGACGGGCCACCAATCGGCGGCAGCCGGCCTCCGGCGGCCGACGCTGCGCCTCCCGGCGCCCCGGCCGCCGGCAAGGACCTGGCCGCCGACCTCGCCGCTACGCTGCCGGCCCAGTCGCCGCTGGAGCGGGCCAGCCACGCGGTGGTGTCGATCAAGACCGAGGCCGGTTCCGGTTCGGGGTTCTTCGTCAGCGACCAGGGGCTGATCGTCACCAACCGTCATGTGGTCCGCGGCAGCGAGCAAAACAACCGCCAGGTCGAAGACAGGCTCGGTGAGGCGGAGAGCAGGCTCAAACGCTGGCGGGCCGCGCTGCAACAGGACGATGAGCAGCTCGACACCTACCAGCGAAAACTGGAGCAGGACCGCCGCCTGCTGCAGCGGCGGATCGACGAGTATGGCCGTCGTCTCGACCAACAGTGGCGGCGCGAGGCCGAGCAGAGCCTGCGGGAGCGCGCCAAGACCCTGCAGACCTGGCGGCGGGAGCACCAGGCCAGAAAGCAGGAGTACCAGGAGAAAAATCGCGAATTCCGCCGACAGCGGGACGACTGGCGCAACGCCAACGAGCAGTTGGCCCGGCAATCGCGGTTTCCGGTGATCCTTGCCGACGGCACCGAGCGGTCGGCCCTGCTCTATCGGGTCAGCGACACCTATGATCTGGCCCTGCTCAAGCTCAACGGCTTTGCCACGCCGTATCTGCGCCCCGCCCCGGCCGATCAGATCGCCTACGGCCGGGCCGTCTATGCCATCGGCTCACCGCTGCAGCTCAACAACTCGATCACCGCCGGGGTCATTTCCGGTCTGCGCGACGGCTATATCCAGACCGATGCCCAGATCTACCCCGGCAATTCCGGCGGCCCGCTGGTCAACGAGCAGGGCGAGGTGCTCGGCGTCAACACGATGAAGCTGATCACCGAGAAATTCGAAGGGCTCGGCTTTGCCATCCGTTTCTCCGAGGTCGAAGCGGAGTTCACGGATTATTTTGCGCGATAGGCCCGCCCCGGCTGAGCGCTCGCTCACCTGGGACGGTACCAGAGCCTCCGCATGACCGGCGGACGGAGTCAAACAGCTTGACAGCTGTGGTAATTCTTGCGATAACAACGCAGTGCAGGGGGATTCTTGTCGGTTATCATGTCATCGGCCCGGTGCCGGTTCGACACTGTAGTGTAAGGGCGGCCGTGTGACGGTCGCGACACGTCTGGAACTCTTTTCCAATCACAAGGAGGGCTTCGATGAAACACTTGATGCGGACAATCCCGGTCATGGCAGCGTCACTCTGCCTGGCTACCTCGGTGGCCATGGCGGGAACCCTTGATGACGTCAAGGCCAAGGGCTTTATCCAGGCCGGCGTCAACGGCGACCTGTTCGGTTTCGCCAAGCCGGATGAAAAAGGAGTGTGGCGCGGTCTCGATGTCGATACGGCCCGGGCCGTCGCCGCCGCCGTCTTCGGCGATGCCGACAAGATCAAGTACACCCCGCTGACCGCCAAAACCCGTTTCACCGCGCTGCAGTCCGGCGAAATCGATGTGCTGACCCGCAACGCCACCCAGACCCTGAGCCGTGACACCGACCTCGGTCTCAACTTCGTCCAGACCAACTACTACGACGGCCAGGGCTTCCTCGTGCCCAAGGCCCTCGGCGTCGAGAGCGCCACGGAGCTGGACGGCGCCTCGGTCTGCGTGCTGCCCGGTACCACCACCGAGCAAAATGTCGCCGACTACTTCCGGGTCCAGAAGATGAGCATGAGCCCGGTTGTCATCGAGAGCACCGCCGAGCTGTCCAAGGCCTTTTTCGCCGGCCGCTGCGACTGCATGACCTCGGATGTCTCCCAGCTTGCCGGCATCCGGGCCGTCGCCCCGAATCCGGCGGATTACAAAATCCT
>CAZUJZ010000003.1:9217-40686 GCA_964620665.1 uncultured Desulfofustis sp. | reverse complement strand
CGCTGTATTGGTCCATGGCTGACCTCGCAGAGAGATGACGGTTGTTCGGGATCGACAGGCAATCCGGTAAATCATAACATACCCGTCAAGAGCGATTTTGTCACCGTCCCCTGCCGGCAAAGAGCAGCCGTCGCGCGGTGCGAGATCCGGATGTAATACAGATCAACTCGCTGCCGATTGTTTCAGGTAGTCAAGAAAAACCTGATAGTGGTTGGGCATGCTCCTCTTCGGCGCGGTAACGATATAAAAAGAGCGGTGCATCTCCAGACCGGCGATCCGCGTCTCCGTCAGGACACCGGTCTGCAATTCGTCTCGAATGGCTGTTCGGGAGATGATCGCCAGGCCGAGACCGGCCTTGACAGCCTCCTTGATCGCGGTACTCGAGCCGAGCCGTGCCCTGACCTTGAGCTGTGCCGGGGGGAGTCCCGCCCGGCTGAGAAAATGTTCAACGTTTCTGCCGGTACCCGAGCCCACTTCCCGGAGCAGAAAATCATAGGCGGTCAGGGCCTGCGCGTCGATCTCGGGGGGCACCTGCTGTTCTTTTCGTGCCGCCAGAACTAATTCGTCCCCGCCGAAGGGCGTGTAGGCGAGACGACCGTTGGTGATTTTGGCACCGACGACGCCGAGATAAAGGCGGTGCTCCGATACTGCGTTGACGACCTGGGTCGAATCGTTGATTGCGATCTCAAACGATACGTCCGGATACACGTGTTTGAAAGCGGCGGCCTGTTCGGGCAGCAGATAGGCGCCGGGGATCGTACTGGCACCGATGACCAGATCGCCCGCCACCTGGTTGGTTGCCGCGGCCAGGGTTTCCTTGAGTGTGTCGAGTTCGTCGAGGATGGCCATCGCTTTCGGGAAGAGAATCTGTGCCTCGGGGGTCGGCGAAATGGAGCGGCCGAGCCGGTCGAAGAGTCGGCACCCGAGACGATCCTCAAGGTTGTGCATGTGTTCGCTGACGGTCGGCTGGCTGGTAAACAGCTGTTCCGCCGCCTTGGTGAAGCTTCTCGTGGTGTAGACCGCGACAAATACCCGCAGATGGCGTGTTTCCATGGTTGGTTCCGGTATGAAAGAAAGACTCGCCAGGCGCAGCGTCTGCCGAGAAAGTGGGCGATGTCGAAGAAGTATACATCACTTCGCCCCGGAGGAAAACAGGTGTATACCGATAGCGCGATGCAGTGCGTGTCTGAACGTACCGGGTCTGGCGGGCATTGGCGTGGAGAGTCGGGGGACGATGCGCCCGTCGCCCGGGTTGTTTGTCTCTGGGAGGATGCTGAAATGTGGTCATAATTGATTGCTGAGTCAGCGGCTGGTGTGCTAGGTTTGTCCCCGGGTATCAAATGTCGTTTATATGTGTGCCTGAGCACAGTTTTGGTGTGGAGGGATATGGATACAGGTTCCGATCCGTTTTCCAGCAAGGCATTGGCCACGCTTGCCGGTGCGACGACGGTTCAAGGATTGCTTCAGCGCACCCGCGATCTGCTGAGCGCCTCTTGTCCGGTTGCTCTGATAGCTTTGTATTGCGTCGATCCCGAAAGCACAGTGGTACGTCTGAGCGGCCTGGCCGATCGCAATGGCGGTCGCCGGGACGAGCGTGAATTAGGTGCTACAGCGGACATCGTCAAGGCGGTGCAGACCATTGGCGCGCCGATTCAGTTGGCCCGGCGAGCCTCGCTGTCGGCGGTGGCCAAACCGCTCGTGCAACACGGGCTGATCGCCGGTGATGCATCGCTGATTATCATCCGCTTGATCATCGATGCATCGATGTTCTCGCTGGTGTTTGTTGCGGCCGAACCGGGAAAAGAGTTTACCGCCGAACATGGGCGGGTCTGCAAACCGTTGCGACTGCCGTTGGCGATCAGCCTGGGTCACAACATGAAGCACGATCGGCTGCGCGACCGGTATCGCCACCTCGAGGCCGATCTCGATTACGTGGGCCGCTCTCGCTTCGAAGACGATGGCGCCGAGGTGATCGGGGCGAATATGGGGTTGCGCCCGGTGATGAATGAGGTCCGGCGGGCGGCCGGTGGTGATTATCCGCTGCTGATTCGCGGTGAGCCTGGTGTCGGCAAACGATTGTTGGCACGGACAATCCACTTTTTGTCGGCACGCCAGCGTCGGCCGTATCTGGAGTGTCAGTGCCGGTTGCTACCGGACGGTCAGCGGGAAGAGGCGCTCTTCGGTGGTCCGGGAGCCGTGCTTGCCGGTGCGCCGGACACGCGATCCGGCCTGTTTGTCCGGGCCGTCGGAGGAACGGTGGCGCTGCGCGGGGTCGAGTCACTGACACCCCCCCACCTGCAGCAGCTACGCGGTATCATCAAAGGCGGCGCGGCCCACCGGGCACAGGATACGGTGCGTTGTCTGATCCTTGATGACTGTCGTGACGATCGATCGGAGCGTCTGCCGGCTCTGCTTGCTGCGCCCCCGGCCGTGACCATCGAGGTGCCGCCGCTGCGCAAGCGGCGGGAGGATATCCCCCGGCTGCTTCACTATTTTCTGGAGCGGGCCTGTCGCAGCACCAACCGGCAGCTGCCGGTCATCGACCGGAGCTCGCTGCAGCAGTGTCTCGACTATCACTGGCCGGGAAATGTCGGTGAGCTGCGCGCCGTTGTCCAGCGAGCGCTTTTGCTGACGACAGGTGACGTGCTGCGGCTGCCCATCGGCGCCGAGCAAGATAAGCGGTGGCGCGGATCGACCGAGGTGCATCACCTGGATCGTCTGGTTGCCGATCATATCAGGCGGGCGCTGCGGGCGACCGGCGGCAAAGTGGCCGGACCCGGCGGTGCCGCAGCCCTGCTGGGCATCAATCCCTCGACGCTGCGCAAGCGGATGCGCAAGTTGCAGATTGCTTTCGGGCGCGGTGTCACCTACTGACTTTTTGCTCGTCGATCTTCTGTACGCCCTCCATGATCATGCCCATGAAGCTGCCGATCGGAGGGTGGGAAGCCAGTTCTTTTGGAATCCCTTTCGTATAACTGAAGTGACCGCTCGTCGCATCGAGCAGGGCGTAAACGGCATCCTTGTTTCGGACGTCTTGGAAGCGAGCGTGGACAATCTCGCCTTCTTGGAAATAGACGGCTGCTTTTCCCTGCTCGAGTACGAGTAACACGGTCCCGGTTTTGCGGGAGGAGTTGATCAGCTGAAACAGGTCGACGGCCGATATTTCCGCCAACTCCCCGGTCATGCCGGAGGTGATTTGCCCCGATCGCAGGCTCTTTGATTGGGCCCGGTCCACCAGCAGTTTGAAGAGAAACAGCTGCAGGACCGGGTATTTTTTCAGCACATGCTTAAAATTCTTGGCGCTGAGCATCGCCACCTGGGTGACGGCCAGGGTGTGCACCGAGTTGCTGGCCGGTTCCCCGGAAAGCAGGCTCATCTCGCCGAAGATCTTGCCTTCGCCCATCTCGGCGATTCGGGAACCGTCGTCGGCGATGACCGCCACCTGGCCCTGCAGCACGATATACAGAGAACTGCCGGGATCGCCTTTTCTGATGATCACCTTGCCCAGTGGGATGGCCCGGAGGTCAAGCAGCAGGGTCAGGTCGCTCAGCGCTTCGTCGTCTAGTGGTTCAAAGATGTCGAGATTCCGTAGCATGCCGAAAAACTGATCGAGATGTCGCCGTCGTCGTCGCTCTTCCGTTTCGTTGAGCAATTTCATTTGAAGCGTAGCGAAATCGCGTTCTTTCTTGAATTCAAAGCTGATCAGTCCGTCGCAACCGCCGCAGGTAAATCGTGATTTCTGACCGCCCATCGTCTGAAAACCACCGAAGGAGTCACGGGAAGAAATGATACGGGCGATTTCCTGCGACAGGTAAAGACATCCCGGCTTGAAAGAAGGGGGCGACAGACAAAATTGTTCGACCCTGAGTTCCTCTCCCACATTATAGATGGGGCATGACCGTTCCTCGGTGACGATAAAGATCGCATCACGAAATTTTCTGCCAACCTTGTTCATGCCCTGCTCCTCTGGCCCCCGGATCAGCCGGAACCATTGTGCATTGTGATGTTAAGTCAATAAGTTGTCAGGAGCATGAAACAATACGAGATTTCCGTCAAGATAAAGTTGTCGGGTCACCGGAATTTTCCGGCGTTGCCACTGGTCGATGAGTCTTTGCATAGACAGCTTCAAGCCATAGGCAACGCCCCGCCGACAGCGGTATCGCAGCAGGGGCGATGGTCTGGTGAAGACTCAGTGCGAGAAAGAATCGGGGTTCTTTATTGTTTCTGCTCGATGTTCCTAAAACAGGGAATGCACAGCGTTCGCCCCCCGAGGCGGCGGGTCCGCGATTCCATGGTCGTTTCCGAGCAGACGTCGCAGGTCAGGCTTTGCAGAATCCGCGCTGGTCGGGGAGGGCTCTGATTGAGATGTTCCATGGTGAACAGCTCGTCGAGCGGCAGGTTCATGACCTGTTCCTCGCTGCGTTGCCGTATTTCGTCCAGCCGTCGATATCCGGTATCGGACAATCCGCCGGTCAGGCTGTCGGCCATCAATCCGGTCATTTCCTGGCGTTCGTCGTCCGGTTGGTAGTCTTTCAGGACCAGGCGGATGCCGCGCTCGCTGCTGCGATCGAAAAAGGAAAAGGCCATCTTGCCGTAGTCACGATGGATCAGGTTGCCTTTACCGAAGGTGCAGCCGGTCAGAAACTGGATGGCGTCGACGCCGCACATATCGGTTTCGGTGATACACACCAGCGAGGTGGCCGGGGTGTCGGGGAACTCCCGGGCGGCCAGTTCAGCGGCACGGATGCCGATGGCCAGGCCGGGACAGCGATGACCGTGAAAGCTGACGACCTGATCGATGGTCGAAGTCAAATAGCTGCAGTTCATGGATGTCTCCTGAAGATGTTCAGTGATTGGTATGAAGCGGCAGTATAACCGTTTGTTGATTGAGGCGGTGAATGGTCACGGGGACGCCGTAGACATCCTCGATGATTTCCTCGGTCAGCTCATCACTGCTGCCGACGCTGTGGATCTTGCCGTCTTTCAGAAAACAGAAGCGATCGCCGTAGCGCAGAGCGCTGTTCAGATCGTGCATGGTCATCACTGCGGCGATACGGTGTTCGGTGACGATTCGCCGGATGATCGATAGGATGGTCACCTGGTTTTTCAGGTCGAGTGACGCCGTCGGCTCGTCGAGCAGGAGCAGCCGGGGTTCCTGGACAAGGGCTCGGGCGATGGCGACTTTCTGCAATTCCCCGCCGCTCAGTTCGTCGATATAGCGCAGTGCCAGGCGATCCATGTCCAGCAGCGACAATGCCCCGTCGACGATTTTCAGGTCACGGGCGGCGACCCGCCATCCCAGGTGCGGTTTGCGGCCCATCAGCACGGCGTCGAAGACGGTGAGGCGGGCCGCTTCGGTGCGCTGGGCGACATAGCCGATGTGGCGCCCGATCTGTTCGGTCTTCATGGTCAGCACATCCCGGTTATCGACGAAAACCGTGCCGGCGGAGGGACGGTGGATGGTGTTGAGACACTTGAGCAGCGTGGTTTTGCCGACTCCGTTAGGACCGAGGATGGCGAGCAGCTCGCCCGGCTCCACGGTCAGATCGATCTTTTGGAGAACAGCGGAACCGTTGTAGGCAAAGGCCAGGTTGTTGATGGCAAGGCTCATCGATGATTGCTCCTGCGGATAATTAACCAGAAGAAGGCCGGGGCACCAAGAAAGGCGGTGAGCACCGAGACCGGCAGTACATGGGGCATCAGGACCAGCCGGGCCATGGTGTCGGAGAGCAGCAGCAGCAGCGCCCCGACCAGCAGGGAAGCGGGCAGCAGAAACCGGTGGTCGGAACC
The DNA here is from genome assembly GCA_964620665.1 of uncultured Desulfofustis sp. Lineage (GTDB taxonomy): Bacteria > Desulfobacterota > Desulfobulbia > Desulfobulbales > Desulfocapsaceae > Desulfofustis. Next base: position 34,896 of record CAZUJZ010000003.1, on the reverse strand, counting down.
GATGAACCGCCGGACCAGGTGAGGGACGATCAAGCCGATAAAGCCGATGATTCCGAGAAACGCGATAATGACTGCGGTGAGCAGGGAGGCGAGCAGCATCCCGAGCAAACGCAGGCGGTCAACGCGGACGCCGAGTCCCTTGGCCGTCTCGTCGCCGGTATCGATGGCATTGTAGTTCCAGCAATTGAGCAGGAAATAGACGGTGCAGCCGGCCAGGACAACGGTAATGAACAGAAGTTCCGGCCAACTGGCTCGGGCGGTATCGCCAAAGGTCCAGAAGACCATGGCGGCCAGTTGCACATCGTCGGCAAAAAACTGCAGGAACATGGTGCCGGCGGTAAACAGGGCGCCGAGGGCGACGCCGGTCAGGACCATGATTTCCGGGGTGGCACCGCGCAGCCGAGCGATGGCGATGATCAACGCGGCGGCCAGCAGGCTGAAGACAAATGCGGAAGCGGTGGTCAGATACGGATTGGTGATCGAGACACCACCGGCGGTGGTCGAGGTCATGGTGCCGCTGCCAAGCAACATGACCGACAGGGCGGCACCGAAAGCAGCCGCGTGGGAAATGCCGAGCGTGAACGGGGAGCCGAGCGGGTTGCGCAGAATCGACTGCATCACCGCGCCGGCGACGGCCAGCCCGGCACCGCTGGCCATTGCTGCCAGTGCTTGCGGCAGCCTGATGTTCCAGACAATCGCCTCGACTTGACGCGATGTTTCCGCCCCGACCAGGGCGCGGGCCACATCCACGAGGGGCAGCCGGGCCGCCCCCAGCGAGATGGCAACCAGCAGCGCCAGCAGCAGCGCGGCGGCGAGCAGCAGGATCAGGCCGAGCTTCCTGCCGATATAGGCCTGATAGGCGTCGGGAACAGTGCCGTGGTCAAGGTGCATGGTCGGTTTAGCGCAGCGGGATAGGGGCAAAGGCCAAATCGCCGAACAACCGGTCCATCTCGCCAAAGACCGGACGACCGACCAGGAAGGTGTAGATGTCGTCCGCTGTGCGGCGCGGGTCGATATCGGCAAAACGATCGGGATAAAGCACGCTGCCGATATAGTAGGCGTTGGCCAGGATCGACCCGTGATTACTGGTGTACCAGTTATACGGCAGAACCCCGTAGACACGGCCCTCTCTGACGGCCGTTAGGGTCTGATACGCCGGGTCGTTCTGCAACTCGTGCAGGCCGCCGGCCTGGTCGCCCATTTGCAGCGTGGACAGGTCGAGAAAGAGGATATCGGGATCCCAGACAACGATCTGTTCCTTGGAGATGGTGGTATTGCTCAGTTCCTTTGCGGTCATCGCTTCGTCATAGGCCAGGTTGCGGGCATTGACGAACTGGAAGGGGGGATAAGTCGGTTCGGTGGAGTTGAACCCGTGCGGTCCTTTGAAGGCGACGCCGCCGAGCAGCACAGACGGTCGTTGGTCTGCGGGGACGGTGGCCGTCCGTTGCTGCAGATCGGCGATGGTGGCATCAAAAAAAGAGAGCACTTCTTCGGCGCGCTGCTTTCTGTCGAGCACCGTGCCCATCAGCTGCAGTGATTGATAGAATTGGTCGCGCAGTGAACTCAGGTTGCCATAGTTCAGCACGATGACCGGGATGCCGGTTTTCTGCTGGAGTTCGACCGGGTCGTGGCCCATGGTCGAATAGGTCTTGAAAATGACCTGGGGCGCCGGTGACAGTGCCAGGATCAATTCCGGATTGTCGTGGCCGCGAAACTGGCCGAAGACCGGCAGGGTTTTGTAGCGTGGGGTGGCCAGCGCATACGGCCGGGCGTCGAAGGTGTTTCGTTTGGACTCGATGTCATCGACGGCCACCACCAAATCGCCAGCCTGCAGGAATGTAAGCAGACGCAGGCAACCCGATCCCGAGCAGATAACCCGCTCAATGTGGTCCGGAACGGTCACGCTCCGCCCGATACCGTCCACGACGGTCCGCGCCGAGGCGGATGCTGTCAACAGGATGGTGGAAGCGAAGACAATGAGTGATTTCAAAGCGTAAGACATAAATAGTCCTTGATGTGAAGATATTGAAATTTTTATTATGCGTATTCGCTCATAACATAGGGAGCGGTGGTGGTCAAGGCAAATCATATTTTGCGACAATCCGTGTTACCGGGTCATCCGCCCAGCGGTTTTCGCCGGTGTTATCGGCGATTCCGATCCGTCTGTCGCCAGCCATTGGCAACATCTATTGGCGTGCGGGATCGACATGTGCTAGTAGTTTTACCCAAGAGCAAAGCGAACTGCGGATGAAATGATGAGCGAAGAACAAACTAAGCTGACCCGGACCGTCAAGGGCGCCGGTTGAGCGTCCAAGCTGGCGCCAGGGGACCTGGACCAGGCATTGTGCGGGCTGGAGATACCGACCGACGAACGGGTACTGATTGGCGTCGGTACTGCCGATGATGCCGGGGTGTACAAAATTTCCGAGGAACTGGCCCTGATCCAGACCATCGATTTTTTCACCCCGATCGTCGACGATCCGTTTGCCTTCGGCCGGATAGCTGCGGCCAATGCCCTGTCCGATGTCTACGCGATGGGCGGCCGGCCGAAAACGGCGATGAACATCGTCGCCTTTCCGGTGCAGAAATTGCCGATGGAAGTATTGCGCCAGACCCTGGCCGGCGGCATGGAAACACTGAAACGAGCCGGTGTCGCCCTGATCGGCGGCCACAGTATCGAGGACGATGAGTTCAAATACGGTCTCTCCGTTACCGGCTTTATTCACCCGCAGCGTATTCTCGCCAATCGGGGCCTGCGTCCCGGTGATCGGTTGGTCCTGACCAAACCGCTTGGTACCGGTATCATCAATACCGCGATAAAAGGCGGGCTTGCCTCGGAGCAGACCGTGGCCGAGGTCACCGAGCAGATGGCCGCTCTGAACGACACGGCGGCCCGGATCATGACCGGCTGCTCCGTTTCCGCCTGCACCGATATCACCGGCTTCGGCCTGCTCGGTCACCTGGCCGAGATGATCGATACCACCGGCGTAGCCGTACGCATCGACAGTGGTCAGGTGCCGTTGCTTGCCGAGGCCCTGGAATTCGCCCGTATCGGCTTCGTGCCGGCCGGCGCCTATCGCAACAAGGCCTTCCGCGGTCATCTGGTCGACCTGCAGCCGGGCGTCGATCCGATCCTGCTCGATCTCTTTTTCGACCCGCAAACGTCCGGCGGCCTGTTGTTCGGTTGTCCCGCCGAGGCACTCGAACGGGTGCTCGATCAGTTGCGGGCGGCCGGAATCGAGCGGGCGGCAGCCATCGGCGAAGTGATCGATGTCGGCAGGGAAACACTTATTATCTCCTGAGAATAAGGATTGTCATGCACAAGAATCTCGATGCTCGAGGGCTTACCTGCCCGTCTCCGGTACTGCTCGTCAAGGATGCCCTGGAAGGTGAAACGCCGCCGCAGTCGCTGACGATCCACGTCGACAACGAGGCGGCCCGGGAAAACGTTTCGCGTTTCCTGCAATCCCGCGGCCTCGCCGTCGATTCGACAACAGACGGGAGCGACTGGGTTATTAACGCCACCGGCAGTGCCGCACATACTTTGGCCCCGCAGCCGACAGCCGGGCCGGCACCGGCCGCCGGTGCCCGGAAAATCATGGTGGTCGTCGCCGCCACGGCGATGGGGCGCGGCGATGACGTGCTGGGTGAAAAACTGTTGATCAGCTATCTCAAGACGCTCAAGGAAATGGGGTCCGATCTGTGGCGGCTGGTCTTTATCAACGGCGGCGTCAAGCTGACCGTGACCGGCTCTCCGGTGCTCGACGAGTTGCAGGCCTATGAAAAAAACGGCCTGCATATCCTCGCCTGCGGGACCTGTCTGGAACATTTTAAGCTGACCGCCGAAAAGCAGGTGGGTCAGACCACCAATATGCTCGATATTGTCACCGCGATGCAGCTCGCCGACTCGGTCGTTACCCTCGGCTAAATCTCTCACCAACCACCGGCAAAATCTCGATCAACGGCGGAATCTCGACCAACGGCGGAATCTCGACCAACGGCGGAATCTCGACCAACGGGGGACAGGTTTTTAACCTGTCCCCCGCTGAATAACCTGTTCCCCGTTGAATAACCTGTCCCCCGCTGAATAACCTGTTCCCCGCTGAATAACCTGTCCGCTGCTGGATAAACTGCCCCCGTCTAACCTGTCCCCCGTAAACCGAGACCACGGACGTCCCGCCCGCACCTCTTCCGGCCCGATACTCTCCCTTGCCGGGCTTTCGTGACGCAGCCTTCGGTGCAACCGACCGGCTCTGCCGGTTGCAGGTGATTTTCGGTGTTCGGTCTCCCCTTCGATCACCGGAATCAGAGAAAACTGGCAAAAGTTTCCCGATGTCCTTACAGTAACAGGGAGTTGTCTGGAATGTGCCAAACACGATCGGGAGACTCGTCGGGCGCCCGGACAGGGGCGAGGGAAAACCTCGACCACGTGCTAGCAAGGCCGGGTCCCGGACGAACCATCTGACAGGAAGTGCACCGTTTCGGTGCGCGGGAAGAAGAGAGCTGAGTTATGGAGCAAAGCACGGACAGGTCCGCACGAAGCGAGACGTTTCACGCAATGTCGGTAGACCAGGCGCTGCAGCAATTACAGAGCGACAAGGAGGGACTGGGCTCGGAAACGGCGGCCGAACGTTTGGCCGATATCGGCCCGAACCGACTCGAGGAGCCACCGCCGGAGCCGCTGTTGAAGCGGTTCTTCAAACACTTCCACGACATGTTGATCTATGTGCTGCTGGCCGCGGCGGTGATCACCGCACTGCTTGAGCACTGGATCGATACCGGGGTCATCCTCGGGGTGGTGCTGATCAACGCGATTATCGGCTTCATCCAGGAAGGCAAGGCCGAGCAGGCGCTGGCCGGTATCCGGAAAATGCTGTCGCCGCAGGCCCGGGTGCGGCGTGACGGCAGCTGGCAGGAACTGGCGGCCGACCAATTGGTGCCCGGTGATATCGTGCGGCTCCGGTCCGGTGATCGAGTGCCGGCCGACCTGCGATTGTTCGAGACGGTCAACCTGCGTATCGAGGAGTCGGCTTTAACCGGTGAGTCGGAGTCGAGCGAGAAACAGGTCGACTCGGTCGACGATGATGCCGGTATCGGTGATCGTTCCTGCATGGCTTATTCCGGCACTTTGGTGGCCGGTGGGCGGGGCGTCGGCGTGGTGACCGCCACCGGCGGGTCCACCGAGATCGGCCGGATCACCAAGATGATTGCCGATGTGGAGAAACTGGCCACACCGTTGACCCGGCAAATGAATCGGTTTGGCACATATCTCTCCGGCGCGATTGTCGTTTTGGCGTTGCTGTTGATGCTCGTCGGCCGATTACTTCACGATTTCAACCTCACCGACATGCTGTTTGCCGCCATCGGGTTCGCGGTGGCAGCCATTCCCGAAGGATTGCCGGCCATTCTTACGATCACCCTGGCCCTCGGCGTACAGCGTATGGCCAAACGCCGGGCTATCACGCGAAAACTCAATGCCATCGAGACCCTCGGCGCGGTCACCGTGATCTGTTCCGACAAGACCGGTACCCTGACCAAAAACGAGATGACCGTCCGTGAAGTGGTGACGATGGCAAACGCTTATCAGGTTGAAGGAACCGGGTATGCCCCGGACGGGGCGATCGAGGCGGACGGCGAGGGGGTATCCTTGTCCGAGCGTACCGATTTGCAGCCGCTGGTGACGGCTATGACCGTTTGTAACGATAGCGAATTGATCGAGGAAGACGGGCGATGGCGGGTGCTCGGTGAACCGACCGAGGGGGCCCTGATTGCCCTTGCCGGCAAGGCCGGTTTTTCGCTCGACGGCTATCAGCGAGTCGATGTTATTCCGTTCGAATCGGAAAACAAGTTCATGGCCACCTTGAACCGGTTCCCCGATGATTCGTTGCAGATCCTGGTCAAAGGTGCGTCGGACCGACTCCTCGATCGTTGCCGGCAGCAGCGAGCCGCCGATGGCACCGGGGAACCGCTTGACCGGTCATTCTGGGAAGAGCGGATCGAAGAATTGAGCAACCAGGGGCGGCGGGTCCTGGCCGCCGCCGGCCGTCCGGCACCGGATTCGGTGAGTGATCGCCTGACAATGGCGGACATCGATCAGGATCTGGAGTTCTACGGAGTGGTCGGCATTATCGACCCACCCCGGTCCGAGGCGATCGAGGCGATCCGGATCTGTCGGCAGGCCGGCATCAGGGTCAAGATGATTACCGGTGATCATGCCGGCACCGCACTGGCCATCGGCAGGGAAATGGGATTGCTCGAGGGTGACGGCCGGGCCGTCGAGGGCGGTGAGCTGGAAGAGGCATCCGACGAGACGATGCGCACTCTGGCCGCCGAACATGACATCTTCGCCCGCACCAGCCCGGAACACAAACTGCGCCTGGTCAAGGCGCTCCAGGCCAACGGCGAGGTGGTCGCGATGACCGGCGACGGGGTCAATGACGCCCCGGCGCTGAAGCGGGCCGATGTCGGAGTGGCCATGGGTATCAAGGGCACCGAGGCCACCAAGGAGGCTGCCGATATCGTGCTGGCCGACGACAATTTTCTCTCCATCGAGCGAGCCGTGGAAGAGGGCCGCACCATCTACGACAACCTGCGCAAAGCGATCCTTTTCGTGCTGCCCACCAACGGCGCCGAAGGGTTGGTCATCCTGGCGGCGGTCCTGTTCGGGCTGGTCCTGCCGTTGACCCCGGTGCAGATCCTCTGGGTCAATATGGTGACCGCGGTTACCCTGGCCTTGGCACTGGCCTTCGAGCCGACGGAACCGGGGGTGATGAGCCGGCCGCCGCGCCAAGCCGACGAGCCGATTCTCGGCCCGCTGCTGATCTGGCGCATTGCCTTCGTCTCGCTGTTGATCGGCAGCGCCACCATCGCCGTCTTCCTGCTGGCCCGCAGCTGGCAGATGCCGATAGAACAGGCGCGGACCATGGCGGTCAATACCCTGGTCTTTGGCCAGGTGTTCTACCTGTTCAACGCCCGCTTTATCGAGCAGTCGAGTCTGCGGCTGACGTTATGGTTCGCCAATCCGGCAGTCTGGGCGGCGGTCGGTCTGCTGCTCGTTTTCCAGGGTCTTTTTACCCATGCACCGCTGATGCAGCTCTGGTTCGGTTCAGCCGACCTGGCGATCCGCCACTGGTTGCTTGCCGTGGCGATCGGTTGCGTCGTATTCCTGCTGGTTGAGGTGCAGAAAGCATTCTGCTGCCGTTCCCGGGAGTAAATGGGGTATTTTTTACTCTCACCCCCATTTCTCTTTTACTCCGGCCCGCCGCTTGCCCGCAGGAATTTGAGATAATCGTGCATCTCTTGGAGATTTTTATTCTGGGTCCAGCGGCCATCGGCAAAGACTCCGTAATCCGCACCGCCCATGGCGGTGGCAAAGCGCACCGAATTGCCATAGAAGAGCCATTGTTCAACCCACTTGAGTTCGATCGCCTCGTCAAAAGGATTTGCTCCCTGGGGGATTCCGGCGGCAAGCCCTTCTTCCCATGCCTGGCTGAGAATTTTCGTTGCCTGCAGGGTCATGTGGTTAGAGGTTTCTATGGACTTTTCCAGGCGGAGGAAATGGCCGTCGACCCATTGCCGGCTATGGCAACCGAGACAAACCGCCGTCATCGTCGCCAGGCGGGTGGCCATCTGGTCTTCATCAATGAGATATTCGCTCACCGGGGTGCCATCCAATTCAGTCGGCAGATTGAGCCCCTCGGAGTTGACGATTGTGGTGGTATCCGCAGATATCGGATGGGGATGGGCGTACGGCAGGCCGAAAATCCGCCAGGGTAGTCGATCGTTCATGCGATGGCTCCGCGTGGCAAGAAGTTCGCCCTCTTCATCGACAATTTCACTGGCATGGCAGGTGGCGCAGGTCGGTGCGGTAAAGTCCTTGCCAACCGTCCAGGGGACCGCCTGATAATCCCAATACGTATCCATCGCTTTCTGGATATTGCCGTGAACACTGACCGAATAGACCTTGTAGGCGGGGACATCCGGCCCTTTGTGGCACTGGGCGCAGGTATAGGGTTTGCGGGCCATTTCAATCGAGAACTGGTGCCGGGTGTGGCAGGAGGAGCAGGCGCCGCTGCTGCCGTCGGGATTGAGTCTGCCGACCCCGACATTGGGCCAGTTGGAGAGAGTTGGAAAATCCATCTCACCCATCTCTGTGTCACGAGTCTCCGAGCCGGTCACCTTGACATCGGTGCCATGACAGGCGAGACACGAGTCGGCATCGCTGATGGGGTCGGACCCGTGGAAGGTCATCACCCCTTGTTCATAAACATGCATGCCATTGGTGCTGTCGATCATCATCTGATAGAGGGGATTATCGACCAGATTACCATATGCTTGTCCCATCAGGTTGTCGGCAAACTCCTCAACTTCCACCGGGTGGCAGCCGGCACAGTCGGCCGGGGAGACCACCGTATGGACGGTGAAACCATTGTGCTCGAAACTGTCCGGATGCTCATCGGCATTCATTGTGTGGCATTCGGCGCAGCCGACCACTGTTTCTGCCAGCCCGTCGGGCACCGTTTCCGTCGAAATTCGGCGCTGCCGCACCTCCTGTTTCAGTGCTTCGGCAGGAGTGACCCGGGCATGGCGACTGCCTCGCCAGTCGCCAACAATTCCTGGGGTCACGAGCGCATGGCAACCTATACAGGCCTCACTGTCACCACTCAATTCGGTGGCCGACAATCCAGCCGGAGTTGCCAACAGTGCGCCGATTATCAAAAAATGCACTAGGATGTTCGATAACGCTGTGGTCGACATCGCTTCCTCCTCACGTTATTATCCAAGCTGAGCCCAAGCCGGGCAGCCGCCTCTTCTCCTCTTCTGGTCCTTATCAAGGAGCCCTCAATCTGTAGTGTACCAGATCGCCCACCTCTTCTTCAATAAATCCAACGCAGCGTAGTTGGAAGGTAGGTGGGGTCAGAGAAGAATTACGATTTCTATCTCCATCTCGCAGGCCCCCAGCTTCTTCGCCTTTATCCTCAACCCGCCTGTTAATAGCTCAATCTATTCATAGACCGTTTGATCGGTCGTCGGCACATGCCAACCATCTTCTGTCACTTTTACTCTATTCGCCTGCAGCCGTTCATCAAAGCCAGAACAGTGGCAATTGATATCACGGTAAAAATAGCTGAATAGGAAATGTTCATATCTAGGAAAATACCGAAGACTATCGGTCCAAGAGCGGTGCTGATAACCATCACGGCAATAAAAATACTGCGAATCTGCCCTATACTCGTTGCACCGTACAATTCGGCCGGCAATGCATCTTTGATAGTGTTTCCGGTTCCATGTCCCAAGCCTATGAGCGCCAACGCCAGCGGATAGGCGATGCGGTGTTCGAACAAAATGAGCGCAAGCAATCCAAGAAGATAGAAAATCATGTGATAAGGAAAAAGCCTTTTGGCCGTGAACCGGTCTACCAGCGGACCAGCACCCATCATGCCCACGGCTCCGACTAAGGTAAAGGTGTGCGGTCTAAGCTTAAGGTTAGAGAAGAGCTTAGGAAATTGTACTTTTCATGTGTCAGTCTGGAAAAAATAATTTGGAAGAAGATTAACAAGAAGACCGGCCCAACGACCGGTCTTCTTGCTGAAGTTTTATGTTTCGACTCCTTATGGTCACTTGCGCTGCATGATGCGGCAGTTAGCCACGCGAAAGTGCGAGTCTGCCTCAATGTAGCAGAGCTCCAAGCTGTCGTCTTTCTGAATGCCTTGAAAGAATCCGTCCTCGTCAGCCATTAAAATCGTGCCGTTCGTCATGACCGCACCGACTAAGTCCTCGCATTCGTTCTTGCTGCACCACTCACCGTGAAATGCCCGCTGATCCTTGCTCTGCTCAGTAATCTTCAGGGTGAACATGGCGTTTTCCATATCCAAGAAATAGTCTCCTTCCCCAAGCTTGTACTCGGAAACTCCGGCTCGTGCACCCCAGTTGTCCTTTTCTACCCACGTGCCGATCAGATCTCCGGCCAGGACGAATCCGGAAGAAGAGACCAGAAACATAAAGATACACGCAGCAGCAAAAAATGACCTCATAACAACACTCCCTTTTGAAGTAACAGGTGATAGACACTGATTTTTAAACCAGCACTAGATTTTCCATAAATCTTTTCCATCAACCATCATTTCAGACGAATCTATATTGTTTTTGTTGTCATTTCAATAATTTTTTGTTGCATACTACAACCACACAACCTCAAGGACAAAAACTGTCGATTAGACCTGGGCGATTTCTATTGATCTTCGATAAAGAGGTTCATAGTAGCTCAAACTGTTTGGATAAAAGACTAATATTGAACTGATATTTGGACCTTAATAACCTGCTCACCTTCTTTTTAAAGAAGAGTGGTAGTTTCAGGTGGAGGCGGATTTGACAACACTGGTGCCGGTTCGCTAGAATGAGTGCACATAGCAACAGGCCCATCGCACGGGCATCCGCCGGTCTTTATCGGAGGGCGTTCGATTGCCGAAGAACAGGCCGGTCTCGTCCGGTATTGGGAGGAACTGAAAATCAAGCGGAGCTACAGTTTCAACCTGCTGCATCAGTTGGTAATCGCGGCCGTGCTCGTTCTGGCTATTGGCTCCGTGGGCTCATTCTGGATCTATAGTGATTATCAACGGTATCACGATGCCTTTGATCAGTGGGCCCAGGACTATATCAGGGAGCGAAAGTTTGAGGCCAAGGCCCTGATCGACAATGTCATTGAGGATGTCGAGTACCGCAGGAACAGGGTTGAGCAGGAGTTGAAGACCGAACTTGTGGAATATGCCGATCTGGCCTTGAAAATTGCCAACGCCGTTTATACCGGCTCCAAGGATCGACTTCCTGAAGCGGAGTTGCGACGCTTGGTGATCGAGAGTTTGATGCCGCTACGGTTTTTCGACGGTCGCGGCTATTTTTGGATTCACGACAGCAACCATACCCTGATTGCCCACCCTTTCAGAAGCGGATCGATCGGTCGGGATGATGCCGAACTGACCGACACCAATGGCCAGAAAATAATCCGTTCATTCGTCGCCGAGGCCCTGGCACATTCAGAGGGTGGATATGTCGCCTACTCCTGGACCAAGCCCGGGGTGGATGAGCGATACCATCGGGAGAAGGGACAGAAGAAGATCGCCTATGTCACGTACTTTGAACCATTTGACTGGATAATCGGTATCGGCGAATATGTCGAGGATGTGGAAGAACAGCTCCAGCAGGAGGTGGCCGAACGGCTGAACTCGATTCGCCACGGCGAGAAGGGATACATTTTTGCCCATACCGGCGACGGAATCTGCCTGAGCCACGTGAACCAAGATAATATCGGTAAAAATCGTTGGGAATTACTCGACGCCGGCGGCTTGAAGGTGGTGCAGGAACTGGACCGGGTTGGACGTAGTAAGCCGGAGGGGGATTTCCTCGAGTATGTCGGCAGCGTCAATCCCGAGACCGGTAAACCGGCCCGAAAAATAAGTTTCGTTCGATCCATTCCCGACTGGGGCTGGGTGCTCGGTAGCGGGGTCTATCTGGCCGATATAGAACAAATTCTGGCACACAATCGGGACCAGTTGCGACGTGATCTGGAGCGCACCATCCTGACCATATTGTTCTTGCTCGGCCTGGTCATGGTTGCCGGCTATCTGGTCGGCCGGTTTTTGTTCAAAGGGTTGCTCCGTGAAATCGACCTGTTTGCTGCGGAAGTGACCGATATGGATATCCACCGGGTTGATCCCGGTAAATTCAGAATCACCGAACTGCGCTCCATTATCGAGCACACCAACGATCTGCTGGAAGATAAAGAGCGGATTCAGCAGGATCTGCAGCAGGCCAAACGGATGGAATCGATTGGGATCTTGGCCGGCGGGGTAGCGCATGACCTTAACAATATCCTTGCCGGGGTGGTTGGCTATCCGGAGTTGCTGCTGCGCAAATTGCCCCCGGAGAGCGATTTGCGTCAGCCCCTGGAGGCCATCCATGATTCGGGCCGACGAGCCGCCATGGTTGTTGCCGATTTGCTCACCGTGGCCCGCAGCGTAGCAAGCGTTTGGGAGTTATGTGATCTCAACGTCCTGGTTCGGGAGTGTTTTGAATCACCTGAATTCAAACGACTGAGAGCCGACTATCCGCAGGTGTCATTACTGCAGCGTCTCGAGGCCTCGATGGCTGGAATTCGCAGCTCTCCGGTTCATCTCAAAAAGAGCTTGATGAACCTGGTCATGAATGGGGCTGAGGCCGTTGAAGAAGACGGCCAGGTTGCCGTTGCTACCATGAATCGGTTGGTCGAGGAGGGGCCCGGCGAGGGGGTTCCGGGGCACCTTGACCCGGGATTCTATGTCGTCTTGGAGGTGAAGGATACCGGGTCCGGGATTTCGGCCAGCGATCTTGCGCATATTTTCGAGCCTTTCTATACCCGGAAGGTAATGGGACGAAGCGGCACCGGGCTCGGGCTGACGGTAGTCTGGAATACGGTCCATGATCATGGCGGTGGTGTTGTCGTTGACAGCGGTTCCGGCGGCAGTAGTTTCCGGCTGTTCTTCCCGGTTGCCCGGGAGACCGGGAAGAAAGAAGAGGGCAAGGTCGGAGAGGATTATCGGGCGCCGCACGCAGCGCACGTCCTGGTTGTCGATGACGAACCACAGTTACGCGACCTTGCTGCCCACATGCTGGAGGAGCTCGGCTACGCGGTCAGCACTGTTAGCTCCGGCGAGGAGGCGGTTGCCTATGTCCGCAATCACCCGGTTGATTTGCTGCTGCTGGATATGATCATGGAGCCGGGCATGAACGGTCGGCAGACCTATCAAAAGATTCTCTTGCTCAAGCCAGGGACCAGGGCGGTCATAGCCAGCGGGTTTTCCGAGAGCGCGGAGGTGCGCCAGGCCCTGCGGCTCGGAGCTGCAGGTTTTCTGCCGAAACCGTATGCGCTTGAACAACTCGGGCGTGCCGTCAAAGAAGCCCTCGAGAAATAGTCTTGTCGGTTAATTTTACTCCGACCCCATATTGCTCAGTTCAACGCAGCGGACAGGCGGAAATACCATTTTCCAAGGCGGCAGTGTAATGCAAGAGCAGGCTGCCGGATCATATCGAGCGATCAGCTTCTTCCTGTTGCGCATTCTTCCCGGCACGTTCTGTCTGCTTCGACTGTTCCAGCGATTCTCCGAGTTCGTCGATCCAGGTTCGATTTGACAACTGCACCCCGCTTAAATAGGAGGCGCGGCCGATCAGGTGGGCGGCAACCGGGGTCGTCAGCAACAGCAGGAAGATGATGGTGGCGGCGCGCAGGGAAATGCCGAGATCGCGGTAGCAAACGACCTCGGCAACGACCAGCAGGCCGACACCGAGCGTGCCGGCCTTGGTCGCCGCATGCATTCGGGTCAGCGCGTCGGGCAGCCGGACGATGCCGAGCGCTGCCATCAGACAGAGAAAGGAGCCGAGCAGCAGCAGGAGTGAGGTGAGGATATCAGTCATCGGTCATCTCCTGAGGGTTTTTTTCGCACGGTGCGGTGAGCCACGCGCTGGATGAAGCGGGCCAGGGCGATCGTGCCGAGAAAGGCGATGCAGGCATAGGCGATGGCCACGTCGAGGTAGCTGGTTTCCCCGGTGTGGATGGACAGGGCGATGAGAAAGGCGACCACCAGCAGGGACAAGAGATCCAGTGCGACGACGCGGTCGGCCGCCGTCGGCCCGGCCGCCAGGCGCCACATGACCAGGGCCATGCCGGCCAGCAGCACCAGCAGGGCCGTCTGGCCGCTGAAATCGAGAAACGCTGCGGTATCGATCATGTCCGCAATACCTCCAGGACGCGTTTTTCCAAGCCGTTCTTGATGTCCCGGCGGGCCTGGTCGACATCGTCGAGGAACATGATATGGACGTAGAGGATTTTCCGGTCCTTGGATACATCGACGCTCAGTGTGCCGGGGGTGAGAGAAACCAGGTTTGCAACCAGAAAGATCTCCAGGTCGGAGCGTGCCGCCAGCGGCACCCCGATGATCCCCGGTCGGTTGATGTGGCCGGGGGTGATAATGTCCCACAGCACCTTGAGATTGGAAATTGCCAGCTCCTTCAAAAAAAAGCCGATCAGGTTGATGGCTTTTGGCAGTTTCTTGAAATACCGGGTGTCGTGGTAGAGCGGCTGGGAGAGCCAGAGGGCGAGATAGCCGACGAAAAAGCCGAACAGGAAGCTGGGGATGGTTCCTTGGCCCAGCAGGGTAGTAAAGACCACGGCAAAACCGATATTGAGGACGAACAGGCTCATGGCGTCCCCCCGAGAACGGCCCGGACATAGTCGCGGGGATCGAGGAGCTGGTCGGCGGCGGTCAGGGCGAACTGCAGCAGCGGTTCCATCAGCAGGCCGAGCAGCACCGTGGTCAGCGCCAGCACCAGCACCGGAACCAGCTGCCAGGGGGAGAAGCGCTGGCCGGTCGGTTGCTCCTGCTGCACGGCTGGAGCCGGCTTCCAGAAGACCTCGGTCCAGATTTTGGCCATGGACAGCACGGTGAGCAGGCCGACCAGTGCAGCCACGACGGCCAGGGTGTAGTGCTGAATTTCCAGCGCAGCCTTGATGATCACCAGTTTCGCCCAAAACCCGGAGAGCGGCGGAAAGCCGGCCAGCGCAAAGGCCGGGATGAAAAAGGCGATGGTGACGAGGCCGTGGCGGCTGTAGAAGCCGCCGATCCTGGGCAGGTGGAGGGTGCCGCCGCCCTGCCGGATCAGGCCGCTGACCAGGAACAGGTTGGCCTTGACGATAATGTGGTGGACCAGATAGACGATGGCGCCGGCCAGCGCCAGCGGTGTCAGCAGCGCAATGCCAAGAGCCATGTAGCCGACCTGGCTGATGATATGAAATGAGAGGATGCGCCGTACCTCCATCTGTGCGGCTGCACCGATAACGCCGAAGAGCATGGTCAGGCCGGCGATCACGGCCAGCGTGCTGTGGGTGACGGCGGCGGTGGAGCTGAACACCAGGGTGAACAGGCGTAGCAGCGCGTAGATCCCGACCTTGCTGAGCATGCCGGCAAAATAGGCCGACACTGCTACCGGTACGGTGTGATAGGAGGCGGGCAGCCAGAAAAAGAGCGGAAAGAGCGCCGCCTTGATGGCAAAGGCGACCATCAGCAGCATGGCCGCCGCCGTCAGCAGCGCGTTGTTGGCGACCAGGGTGATTTTACCGTGCAGGTCGGCCATGTTTAACGTGCCGGTCAGCCCGTAGATCAGGCCGATGGCGGTGATGAACAGCAGGGTCGAGATCAGGTTGATGGTTACGTATTTAACTGCACCGGTCAGCTGGCAGGGGCGGTGGCCCATGACCAACAACCCGAACGAGGCCATCAGCATGACTTCGAACCAGACGTAGAGATTGAATAGATCACCGGTGAGAAAAGCCCCGCAGATTGCCCCGGTGAGGATGCCGAGCAGCGAATGAAAGCCGCTGCTGACCTGTTCGGCGGTGATGTCGCGGCAAGCGTAGACGGTCACCGCGGTGTGGATAGTGGCGGTGATGAGTACCATGATAACGCTCAGGTAGTCGGCCACCAGGCAGATGCCAAACGGTGCCGGCCAGCTGCCGAGCCAGAGTGCGGCGACGTTGTTCCGGGCAACCAGGACGAACAGTGACACGGCGCTTGCCAGGTGCACTGCGGCGCCACCCAGCGCGATTGCCTGGGCGATGCGGGGCCGGTCCCGGGCCAGTGCCGCCAGAATGGCGGCCACCAGGGGCAGCAGGATCGGCAGAATGAGCAACTGGTTCATAGCTCGCTCTCCCGCCGCAGCCGTTTGATGTCCTGCTGGGTCCGGATCAACGGCTCCGGACAGGAGTCGTCCTCCCGCCACTCCTCCTGGAACGGCGCCTCGTCGGCGTCGAGCGTCCCGGTATAGGCGTAGGTCCGATAAAGCAGCACCAGTAGAAAGGTGACCATGGCAAAGCCGATGACGATGGCGGTCAGGATCATCGCCTGGGGCAGTGCGTTGGCCGCCGGCTGCGACAGGATCTCGGAGCCGGCCTGGATCAGCGGCGGCTGCTTGTTCTCGAGCCTGCCAGCGGTAAAGATGAGCAGGTTGATGCCGTTGCCGATCAGGGCAAGGCCGAAGACGAACTTGATCAACACGCCGGAGAGCATCAGGTAGAGGGCGGCGGCGAAGAGGAGGCCGACCAGGCAGGCGAGCAGCGGTTCCATCTCAGAATTCCTCCAGGGCCAGCAGTACCGCGAGGATCGCGCCGAGTACCGCGAAAAAGACCCCGACATCGAAGAGCAACGGCGTTCCCAGCCAGGGCGCCTCGGACGGTCCCCACCAGACCCCGGTAAGAAACGGCTGGCCGGCAATAAGAGCGGGCAGCCCGGCGGCAACGGCCAGTCCCAGACCGAGCAGGGAAATGGTCGTGGAACGGAGACGGATGGCAGCCCGGACCTGGGCCGGACCTTCGGTGATCACGAACAGTGCGAAACCGGTGCCGGCGACCAGCGCCGCGGAAAAACCACCGCCCGGCTCATGGTGGCCCCGCAGCAGCAAATAGACAGCAAAGACCAGAATCAGGCCGACCATCAGGCGCGTTGCCGTTTTCAAGATGACCGAGTGCATGTTACGGCTCCATCGGTTTGCGGATCAGGGTGACGGCGGCCCAGGCGGCAAGCACGACGACGATGATTTCGCCGAGGGTATCAAAGCTCCGGAAATCGACGAGAACGACATTGACGATATTGCGGCCATGCGCGGCCAGATAGCTGTTTGCTTCAAAAAAGGAGGTCAGGCTGCGATCCAGTGGCTCGGAGTCAACGGCGATCAGCAGCGAGGCGAGCAGCAAACCGCCGGCCAGGGCCAGAGTGGCGTCGAGGCAGCGCCGCCGGACGGTGCGCCGGCGGATGTGCTCGATGTCCGGCAAGCGCAGCATGACCAGGGAGACGAAGATTACGGTCAGTGTCTCCACCAGCAGTTGAGTCAACGCGATATCGGGCGCCCCGAAGAACAGAAAGATCAGGGCCACGCCGGCGCCGACTCCGCCGAGCCCGCCGATTGCCGCGAGCCGTTTGCGGGCCGTGATGACCACGAAAACCGCTCCGGCGACAAAAACGAAAATGGCCAGAGCGGTACCGTCGGCGCTCTCCGGCCACAGGTTGCGGATTTTGGTCAACTGTCCGACCCATGGCCAGCCGACACCGAGAATCATCGTGCTGACAATAACCGCCAGGTAGAAATGCAGGGAACCGTTCTGCAGGCGTCCGGTGAGCAGCTCGGCGCCGTTCATGAACCCGGATAAACCGCGGTCATAAATGCCCTCGCTGGTCACCGGCAGCTTCTTGACAACGGCGGCAACCAGGCTGGAGGCGCGGTGGCGGAGCAGGTAGAAGGCGGCGCCGCAGCAGAGCGTCACCAGGCTGAGTAGCAGGGGCAGATTGAGGCCGTGGAAGAAGACCAGACGGATGTCTTCCGGACCCGGATGAAAGGCGCGCACCGCCGGTTCGATCAGCGCGCGTGAGACCCATTCGGGGAACAGGCCGAAGAGGATACCGAGTCCGCCCAGCACCAGCGGGCCGAGCCACATCGTCCACGGTGCTTCATGAATCTGCTCCTTTGGTGCGCGGGCGGAACCAGAAAACGGCCCGAGCAGCACGATGGCGGCGATTGCGGTCATCAGCGAGTTGGCCAGTACCGCCGCGGTGACGGCAAAAATCGGATACATCTCTTTGGCCAGCGCCCCTTCGTACATGATTTCTTTGCCGATAAAGCCGAAAAACAGTGGAAACCCGGCCATCGACAGGCAGGCCGCGCCGACGGCCGCAGCGGTCAGGGGCATGGCCCGCCACAGGCCGCCGAGCGAATCGAGGATTCGGCTGCCGGCGCCATGGTCGATCGAGCCGACGGCGAGGAACAACGCGGCCTTGTAGAGGGCATGCACCATCAGGAAGGTGACGGCGGCGGTCAGGGCCGGGGCGGTTTGACCGCCGAGGAACATGGTCAGAATACCGAGCGCCATGATTGTCGTGTAGGCAAGGATGCGCTTGAGGTCTCGCGGCCCCAGAGCCTGCACGGCGCCCCAGACGGCGGTGAAGCCGCCGATGACGACCAGCGCGGTCGTCCAGCTCGGCGTGCCGCCGAGCAGCGGATGGCAGCGCATCAGCAGATAGATGCCGGCCTTGACCATCGTTGCGGCATGGAGGAAGGCGCTGATCGGCGTCGGCGCGCTCATCGCGTTGGGCAGCCAGAAATGAAACGGAAATTGGGCCGACTTGGTCATCGCCCCAAGCAGTACGGTCAGCAGAATGAAGGGATAAAGGGTGTGCTGCCGGATTATCTCGCCGGTGGCCGGCCAGGTGCTGATGATCAGCGAGCCTCCGGCTATCTTCAGCAGCAAGATGCCGAGCAACAGGGCCAGGCCGCCAGCGCTGGTGACCAGCAGGGACTGCCGGGCATTCTCGCGTGCCGTTTTGTCCTCGTGATCAAAGCCGATCAGCAGAAAGGAGAAGATGGTCGTTCCTTCCCAGAAGACAAAGAGCAGCAGCAGGTTGTCGGCCAGGACCAGGCCAAGCATGCTGAGCATGAAGGCGTGCAGAAAAAAGAAATAGCGGCCGCACTGGCGATTTTCGCCCAGGTAGGCCGAGGAATAGAGGCTGACAAAGGTGCCGGTGCCGGTGATGATCAGGACGAACAGCAGACTCAGGCCGTCGAGGCGAAACCGCAGGGAAAGATCGAGGCTGGGCAGCCAGGGCGCATCGACCAGATAGGTCTGTCCATCGATCACGCCGGGCCAGAACAGGCAGGCCAGAATGAACAGCAGCGCGGGCAGGAGGCTGGAAAGACGCCCCATGAGCTTGCAGCGTCGCGTCAACAGATCGTGATCCGTATGCACCATGGCAGTTCGGCGGAAGAGTCGATAAAACGCGGGGGTGATTACCATAACCGCGTTGACGGGCTATCCCGGCCGTTGGGATCACCGAGTTTGCCGGCCGGCTCTGTGGAGAAAATTAGCTGGTTCGGCGGCGCAGTGCAAGGGTTTTAACGATGAGAACGGCGGCAGGATTTGACAGCAGCGAAGGAAGACGGTCTTGGTGGGTCGAGCAGGACGGGTTCAGGCGGAGCCTCCGGCTCGGGAGGCTCCGCTCCTGATGCAATCAAGGAAAGAGTTTTTTCAAACCGTCAAAGCCCATCGTGTAGATACCGCCGATGACTTCTTCGGCTTGTTCGGCTGATACGCCTTTCGGCTCAAATGTCGAAGACCAGCTGACTTCGCACTGGTCCGGGCCGATCTCCGTAACGGTGATAGTGCTGCGATAGTGTTCGACCGGGAGCGGTCCACTGACGATCGAGTAATCCAGGGATCTGCCCGCATCATCCAGTCGATCCAGTTTTTCGAAGAGTTGGGCCCCGTCCTGCAGGGTCAGGGTGCGGGTGCTGCCAACGCCCGTACCATCGACGGTACTGTTCGCCACCGCAGCCACAAAGGCGCCCAGTCCGTTAAAATCGCTCACCGTCTGCCATACTGTGTCTGCAGAAGCGTTGATCGTTGTTTTCAGATTAACACGTGTCATTGTGCCCCCCTTAGGTGATAAGTTATTCTTGACGTGCCGCCTGTCACGGCAAACAGAGAAAACTTATACAAAACAATCGATTAAAACGCAAGCCTCGCCGGTTTTGGGGGTAAGCGCCGATACTGTTCTGAACGGGAAAGAATAGGAAGAATAACCGGAGTTGCGGTTTTCCTGTTTCGTTGAATTCAGATGTGGTCGAGGATGGATTCGAGCAGTGGCGGTGCGTTTTCCAGCGCGCGGCGGGTAACACTGCTGAGCAATTGACCATGGGCGAAGGAGATGCCGGGCACGGTGACCTGCCAGGCCCTGACGTTGCGTTGATAGAGTTTTGCCGCGAGCAGCAACAGTGTTTCGGGGGAGAGATGGTGGCCGCTCACCTGGCCGCTGTTGTTCATGTCAAGCGCTTCGGCAGTGACCGAAAGCCCGCTGCTGTCCGCGGTGGCAACGCGGGTATCGGTGAAGATGATCCGGCTTATCTCCGGCCGGATCATCTCCGGCACGAGCTTCGGCGCGAGCTGCTGACAGACCAGCCGCTGAGCGGCGACATGTCGTTGCCGGCAGAGCTGTTCGAGCAGCTCGCCGAGAATGATTCCGGCACCGTCGTCGCCGCGCAACGAGTTGCCATAGGCAATGATGAGTATCATCAGGGGCGGGCTCAAAATGAAGGGAGTGGCCGAGCGGTACGGGCAGCGGCCGCTCGGCCACAATTCGGGTCAGCGCCTGCTGATCCGGTCAAGCAGCGTACCGTCACGGCCGAGCAGACGAATCTCCAGCGGCATCTGACCGACGGCGTGGGTCGAGCAACTCAGGCAGGGGTCGTACATCCTGATCCCGTGTTCGATCCGGTTGAGGATACCCTCGTCGATGGTCGCGTCGGTGATGTAGCGTTCGGCGATCTGCCGGACCGTCTTGTTCATCGCCAGGTTGTTTTGGCCGGTGGCGACGATCAGGTTGGCTTTTTGCAGGATACCGTTTTCGTCGACATGGTATTCGTGAAACAGCGTGCCGCGCGGCGCCTCGGAGACCCCGACGCCGACCAGCTGGTTGACGCCCGCCTCGCTGCGCACCCGGGTGCCGGTGATGTCGTCGCTCTCCAGCGTCTCCTCGATTTTCTCCAGCGCGAAGAGGATCTCGATCAGCCGGGCGTAGTGATAGTGGAAACTGCTGATAATCGGCTTGCCTCGCTCGCCGAGGCGGCGGAATTGCCGCAATTCCCGATCGGCGCGGGCGGTGCCGATGAAATCGCAGATATTGATCCGGGCCAGCGGCCCGACCCGATACATGCCGGCGCCGCCTTCATAGCCGAGCGGTTTGTAATAAGGGAATTTCAGGTAACTCCACGGTTCCACCGCCTCTTCGTAGATGCTGCGATACCGGGCCGGGTCAAGGCCTTCCTCGAGCAGCTTGCCGTCGGCGTCCATCACCCGGAGCAGTCCATCGTAATGCTCCAGGCCGCCGTCCGGTGTTACCAGGCCGGCAAACAGGCTCGGAAAGTGACCGAAGGACTCAATGTCTCCGGCATGGGATTCGAAGCAGTCCTTGAGCAGGTCGAGTGCCAATTCAATGATATCGAAGGCGTCCGGGAGCAGCCGTTTGATATGGTCGCGGTCGTCCGCCTGCAAGGGTTGGCGGACGCCGCCGGGCACCGTCCAGGACGGGTGGACGCTCTTGCCGCCGAGAATGCGGATGATTTCCTGGCCGATCTGGCGCAGCCTGATACCGTTCTTGGCGACATCGGGGTAGGTGGATACCAGACCGACAATATTGCGGGTGGCCGGATCGCTGTCCATCCCGAGCAGCAGGTCGGGGGCGCTCAGATGGAAAAAACTGAGCGCATGGCTCTGCACGAATTGCGCCCAGTTCATCAGCCGGCGCAGTTTTTCGGCGGTTGGTGGGATTCGCACGCCCATGATCGCGTCGCCGGCCTTGGCCGAGGCCATCAGGTGCGATACCGGGCAGATGCCGCAGATCCGGGCGGTGATGCCCGGCATTTCCCAGAAGCTGCGACCTTCGCAGAATTTTTCAAACCCCCTGAACTCGGTGACATGAAAGCGGACATCTTCCACCGCGCCGCTATCGTCGACGCGGATGCTTATTTTGGCGTGACCCTCGATACGGGTCACGGGATCGATGGTAACCGTTCGGCCCATGATTCTATTCCTCCTGGGAGCAAGTTGTTCAACCAAAGTATCTCATTTCCTGCGTCAGGCGCACCGGCTGGCCCTCGAGCAGGGCGCTGACCGCCTTCCAGATATGTTCCGGATCGGGCGGGCAGCCGGGAAGAAAGGCGTCGACGTGGATCACCTGGTGCAGGGGCAGCACCTTCGGGATCAGCGCCGGCATGATGCCGTCATCTTCCAGCCCGCGCGGCGCCTTGCCCGGGCCTTCCCGGTAGACCTTGGTCAGCAGGTCATCGATGTTGAGCCGGTTGCGCAGGCTGGTGACGTTGCCGGTCACGGCGCAGTCGCCGAAGCTGATGACGATCGAAGAGTTGTGGCGGATGATTTCCGCCAACTCCAGGTGGTCGACATTGGCCACCGCTCCCTCCACCAGCGTCACGTCGACCGCTTCCGGAAACGTCTTGATATCGGCGATCGGACTGTAGACCAGATCAACGGCCTGGAACAGGTCGATCAGTCGTTCGTCCAGGTCGAGCAGGCTCATATGACACCCGGAGCAACCGCCAAACCAGGCGGTCGCCAGGCGGATTTTCTTGTTTGGTTTTTGTGTTTTCATGACGTTATTCCTTTTCTCGAAAAAATACCGAGACGATCCCGGAGGTTACCAATGCCATTCTTTCCGCTCACGACCGTTGAGGATCCAGGACAGGAAGGCGTGGCGCTTTTCCATTTCGCCGACCGATGAGCCCTTTTCAAACAGCGCGCCGGTCGGACAGACCTGCACGCATTTGCCGCATTTGGTGCAGCTGATGCTATCCCCCCAACGGCGGTTCAAGGCGGTGATGATCCGGCTGTTGGTGCCGCGGCCCATCACATCGAGGGTGTGGGCGCCCTCCACTTCGTCGCAGACCCGCACGCAGCGCAGGCAGAGAATACAGCGGTTGTGATCCAGCGTGAAATTGCTGTGGCTGGCGTCGATCGGCAGATCGGGGGCCAGGTATTCGTAGCGGACATGATCGACTCCCAGTTCGGCGGCTTCGTATTGCAGCTCGCAGTGGCCGTTCATCACGCAGACCGCGCAAGTGTGATTGCGCTCGGAGAGCAGCAGCTCCATAATAATGCGGCGATATTTGACGAGCCGCTCGCTGTGGGTGTAGACCGACATCCCCTCCTGGACCGGGGTCACGCAGGCGGCGAGCAGCCGGTTGGAGCCCTTGATCTCGACCAGGCAGAGCCGACAGCCGCCAAGGTCGCTGATGCCGTCCATGTGACAGAGTGTCGGGATGTCGATACCCTGCTCCCTGATCACCTCGAGCAGTTTCTGGTCGCTGCGGGCGCTGACCAGTTCATCGTTGATATGCAGGGTGACAACGGACATTATGACACCTCCGTATCGTTTTTGGCCTGCAGCGTGTGGCGGAGCAGATCCCGGGTCAGTTGCAGCGGCGGAACCTCGGTCATCGTGCATGTGCCGGCAGGGCAGGTACGGTTACTGATGTGGGCCTCGTATTCCTCGCGAAAATATTTCAGGGTGCTGAGCAGCGGGTTCGGTGCCGATTGTCCGAGACCGCAGAGGCTGGTTTCCTTCATCATTATGCACAGCTCTTCGAGCCGGGCGAGATCGTCGGCGGTGGCGCTGCCGTTGGTGATGTGCTCCAGGATACGGTGCAGCTGGACGGTACCGACCCGGCACGGAACGCATTTGCCGCAGCTTTCGTCCATGCAGAACTCCATGAAGAACTTGGCCACATCGGGCATGCAGCTGGTATCGTCCATGACCACCAAACCGCCGGATCCCATGATCGAACCGAGCGCGCTGAGGCTCTCGTAATCGACCGGGGTGTCCAGGTGATCGGCGGGGATGCAGCCGCCGCTCGGTCCGCCGGTCTGGGCGGCCTTGAACTGCCGGCCGTTGGCGATGCCGCCGCCGATATCGAAGACGATATCGCGCAGCGGGATGCCCATCGGTACCTCGATCAGGCCGGTAGTCTCGACGGTGCCGGCCAGCGCGAAAATTTTCGTGCCCTTGCTCTTCTCGGTACCGATGGCGCCATACCAGTCGGCGCCGTGTTCGATGATCGGAGCGATATTGCCGAAAGTCTCGACGTTGTTGATCAGTGTTGGTAACCCCCAGAGGCCTGTTTGAGCCGGGTAGGGCGGTCGCGGCCAGGGTTGGCCGCGACGGCCCATGATGGATGCCATCAGGGCCGTTTCCTCGCCGCAGACAAAGGCGCCGGCGCCGATTCTGATGTCGATGCGAAAGCTGAACGAACTGTCGAGCACGCGACTGCCGAGCAGGCCGCGCCGTTCGGCCATGCGGATCGCGTTTTCCAATCGCTTGGCGGCGATCGGATATTCCCCGCGAACATAGATAAAACCCTGGTCGGCACCCACTGCATACCCGGCGATGGCCATGCCTTCGAGCACCCGATGCGGGTCTGATTCCATCAGGGTCCGGTCCATATAGGCGCCCGGATCGCCTTCGTCGCCGTTGGCGATGATGTATTTCTTGTCGCCCGGCGCCTTGCGCACCAGGTTCCACTTCAGGCCGGCCGGATAACCGGCGCCGCCCCGGCCGCGCAGGCCGCTTTTGATGACTTCCTCGCAGACCTCAGTCGGGGTCATTTCCCGCAAGGCATGGGCCAGCGCGCTGTAGCCGCCCCTGGCCACGTAGCTCTCCAGCCGGGTGGGGTCGATCAGACCGCTGTTGGACAGCACCACTTTCTTCTGTTTTTTGAAAAACGGCAGATCGGCAGGCAGGACGTTGCGCTCCAGCGCTTTAGGTTCCGGTGCTGCATGGGTCAGGGCAATGTCCCGGGCCAGTTCCGGGGTTACCTGTTCATAGATGACATCTTCCTGACCGTTTACCTGGACGATAACCAGTGGGCCGCGGCTGCAGGGTCCCATGCAGCCGGTGGAAGTGACGGTGACCTCGGCTTCCAGGTCGTGCTCCTTGATCAGTTCCTTGAAGGTCTCGATCACCGCGGTGGCGCCGGAGGAAAGGCACGGCGTACTGGCACAGCACAAAAGACGGCAGCGATAGCTTCGCTGTTTTTCCCGTTCGCGTTCACCGATGGCTTGCAATTCTTCCCTGTTCATGATGCGCGCTCCTCTTGTTCCTGCCGGTTGGCGGTAGCCGCTGTTTCACCGTTGCTATCGGGCGATGCGGAGACGGCTTCCCTGATTTTCTGCAGCGTCGACTCCGGTGTTTCCTTGCCGAGAACCTCGTCATCCACCACAAGAACCGGAGCCAGGCCGCAACTGCCCAGACAGCGAGCCGTTGCCAAGCTCAGTTTGCCGTCGGCGGTTGTCTCTCCCGGTTTAATGGAATATTCGTCCTGGATTTTAGCGACGATCTCGGCCGATCGTTTGACGTAGCAGGCGGTTCCCATGCATACGACGCAGGTGTGTTCTCCCTGCGGTTCGAGGGAGAAAAAATGGTAGAACGTTGCGACGCCGTACACCCAGCTTTGGGGGAGCTTCAACTCCCGGGCGATATAGACCATCAATTCGTCATTGAGAAAGCCGAACGCCTCCTGAGCTGTATGCAACACTTCTATCAGGGCATCCTGTTGGTAGCGGAATCGTTTCAGCGTGCGGTCCACCAGCTTGTAGCGCGGATCGGTATGCACCGCCTCCTGTTTGGCTGGTGCATTTTTGTGTTTACTTGTAGTAGTCATGGCACCCCTGTTCTGAGATAAATGTTAATCCCGCACGCGTCTGGACAGCCCATCTAACCACCTGTGTCCGGAGGCGCAAGCTCCTGATGCAGCGGCGTCGGGGAAGACCCTGGAGCGTGGCGAGTCAGCAAAACATGACTGGTAAGACCAGTTCTTTTTGTTGGGAAGGAGTTTGTGTGGTACGAGGAAATGAGCGGGATGGAGGTGTCGCTGCTTTTTATGTTCATTGTTTGTGCCGGCAAAAGTACAATTTCCTCATAATAATTATCGGCGACAGTCGGCAACTCTGGCCTGATATAGACATGGTCAGACCAAAAGAATAATACCATACGTTGACCGGGTTTGACAAGTCCTACAAGTCGTTTGAGTTACGAAAGGGG
>CAZUJZ010000003.1:0-9117 GCA_964620665.1 uncultured Desulfofustis sp. | reverse complement strand
GCGGAAGCTTTGAATACGGCGACGATTTCGGTGCCGGCTTGAATGCCGAGTTCTTCCATGGATTGCGGAACAATTTCAGCGATCAGGGTGCTGCCGCAACAATCCAGTTCCACCCGGACCAGCCAGTCGGTGAGCTGGGTCGAACGGACCGTGCCTACCAGGATATTGCGGGCGCTCGAAGCCTCCGGGTGGCGCTTGAACAAGACGATGTCCCGGGCGTTCAGAGAAAAGGTGGCCGCTTCCGGCGCGTCCGCCGTCTTAACGACGGTCAATGGGTTCTCTCCCCATCGGTAGGTGAGCAAGTTGCCGCAATCGTGCCGATCTGCCAGTTCCAGGAAATTGGAGTAGCCGCGATCGGCTGAAACATCGGCTGAGCGGGCCAGCTCTTCGCTACCCGAGAGCCGTGCCACGTTCCCGTGCTCCAAGATCAGCACGTTATCGGTCATCAATCGCAACTCCTGGTGACTGTGGCTGATAAACAGGTACGGAATGGAAAATTCGGCAAACACTGCCCGCAGGTGCGGAATGATCCTGAATTTCAGGGCTCGGTCCAGCCCGGTCAGCGGCTCGTCGAGCAGGATCAGGCGAGGGCTGGCGAGCATCGCCCTGCCCAGCGCCACCCGTTGTCTCTCTCCGCCGGACAACCGCGTGACGCGGCGGTCGAGCAGGTGTTTCAGATCGAGAGCGTCGGATAAACGCTCAGGGTCGATGGTCCGTTTTTCCGGGGGAGTTCGCTTCAGGCCATAGAGCAGGTTGCTGCGGACACTGAGATGCTCGAAGAGGTAGGCGTGCTGAAAGACGACGCCGATACGTCGTTTCTCCGGTGCCACGTTGATGCCTTTGTCTTTGTCAAACAGCGGCTCGCCGTCAAGGCTGATCGTGCCGCGATCGGGCTGCATCAGGCCGGCCAGGAAATTCATCAAGGTGGTCTTGCCGCTGCCGGAGGGGCCGAAGACGCCCCAGGAATGTGCTTCCAGCCGGCATTCAATGCGGCAGAGGAAGGAGCCGAGTCGCTTTTCAACGTCGATCTCCAGCAGCATGGTTTAATTCCGTGACATGGTGCGGTTGACAGCTTCGCTGGTAAGCAGCACGACAAACGACAGGCTGATCGATACCAGACAGAGCGACAGGGCCATCCGGTCGCCGCCGGGAATGCTCGTGTACTGATAGATGGCCAGCGGAATGGTCTGAGTGACCCCGGGAATATTGCCGGCCAGAATGATGGTGGCGCCGAATTCACCGAGACTACGGGCGAACATCAGGGTCATGCCGGCCAGGATGGCCCGGCCGGACAGGGGCAGGATAATGGTCAACAACGAATCCCACCAACCGGCGCCCAGTGTTCGTGCCGCCTGGATACAATGCTGGTCGATACCCTCGAGGCCGATGCGGATGGAGCGCACCAGCAGCGGAAAACCGACCACCGAAGAGGCGATGACGGCCCCGGTCAGGGTGAAGATGACGCGAATATTGAAGTCGGCCAGTATCCCGCCAAGCCAGCCGTTGCGGCCGAGCAGCAGGAGGAGCAGATAGCCGACGACCACCGGCGGCAATACCAGCGGCAGGTTGATCAATCCTTCCACCAGTGCTTTCCCCCGCATCTTCGAAAAGGCGAGAAAATAGGCGGCGGCGATGCCGGGCGGCAGCGCGATCAGTGTTGCCGTGGCGGCAACCTGCAGGGACAGGCGAATGGCTGTCAGATCGTCGTTGGACAGGGTGAGCACAGTCGGTTCCCTCGTCACTTTGTTCAGCGGGCCGGCTGGAAACCGAAGCCGGCGATGATGGCGGTCGCTTCCGGTGTTTTCAGGTAGTCGAACAGGGTCCGAGCCCCCTCATTGGTTGCGCCGGACAACGTTAACGCGACCGGGTAAGCCACCCGGTCGTAGAGCGTGTCCGGAACGGTGAACAGGATCGCGGCGTTTTTGGCGAGAAGCGCGTCGGTTTTGTAGACGAATGCCCCGTCGACCTCACCGCGATCGGCATACATCAGGGCCTGGCGGACATCTTTGGCCATCATCAGCCGGTTGTTCTGCTCCAGTGTGTCCCACAATCCGCCGGCGGTCAAGGCCTGTTTGGCGTACTGTCCGGCCGGAACGCTTTCCGGGGTGCCGATGGCGATCAGTTCCAGCTTCGCAACATCACCAAAGGCGATGGGTTTGAGATTCGGATCGCCGGCAAACACCAGGGTATTGTAGACGAAAACTCGCACGGAGTCGGTGTCGACCAGATTCTTTTCTGCCAGATAGTTCATCCACTTATTGTTTGCCGAGATATAGATATCCGCAGGAGCGCCGTGCTCGATCTGTTTGGCAAGGGACCCGGAAGAGGCGAAGTTGGAAAAAATCTCGGTATCGGGGTGGCTCCTGCCAAAATCAGCCGTCAAGGCCTTGACCGCATCGGTCATGCTGGCGGCGACGGATAGCTGAACCGTTGCGCCGCAAGAAACCTGTGGGAACAGGATAGAAAAAAACAACACGATGGACCAGACGGTCACGCTCCTCCATCCCATGCGCGTACTCCTTCTCGATAAGTGGATATAATGGACAACCTGGCGATTTTTTCATACCCGGACCGGAAGAGATGGATCATTCGGTATGTCGGAGAGCCGTTAACAAAGCATCGCAGGTTACGGGGTTTCCGAAGCAGATTGTGTGCCAGTCGGCTCAAGCGGGTCCCGGATAGTTGACCGACACGCCGGCTCACAGAGAAAAACAGCGGGCGGTGGGGGCATGCCTCCGTAGACACGGACCGTACCGAGCAGCTCGCTCCCGCATATTCACGTGCGTATCTGACATCTGCAACCTTTTTGTTCTATTGTAACACAATGGTCAGCTCCGCACCGGGCTGGATGAAGATGACGAGTCGCCGGGTAACCAGAGAAAACGGGACAGATCGATCCTGCCGTCGGGGCTCACCGTTACTCCCTCCGCTTCCAGTAATTGACGCTGCAGGATATGGCCCATCGACAGGCGCAGGGAAATGATCCCGTCTTTATTGACCACGCGGTGCCAGGGCAGTTGGAAAGACTCCGAGCTGCCGGCGAGCAAGCGGGCTACTTGCCGGGCACCCCGGTGGTTGCCGGCCGCTGCGCTGATCGCACCATAGGTGGTGACGGTGCCGGCTGGTATGGCTCGAATGAGAGCGATCGCCCGGTTGGTGAAAGAAGTCATGATCGTTTTATGGAACAGAACATCTGATGTATCCTATGAAGTTTTCTGATGCGAACGAAAGTTCGTTGTGGACATACATCCGTTGCGTCGTGTAGAAACAGATTTCTGCAGCGAACTCACGTGAGCAGTGAAATACCGTATCTTACCGTGTTTTCCATGATTATTCAGCAATGAAAGAGGAAGCGAAAGAGGCATGAACCCGACTGACGAGCAGAAACTGGCGGAGGCCGGTGCGGGCCTTGAGGATATCGTTGCCTGCAATTCGGAAATTTGTTGCATAGACGGCACGAACGGCCGCCTGGTCTACCGCGGCTACGATGTGCTGGAATTGGCCGAGAAGAGCACCTTCGAGGAGGTGGCCTATCTGTTGTGGTATGGCTGTCTGCCCCGGATCACCGAGTTCAAGGCCTTTCTCGACGGATTTACCGGGTCGATGAAGCTGCCGGTGGAGACGACGATGATCCTGCGTATGTTTCCGAAGGCGGCGACGCCGATGGAGGTGATCCGCACGGCCGTTTCATCGCTCGGCCACTGGGACCCGGACAGCGGCAATACCGGGCTCGATGCTTGCCTGCGCAAGGCCCAGCGCCTGACCCTGCGCATCCCGCTGCTGGTTGCCGCCCACCAGCGTCTGCGTGAGGGACTGGAGCCGATCAAGCCGGTGCCGGGACACGGCATCGCTTTCAACTTTCTCTATACTCTCCAAGGCAAGGAGCCGGATCCCCTGATCGAACGGGCCTTCGATGTGGCGTTGATCCTGCATGCCGACCACGAACTCAATGCTTCCACCTTTGCCGCCCGGGTTACCGCGGCGACCATGGCCGACATCTATTCGTCGGTCACCTCGGCGATCGGTACCCTGAAAGGGCCGCTGCACGGTGGTGCCAATATGGAAGTGATGCAGCTGATCGACGAAATCGGCAGTCCGCAGCGAGCGGAAAAGACCATTCTTGAAAAACTGGCCGGCAAGGTCAAGATTCCCGGCTTCGGGCACCGCGTCTACCGCTGCGAGGACCCGCGGGTCAGAGTATTGCGTGATTACGCCCGGACAGTCACCACCCATACCGGCTGCTCGATCTATTTCCAGATCACCCAGGAGATCGAGCGGGTGGTGCTTGAACAGACCAAGGTCTTTGCCAACGTCGACCTCTATACCGCTTGTCTCTACACCGCGATGGGACTGCCGCGTGAGCTGTTCACGCCGATCTTTGCGGTCAGCAGGGTTGTCGGCTGGACCTCGCATATCTTGGAACAGTGGGGCAATAACCGGTTGATCCGGCCGCGTGCCGACTATGTCGGGCCTGCCGATCGTCACTACCTGCCCATCGAGGAGCGCTCACGATAATCGAGATCCAGGCCCGGCATCGGGACAGACTCCGTGGCCGCCGGTGTCTTCCTCGCCTTACCGCGTCAGGTCTCGTAGCTGGTCAACCGCCTCCTGCAGCGTGTCGATGGCATTGTTGAGCTTTTCCTGGAAGTCAGGCGGCGCCTGCTGGGTGGTGGTATCCACCGGTTCATCTTCGACCGCTGCCAGGGGGGCCACGGCCGGCAACTTGCCGACCAGGGCATCGATGGAATCGTCCAGGGTCTGGTGCATGACCACCTGCCGTGAATCGGCCAGAATGATCCGCCGCAACTCCGGAAAATCAATGCTCTCGGGCTTTAGAAAGATCGGCTCGGCATAGAGGATGGAATCACCCAGGGGGATCACCAGTAGAATGCCGCGCAACAGCTCGGACCCGACCTGGCCCCACAACGTAAACTGCTCGGAAATGACAGCGTCATTGTCGATCCTGGCCTCGACCTGGCTGGGACCGTCCACGTGACGGCCGGTGGGGAATCGGAACAGGACCAGGTCACCGTAGTTCTCACCGTCGCTGCGGGCGGCCATCCAGCCGACCAGATTGTGCCGGTTGATCGGGGTAAAGGGCTGGATCAGCAGAAACTCCTCTTTTTCCTCACCGGGCAACCGGGCCACAATATAGTAGGGCCGCAGCACTTCGGTCTTGCCAAAGGAGGTCTGCATGGGTACGGACCACTGGTCCTCCTTGTTATAGAAGACCACCGGATCTTTCATGTGGTACTGGAGCAGCATCTGGGTCTGCACGGTGAACAGGTCCTGGGGGAAACGCACATGGGCCTGCAGATAGTCCGGCATCTGCTCCCTTGATTTGAAGAGGCCCGGAAAAATGGACTGATAGGTGCGGATCAGCGGGTCTTCCGCATCGTAGATGTAATAGTCGATACTGCCGTCGTAGGCGTCCACCACTGTTTTGACGCTGTTTCTGATATAGTTGAACCTGTTTTCCCAAGGGGTGGAGTAGGGATAGCGATTGGTTGTGGTATAGGCGTCCTGGATCCAGAACAGGCGTCCGTCGGCCACCACTGAGTAGGCCTCGTTATCTCGCTGGAGAAACGGGCTCACGGTGGCGAAGCGTTCGTTGATGGTGCGCCGGTACTGGATCAGGCTCTCCGAGCTGATCTCCCCGGAAATAAGGATATTCAGATCCTTGAACTCCCAGGCATATATCAGGCGGCGGAAATATGAGCTCAAGCGTACGCCGCCGTCCCCTTTGTAATGGGTGTAAACCGGGCCATCCTGGCCGGGATAGTTGAACTCCTGCATCCTGCTGTTGACGATGGCGTATTCCAGGCTCTTCAATCCGTAATAAATTTCGGGGCGTTCCAGGGGAATATTCCCTTGGGGAGGCAAATCGCGAACGAAAAAGTCCGGTCGGCCACCGGGCTGCACTTCGGTGACCGGACTCATCGCCACGCCATAACCGTGAGTGAACTGCAGGAATCTGTTGACCCAGCGCTGGGCCTCGGTCGGCAGCTTTTCCGAGGACAGTTCACGGGTGGCCAGCATAACCTGGCGCAGCTCGTCGTCAACCTGGTAGCGATCGGTATGCACCGTCAGAAAATCGTAGTAGAGCCGGAAAAACTGGATCTGGTTGTAGCTCTGGAGCAAAGGGCTCTCGTCCCAGAGTCTGATGTTCTGGATGGTCCCCTGGTTGGCCTCGATAGTCTCATGGGTTACCGCGCCACGGGCGGGATGGTCCTGGGATTGGAGCCTGTCAAGGCCAAAGGCCGTTCGAGTGGAGGCGATATTGTTGGCCAGGTAGGGCTCTTCCCGGGCCAGCTCGCTCGGCTCCACAACGAGCCGCTGCACCAGGCCGGGAAGGACATTGATGGCCACAACACTCAAGACCAGCCAGCCACCCAGCGCCCAGATTGCATAGCGGTTATGCCGCAGGTAGGCGCTTGCCAGCAAGGTCCCCGCCGTGACCAGGGCCACCAGGCTCAGAATGGTTCGAGCCGGAAGGGTAATCAACTCGTCCGTGTAACCGATACCGTACACGGCACCGATCTGGGAGTAGAGCAATTCATAGCGGCCAAGCCAGTGTCCGGCGGCGATGAGGACAAAAAGCAGGGCCCCGAGAACGGCCAGGTGGGACCTGACACTGCCGGTGAACGTGAACAGCTCCTCCCGTAGCATGCTGCTCAGATAATACACGGCGGCCACCAGGGCCATGGTGGCGAGCACAGCACCCACCAGCCAGGAACGCAGGAACTCGAGGGCCGGAAGCGTGAATATATAAAAGGAGTAATCCCTCTGGAAAATCGGGTCTTGGGTGCCAAAGGCGTCCTGATAAAAAAAGCGCAGCACGGTCTCCCACTGCCCGGCCGGAGAAGAGGCCAGGACCAGGGCTACCAGAATAACCGCACCCCCGCCAAGGACGACCAGGAGTTTACGGGCGGAGTTGTAGGCATCCGGCGATATCTTCCCTCCCTGCGGCCGGATCCGGCCGGTATTGCGCAGGGCCGCAACAAGATTGGGGACGGCCAGGACCAGAAAAAGCAGAACTGCACCGACAAACAGGACAATGCGGGTGCTGACAATCTTGAGGAGCACTCCCTGATGACCGACACTACTGAACCACAACCAGTCGGTATAAAAAGACTGACCCCAGCCCATTAATAACCAGAGCAGAATCAGGGCCAGGGCAACCACCCCCAGCTTGATGTACCGTGTCAACTTGGAAAAGTCCAGATCCTCCAGTCTGATGTTCGGCAGCTGGCTCCGCAAATCATCGGGTCCGAATCCATTACTCATCGGTACTCCTCCTTGGCAAAAATCTATCTTGTCAATGTACGGTCTCTATCATGACATGAATCCTGCGGGACGGCAAGAATCGTTCAACAGAATCGTTCAACGCAGAGATTTGGTGGAGGCACCATATCACATGGTGGCCTGAACGCTAGAACACCTGCTGAACGATTAATACAAAGACCAGAGTGGTCAGAATATAAGCGATCAGAGCCATCAATCCATCCCTGGTCATCAGTGACAGGCCCAAAATGGCAAGAATTGCACCGGCACTGGTCGCGGAAAAAGGCACGATCTCCATCACCGGCATCACCGCAGCAATGACGATGCAGGCAATGGCGAGAATAGTCAACCCAATGCCCCGCAAAAAAAAAGAGAGGCGGGGTTTCAGCCAGCAGTCGATATGCCGGGCTGCCGGAGTCAGTCCATTGACTGCTTGAGCCAATCTTTTGCTCGCAACCGAGCGGTTCAGCAACCAGCGCGGCAGCCAGAAATTCCTTTGACCTGCAAGAAGCTGTACAGCGATAACCAGCACCATCACTCCCATGGTTGTCGGCATACCCGGAATGCCGCTGAGAGGTGAAAATAAAATTATCCCGACCATGGTCAGCAAAGGACCGAAAGAACGGTTTCCAATGGCCTCCATAATCATGCCCAGAGTGATATGATCCGCTTCGGCCGCAACAGCGTCGATTTGATTGATCAAATGCTCTAGATTTTCCAGTTTTCCGGCCATAAGCTGAGGAGCAGAAGGGGATGGTTGTCCTCCGTTTACTGAAAATAAGCCAGAGAAGATCTGACTTTTTGGTCACTATCTCCGATCAGTGATTTCATGGCATATCCAGCCTGCCTGGTTTCTCTCGTATTTGTTTATGTTTCCAGGCAGGCTTCAGCTTGGTGAAACGGGTGCTTTTATTAACGGTAAGCTGCCGGGCAAACTCAGTCAATGTGGCCTCAGGAGTCCGGTGAACTTTTTCAAGCTCAATCTCGGTAAAATAAAGATGTAATTACGGGGTGATCGGCGATGATGATCAAGCGTCGGCATCGGCATCGGGACAGACCTCGTCGCCGGTGCGTCTCGTCGTTTAAAAGGTGATGACTTTGTCGGCTTCCATCATGATCTCGTAAAGATCGTCCATCCAGCCGATCGGACAGGTGCTTGAGCCCACCAGACCGTGGGCTTTCATGCAGACACCTCAGACATAAAAGTCTCCGGTGAATTGGTTGACCTGTCCCATCACGTCGAACTGTTCGGTGCCGGCCTGCTCGAACACGACGCCTTTACCGAGCATAAAGACGCTGACTTCGTCACCTTTCTTTACGCCGACATTAGCCAGCCGCATCGCGTTGAAAATGGTCTCGCCGTCATCGCTGGCGATAATGAACAATACTTTCATGGTTAACTCCCCGATAATTTTTGAGATAAAAACATTTTCATCTTGCTCTCATCTGTCGCCACGTCAAGAGGCACCAATTCTTTTTCGAAAAGAACGTTGGTCGAACTTCTGAAGGAATACTGCTTTGCTTCCTCGGAATCCGTGGTAAAGCTCTTGACAATCAGCCTCTCTGGGAATGCTTTTTCCATGTTTTCGGCTACAACCATAGCCTTCCGGCAACTGACTCAAGCCGGATTGCCGCTGTGAAATACGATCAGTTCAGGCATATCGTCCTCCATTTTTTTGTTTTTTTTTATGAAAATGCATATTTTCATGCTTCATTGTGATTCC
Source organism: uncultured Desulfofustis sp. (assembly GCA_964620665.1). Lineage (GTDB taxonomy): Bacteria > Desulfobacterota > Desulfobulbia > Desulfobulbales > Desulfocapsaceae > Desulfofustis. The sequence goes on along the minus strand of CAZUJZ010000003.1, from coordinate 109 downwards.
CTATCAGGAGGGTTTTTATATGAAACTGCACAGTTTCATTGTTCGTTGTGACGCCCCGTCATGGGGGTTATATGAAAATGAGCTCCCCGGGGCTGGTCGGTTCTGCCGG
>CAZUJZ010000002.1:38492-41211 GCA_964620665.1 uncultured Desulfofustis sp. | reverse complement strand
AGGTTTGGAACAGGCTACCATGGCAGGGGTATCACCAAGTGATCACCCCTCCCCTGAAAATGCGTTTAGCTGAGTTTGCTGCGTAATCAGTAAATATTTTTTCTTAATGCGGTTATCTCGACTTGTCAATCAAGGGCGGGATGACGGTTTCTCCATTTGATCATCCACTCATGTTGCCACCCCTCCTCACCCCCGCCAACACCTCGCCATAATTCAGCTTCTCCACCGCCTCCTGAAGCATCCTCACGTCGCTCGGCTTGATATACACCTCCTCGGTCGTCGTCCGTCGCTTGCCGTCGCCGCTAACGTGACCGTCGAGCTCCGCGATCAGAGTCGGGTTCACGCCGACGCGAAACTAATCAACCATATAATATCACATGAATAATTGTCTTGATTGTGTCTCGTTACAATGATGAGATGTAACGATGGTTCGAGTGGATAGAGATTGCAATATATCACCTTATTATAATGGCTTAAGTTGATTCATCGTTACAATCGTCCGGGAACTTAGAGTTCATGCAACTCGGGGAATAGTTTGCCCGGTTGCTTCGTTGCGTACGACGATGCCAAGCTCGAAGCTTACGATGCTATCTCCGCTGCAGTTATCCATTTTCTGTTCCCTAACAATCTGAGTCAAATTACGTGCAATAGCAGCTTGCTATTGGTACACAAGAAGGTTAGGCTAGTGTTGATTAGCACAGAGGTGTGTAGCCGTAAATGATCAGCGGAGTATATCATGAAAAAATTTTGCTATATCTATCATCTGCCTTCATCCTTCATCTGCTTGTCTCTCTGCCTGCTAATCTCAGTTATTTGCCCAAAAAAAGTCTTTAGCATTGATGAACATACCGTAAGCCAAATGGCCTTGCTCAAAGCTGAAGCTCAAAAGGGTTCCTGGACCCCTAACCAGATCATGACACGCTTAGATGAGATGCTGCCTGTGGACGTTCGTTTCGCACCTCTGATGGATGGTAAAGGGAATTATCTCGTGCCACCTGAGCAAAGGAAATATGTAAGAACTAAAGATGAAAAGGCTTGGATGTTGAAAACGGCTCTGGAGCTCCCCAATTTTCAACGCATGTCCACTAAAGATCACCATAATTACTTGAAACTAATCACTAAACATCTAGTCAGCTTAGAATTAGACGATGGCGAAATAGCCCCAGAAAAGGACAAAAATTTGCCGCACAGCTATCTGAGAGATGTTGATAGGGATTCGTTTTCTGATGAATTGTCAAAAATTGATGCATGGTTAAAGAACAACGCAGGTGAGGTTAACAAAGAACAAAAAAACAAGATTTTTCAAGATTTGTGGACGAGATACCTCGTGAATCCCGGCATTGAAAAAGACGCCAACGCCACTGCTCAAATTAAGAAGTTGATAAGCAAACATCTCGAAAACAATGATGTTTTGGCCACCCAATCGAATCAACTGACACTCGATGACATCGCCAGGCATATTGGTGTGATGACCTCTTCTGACGCCGATAGATTGACAGAACTCATGGGTGGCCCTATACCGTGGAACTTCAATGGCAGCAATGTGACAGAAATTCCTGATGTCGTCGGGAAAAAAATTGTTGATGCTGTTCCTCTTCTTGATAAATCGCATCTCAGGATACAAACCAAGCTGATCCTAACTGGCGATAAAGAAAAAGCGAACATCGTAGCAAGCCAGGACAAAACCTCCGGAGAGAAGGTCGAATGGAACACCACCGTCACCTTGAAGGTATGGAGATTCGACCCCGCCTTTCTCAAGGTTTCGGTTCCAGACGTTGTTGGTATCCCGTTCGAGAGAGCGTCCGCAATCCTCAAGGAGGCCGGCATGAGTCCGGATCTTCACGAGTCCGTCACTTCCGACGAGAATGAGGCGAATTCAAGCCGCATCATCGAACAGAGTCCACAGGCTGGCTGGGAACTGCCACCAGGCTCTACCGTTTCACTCAGTTACTTCCTTTATGATCCGTCGGCACCTGCAACGGCCTGTGTCAAATTGAAAAATCGATACAAAAAAGCGATGACGACGCGCAACCCTTATTTTGACATCGGCAGATCTATCCTAGCCAAGGCCGATGCACTGAATTGCTGGTTTCTAGCAGACGCTGAGAAACATTACGCGCAAACCAGCGAGCGCTATGAAAAAGCCGTCAAGGAACAAACCCGAAAAGAGCAAACATGTCAGGAACTCTATCAGCAATACAAAAAGAAGATGGCGACCAAGGGGAATCACGTCGATTTTGCCCGTGGAAAACAAATTCTCGACCAGGCACGACAGTGCGACTGGTACGAGAGAGCCCAGTCACACTACGCTCAATCCACCGAGAAATACGAAGCAAGCCATGCGCGGCGACGCGCTGACATCTGCCTTGAACGAAAGCGCCGTTTCAACGATGCCGTCTCTGCAGCACGAAACAACGACTACGACATCAACCGGCTGATGGCTGTCAACTCGGTTCTATCATCTGCAACAGGCTGCCCATGGTATGAGGCCGGGAAACATCAAGCCGCTTGTCTTGAGGGCGAACTCAAGGGAACAAACGCTCTCAACGAAAGCGCACTTGACGTAACCGCTCATTGGGTGCAGTGGGGTGTGTCCAAAAAATGTCCATATGCCAACAGTTTGTCCACCTCGCTTGAACAGGCACAAGCCCGGAAAATCCAAACCATCTGCCTTGAACGAAAGCGCCGTTTCAACGATGCCGTCTCTGCAGCACGAAAC
>CAZUJZ010000002.1:0-38392 GCA_964620665.1 uncultured Desulfofustis sp. | reverse complement strand
TGCAGTGGGGTGTGTCCAAAAAATGTCCATATGCCAACAGTTTGTCCACCTCGCTGGAACAGGCACAAGCCCGGAAAATCCAAACGCAACACGTGCGGCATACAGTTTCTGATTATCAGTTTGACGATGATCTCGACCAACAAAAATTACCTGTTCAGGACTCGTTAGGCGACATCGATGACGTCGTCACCCAAGTGGAGAGAACGACTGTTCGCTGCCAAGAACTCGCACGCGAGTTCGATGCCGCCATCGTCCGGGCCAACCAGACACTGGACACGGGTGGATTAGAGTCCGTTCTGGCAGCATCGCAAAACTGTGCTTGGTACCCCAGGGCAATCGGTATGATGCCGTGCGTCCAGGCCGAATACAATGCATTAAATGCCTTCAACAGAGGCGATATGGAACACGCCATCTTGTGGACAAACCAAGGTAGATCAGAAAATTGCACGTACGTGCAACGGCTGAACGGACTGATCAATCAACGGCTCGCCCAGCAGCAGCAAAGATGGCAGCAGGAAACTCTTATGCAGGAGACACCACAAACGGAAAAAGGTTTCTGGGACATCTTCGGAGACTCCCTTGCACAGGGGCTCGAGGGCTACAACAGACAGATGAATGCCCCTCCTGCAGGTCTCCGATCGGCACCAGTCCAACATCGGCAGCAATCAGCCCAACCACCTCTCCCCACCGGCCCCAACTGTGGCCAGATCAATGCCCAAATGCTCGCCGCATGTCGTGCGGGTACTATTTTTAATTCTCATTTTCAACCGCCATCACGTTGGAAGCAACTTGGCTGCAGGGTATCCGGAGAGCTTGATCAATGTATTAAGAGTCAGATCAGCCAGAGTCTTGAGGGAAGCTGGACCAACCCGGACAACTGGAAATTACGTAGAAAATGAAACTTCGATAGCCATCGCACATTAAAGTTGCCATTGAAACAGGAGAGAGGACCGATGAACGTGCTACGTATAACAATTCAGATGCTAATTTTACTGTATATCATTTCATGGAGTGTCGTGTCAGTACAAGGAGATACGTGGGACGAGCAGCAGGCAGAACGGTTTTTTCAAGACATGGACACCCAGATTCAACAATCAATCAATGCGAATGATAGAGAGACATTGCAAAGCTTGTGGAGAAAAGTAGTCGGAGCAATGAGTCCCGAACAATTAGCCGAGAATTGGCATCCAATGGCCCATTATTATCTGGGAGGCATTGAAGTAGCCATCGCTATGGCCTCAAACGATCAAAAAGAAAAAAGCACTTATTTTTCAAATGCGATGCAAAGCTTTGAGCGTTCAGCGGCAGGTATTCCTGATTTTTGCATGAACTTCTATTTGCAAGGTGTGGTTCTTCACAAGTATTATAACGAGCCGACTGAAGCACTGTCAAAACTCAACCAGGCAGTTACTCTCTGTCCTGACTTGCCTTCGGTTCAACAAGATCGGAAGGAAATTATCGAAGTACTTAATGCTACTCCCGTTGCCACCGATAAACCAACAAACCAAGTATCTGCAGCTCAAGCTGATCCAAATCCTTTGCCGACTGAAGGAATCCCGGATTTTGAACCAATTCCGTTTGAGTAGGTGAGGTGGTGATAAGTCATCGCTTTCTTCGGGCTTCCTAAGAAAAGCCCTTTCCAACGAAGGGCCATCCCATCCCATGTGTCAAAACTATCTTTTATCGACAGCTTTCGCAATTATTTTCACCCTGAAACCAACAATCTGACATCGAATCAAGATAGCCAAGACCTTTTTCGTCAAGAACGGGCAATTCTCCAAAATTTGGTAACAGTACCCCGAAGCAGACGATTATCATGCCTGCACATCGATGAAAGTCTCCTCATATTCTGGCCAGCCATCATCGAAAGGTTCAACAACTACTTCCGAACATTTCTTTGGAGGTGGACCACGCTTTTGTTCTTCCCCCCGCAACAAGCCAAGATGAGCCAGGATCTTCTTAATCAAAGGCATTGCGGATGATGTACTGGGCGACATTCTCGATGCCCTTGGCGTCACCCACCTGAAGCCGCACTTCGTTATGGACACTGAACCCTGAGTTGTGCCGCCAGGGGAGGATCTTTTTTATCAAGGTGTGATCAAGACGTCCTTCGTTTTTCAGCATCTTCAAAACCGAAGCACGAAAGAGCTCAGCAAGAGGCCGGAGGTCAACCTTCGGCATCACATAAAAACACCCGGTCTCGGTGAAGAGGTCATCCGCCACCAGGGCATGGGTCTGTGGATGCCATTTAGCATAGTCGCCGAAGGTCTGGATAGCTAGGGCGATACCAGGAGTCCCAAGCATTTTGCCGACGGTGATCCGAAAAAAGCTCGTGAGGCACGATGCCGCGCACTGGCTCAACTTGCCGAGCAATTTGCGATCATAGAGAAAATACCTGCGAATGATTTTCGGGATGCTGAACACGTATTGGCGATGCGGAACGGGAAAGAGGACATTGTCCTGCAAATGGCTGCCGAACTGAACCACCTTCTTACTATGACATGATGGACAAAACCAACGACCTCGACAGCTGAAGGCGAGGAGATACTCATGGTGACAATCGGGGCAGCGCACCCGGGCAAAACCCTGCTCAAGATCACCACATTCCAGATACTTCCGAACTATATGGGAAATTACCGGGCGAAAGAAGCCATATTCACGAGAGAAAAGATCGTCGTACCGGTACTCGAACTCATCAGAGTGATGATCGAACAGTTGCCACAACGGTGACTCCCGAGGTTTTCTGCCTCGATACACTTCCGCTTTGTCGCTTGAGTCCATTGCAGTCCCTTTGTGTTGTTGACAAAGGCTGCAATGTAACTGGCAGAACTGACATTTTTCTTATCGATGAATCTTCCTTGCCCATCTCCAACCAATCCACCCCCATTATCCAGGGGAAGAGATGCCACTTGGCAACCTTAACCATTTAATCAAAGCTGCAAATCGAGATGTTTTCTGAAATCGAACAGTTATGAGTAAAATGTGCCGACCCCGTTAATGCTGTAACTCCTGATGCAAAATCTTGCTCACATCCCGCCAGCTGAGCAGCCTCGCTGTTGAGCGCTTCTGCGATGTCTCGCCTCCGTAAACCACCACATTATCCAGGCGCAGGGGCAGACCGGCTGTCTCTACTCTCCCGGCAAGTTGATCAAATCCCCTAAAAAAATCAGCAGCTGCCGTGGCTGCCGATTTGACCTCAATGGCATGCAGACAACCATTACGCTGTACCAGCACATCCAATTCCAACCCACGACTTTCACGATAATGATGCAGAATCGGCTGCTCACCCTGGTGGGCCATTGCTTTATACAACTCCGACACCACCCAGCTTTCGAAAATAGCCCCTCGCAGAGGATGTAACCTGAGTTGTCCTGGCTCTCTGATCTGCATGAGAAAACAGACCAGGCCGGTATCCAGGAAATGAAGTTTCGGTGCCTTCACTATTTGCTTGCGTATATTGACATGCCAGGCAGGTATCCGGTGGATGATATAACTGGCCTCCAGAATAGATAACCAGGATTTCGCCGTATTATGGGAAACCCCGGCATCACCCCCCAGGGATGAAAGATTGATTTCCTGTGCGGTGCGCCCGGCGCAGAGCTTGAGAAAGCTGGAAAAAGTGAGTAAATCACCTACATTCATGACCTGACGGACATCGCGCTGCACATAGGTGGCGATATAGTCGGCCAGCCACTGATGGGCAGGAATGTTATGGTCGTAGATCCTCGGGTAAGCGCCCTGCCAAAGGAGGGTAAAAAGATCATCCGGAACATTGGAAAAGCTCTGAAGCTCATCATAATCCGGAGGCAACAGATTCAGCATCCCACAACGCCCGGCAAGCGACTGAGAAATAACCTGCGATATACCGAAATGCTGTGAGCCGGTGAGAATAAAACGGCCGGGCTCTGGAGATTCATCGACTTCGGCTTGCAGATAGCTTACCAGTCCAGGTGCCTGCGGGATCTCGTCGAGGATGGCACCTTGCCGATATTCCATCAGAAATCCCCGAGGATCGGTCAGGGCAAACTCTCGGAAGTCCAGGGATTCCAGCGACACATAGGGTTTATCCGGGAAAGCTGCTTTACAAAGCGTGGTTTTTCCGGCCTGCCTGGGGCCAGTCACTGCAACGACGGGATAATATGCAGCGAGTTGCAACAGCTTGTTGGTGAGTTTTCTGGTAATCATGGATTCTATGCTTACCATGCATGCATAAATTGTCAACCGTAATTACAATTTATGAAACCAATGCTTGCCGACACGTATTGTGTCTTAATACAGTTCATCGTTAAGGCATATGAACATATCCACTGGCCACATTAACCATTTTGAAGAGGCTTGAGTTTGACGTGTTTCCTGACAAGGCAGAAATATTTCATAAGTAGATATCCAGCTCAGAATCCGAAACAATACCGGCTATTCGTAGTGGGTCCATAATCGAAGTACTTTAATGATACGTTCTTGCTGGTAAACCTGGTAGACGAGCCGGTGCTGGATGTTGATTCTCCGGGAATACGCTCCGGCAAGATCCCCGATCAACTTTTCGTAAGGGGGTGGATTTTGGAATGGGTCTTCTCGGATTACATCAAGCAGGTTTTGTGCTTTGAGCTTTAACCCAGCACTCGCCAGCTTTTTCGCATCTTTCTGAGCTTGTTTTGTGAAAACAATCTCCCATGTCACCAGTCAAGCTCCCTTGAACATTCCGATAGATCCTGCTCCATCCCCTCTTTGATAGATTCCCGCATTCCCGGTACTGAAAGAAGATAGAGTGTTTCGGATAGTGCATTCCAGTCTTCTTCAGAGACGAGTACAGCATTTCCTCTTTTGCCGGTAATTATGACTGGCTGATGAGATTCTGCAGTTTCATCTATAAGGGTATATAGTTTTGCTCTGGCTTCCGTTGCATTGATAATATTCATTATGATACCTCCGTGAGGATAAACGTACGCTTTTGCGGACGACCTGTCAAGTGCTGGAGGTCATCCTGCTGTCACTTTTAACGGCAGGTATCGGTAAACCTTTGATTGAGATTAGCGCTGGCAATGTTATTATCTTGACATCATTGCATAATTAAACTGCTTCCTGATAAGCCCGAATGATCTTCGGGGTGAACGTGTTAACCTTCTTCTCCTGTGAATTTTGAGATTTGTTTTTGCTGAAGGTGTCAGGTCACATTGAACTTTGTGATCCCGAAGCGTCAAATCCGGATCACATTTTTTACACCTGATGGCTACAGAGCCCGCGTGGAGCCAATCGTCGCCCTTCCGTTTGTTGCCAAACAGGAGCAAACATGGTACTCAATGCAAACGTGTCCCAAAATCCTCTGAGCCGAACTTCAGACTGAGCGATTTCAGCCAGTTACCAATCAACCGGTAGCGGCCGGAGAGGTTTTGGTCACGCCGTCCCGCATGACGATCCGGGGGTGCTTTCAGGCGGCATCGGCGTTGCGCCCCTTGGGTTTTTTTCAACCAGGAGGAAGACTCGTGCTGCTTCATCACCACTTTATCGATATCGCCAAAAAGATGGGCGATGCGCTGGCCATCCACGATTTCACCACCAACAAGGAAGTCTCCTATCATCGGGCGCTCCTCGCTTCACTCCTGCTCAGCTCCGTTTTCAAATCCTACGACAAGGGATTTGTCGGGGTCATGCTGCCGACCTCGGCCGGCTGTATCCTGACCAAAATCGGCCTGTTGATGTGCGGCCGTATCCCGGTAATGATCAACTATTCCACCGGAGCCGACCACAATACCCGTTACGCCCAGAAAAAATGTGGTTTTCACACGGTCATCACATCCCGCGCCCTGCTGGAGAAAATCGATTGTCCCCATGTCGAGGGGATGATCTATATCGAGGACATCATGGAGGGGTTGAGCGGCCTGCAGAAAGTCAAGGCAGCCCTGCTTGCCAAGCTGCCGGCCGGGGTGATCAAATCGCTCGTCAGCGGCGGCCAGGAAGATGATGTCGCGGTCATCCTGTTTACCAGCGGCAGCGAGAAGGACCCGAAAGCGGTACAACTCTCCCACAAAAATATTGCCAGCAACGTGATCGGGGCCGCCGAGCAGTTCGGCTTTACCCAGGAAGACAAGTTTCTGTCATCATTGCCCTATTTTCACGTCTTCGGCCTGACGGTCAACCTGTGGGTGCCGGTTTTTCACGGCTGCACCATCCTCTCCTACGCGAACCCGCTCGATTATCGGACCATCTGCGAAATCGTCAGGGACCACAAAGCCACGCTGATGGTCGGTACACCCAGTTTTTTCTGGGGATACCTGCGCAAATCGGAAAAAGGGGATTTCGACTCGCTGCGAATCGCCCTGGTCGGGGCCGACAAATGTCCCGATTCCCTGCGGGATGCCTTCGAAGAAAAGCACGATCAAACGCTCTATGAAGGGTACGGCGCCACCGAATGCGCCCCGGTCATCTCGGCCAATTCACCCGGCGACAATCGACCGGGCAGCGTCGGCAAGCCGATCCCGGGCGTCCAGGTCAGGATCGAGAACTACGAAACCGGTGAAGAATGCGGCCCCGGCGAGGACGGCAGGATTCTCGTCAAAGGCGACAATGTAATGAAAGGCTACTACGACGATTTCGAACAGACCTCGCTGCATATTCGCCACGGCTGGTACGACACCGGAGATATGGGAAATATCGACGAAGACGGCTATCTCTGGCACGTCGGCAGGATTAAACGCTTCGTCAAGGTCGGCGGCGAGATGATTTCGCTCGTCAAGATCGAATCCATCCTGGAAAAAATCCTGCCGGAAGACGTTCAGTGCTGCGTTGTCGAAGTACCCGATTCGACCAAGGGTTCCAAGATCGTCGCGGTGACCACCGAACCGCTCGAGGAAAAGGCAATCGTAAAAAAACTCGCCGAACAATTACCGAAAATTGCCCTGCCCAAGCAATTTCTCGTCTTCGAGGACTTGCCGAAAATGGGGAGCGGCAAGATCGACTTTCGCAAGATCACCGAAACGGTGCGCGAGACGCTCAGCGAAAAACGCTCCAGCTGATGGACGAAGCACCGTCGGGCCGTCCATCAACGAGCATTGCTGCACGCTATCGCGCTCCGATCATCGACACCATCCGTTTCTCCTTGCTGGTGGTGCTGCTCGGCTGGCTCCTGTCGAGAAGTTTTTCGACACTCGGCTATAACTGGCAATGGCACCGCGTCAAACCGTTCCTCTTTACCATCTCCGATGCCGGCATAACGCCCGGGCCGCTGCTCTATGGCCTCGGCGTCACCCTGCACATCTCTGCGCTGAGCCTGGTTTTTGCCACTCTTATCGGTATGTTCATCGCGCTGCTGCGGCTTTCCGGGTCCCCCGTCGGCCAGCTTCTGGCCAGAGGTTACCTGGAGGTAATACGCAACACCCCGCTACTTATCCAGATTTTTTTCATCTACTTCGTACTCGGTCCGGTCTTCGGCCTGGAGCGTTTTCCCGCAGCAGTCCTGGCCTTGAGTCTGTTTGAAGGTGCCTACGCATCGGAGATCTTCCGCTCCGGCATCCTGTCCGTGGAAAAAGGCCAGCTGGAAGCCGCCGCCAGTCTCGGCCTGAAACAACATCTGATCTACCGACTGATCATTTTGCCGCAGGCGATCCGTACCGTTCTGCCCCCCCTGACCAGTCAGGCCGTTTCCCTGATCAAGGATTCGGCGCTGGTCTCCACTATCGCTATCTATGACTTGACCATGCAGGCCCAAGCCTTGATTTCAGAAACTTTTTTGACCTTTGAAATATGGTTCACCGTTGCCATTCTCTATCTGGTGATTACCATTACCCTGTCTTTCTTCGTTGCTTTTCTGGAAAGTCGTCTCAATGTTTCCTGACCAAACGATTGCACCACGAACCATCAACATCAGTCGTCATGATTCGCCGAGGAGGAGATGATATGCTGCAGACCAGACTGAAATATTTTCTCGTTGTTCTTACCTTCATGCTCTTTACTGTTGCCGCCGGCCCCGGACTGGCGGCTTCAATCCAGAACGAACTGGCCCAGGCCAGCGTCATCGAGCAGGTCGTTAAACGCGGCGTGCTGCGGGTCGGCATGGATACCTTCGAGCCCTGGGCCATGAAAGATAAAAACGGTCAGTTCGTCGGTTTTGAAATCGATGTGGCCAGCCGACTGGCCGAAGATATGGGCGTCACCGTCGAATTCGTGCCGACGGCCTGGTCGGGCATCATCCCGGCCTTGCTGACCGGCAAGTTCGATGTGATCATCGGCGGTATGGGCATCTTGCCGCAGCGGGCGCTCAAGGTCAATTTCAGTCAGCCCTACTACTATTCCGGTATGGCCATTGTCGCTCATCGGGAACGGGCCGCCGGCTTCGACTCTCTCGACGATTTCAACAAAGCAGACGTCGAGATCGCCGTCAAACTCGGCACCAGTGCGGTAAACGCGGCCAGGAAATACCTGCCGCAGGCAACTCTGCGCATGTTTGAAACCGAGCCTCAGGCCTACCAGGAATTACGTAACGGCAATGTCCACGCGGTGATCGGCAACGCCCCGAAACCGGCCTTTGAAGCGCTGACATACCGTGACACACTGTTTTTGCCGATCGACGACACCTTTACCAGGGAGCCGATCGGCTTCGCACTGCGCAAGGGAGACCCCGACGCACTGGCTTTTTTCAATTCCTGGATAACCGGTGTCAAGGAGGAGGGGTGGCTCGGCGAGCGACACCATTACTGGTTTGAAACCCGCGATTGGGTCGACCAGGTCAAGTAGCGACCGCCAGCTCTTTTCCGCCATGGTGCCCGGAATAAACGCTTATCACCGGTGAGTTCCGTTCCGGGCACGATCCTTTATGAACAGACGCTCTTCCCCCCTCTCTCTGCTCGACCTGGCCCTGATCGCCGGCCTGCTGGGACTGATCTCGTTCATCGTCTACCGGCTCGCGTTTGCCCTCAATTACCAGTGGAACTGGTCCATCATCCCAACGTATCTTGTTCGCTACGACGAGAGCAGCGGTCGCTGGCTACCCAACATCCTGCTCGAGGGGCTGTTCACCACGATCCGGCTGAGCATCTGGGGAATGCTTATCGCCGGCGTTCTCGGATTGCTCATCGGCATCGCCCGCACGGCGCGCGGACTCTTTTTGCGGCTGTGCACCCGAACCTTTGTCGAGTTGATCCGCAACACGCCGCCCCTGGTGCTCATCTTCATCTTCTATTTCTTCGTCAGCGACCAGATCCTGCCCGCCCTCGGGGTCGAGTCCTTCGTCCGCGGCTTGACGCCGGTGTGGCAGGAACGACTGGCCGTCCTGGTCGCACCGCCCGGCCTGATCGTACCGTTTCTGTCCGGTGTCGTCACCATCGGCCTGTTCCAGTCGGCATACATTACCGAAATCGTCAGGGCCGGTATCGAGGCCATCGACACCGGGCAATGGGATGCCGCCCGGGCGCTCGGTTTTACCCGCCGACAGCAACTCTTCTTCGTCATCCTGCCTCAGGCGCTGCGGCTGATGCTGCCGCCGTTGGCCAATGAATTCATTAACACGATCAAATACTCGTCGATCGTGTCCATCATCTCCATCCAGGAACTGACGTTCCAAGGACTCCAGGTCATGGCCTCGACCCAGGCCTCCATCGAAGTCTGGTTGACCATCACCGTTATCTATCTCGGTCTCTGCCTGATTCTCTCACTCGGAGTCCATCACCTGGAAAAACGGTTCAATGTCCATCGCCGCTGATCATCGCCCTGCCGGCACAAAAGAAATCTCGTGCTTCTCCATCCGGAATATCCGTTTGTTCATCGCCTTCAGGATCCTGTTCAACGCCCGTTTCTACTATCCGGTCTTCACCATTCTCTTCCTCGATTACGGATTGACCCTCGAGCAGTTCGCGCTCCTTAATGCCGTCTGGGCCGTCACCATCGTCGGCGCCGAAATTCCGTCCGGGGCGATGGCCGATCTGATTGGCCGGCGGCGCCTGCTGGTGCTGACCGCTCTGCTGATGATCGTTGAAATGAGTCTGCTCGCCTTTGTCCCGCTGGCCAATATCAGTCTGGTATTCTGGGCCTTTCTCGTCAACCGGGTACTCAGCGGCCTGGCCGAAGCAATGGCCAGCGGCGCCGACGAAGCAATCGCCTACGATTCTCTGATCGAAGAAGGCAATCCCGATCACTGGCCGCGGGTACTCAGTGTCCTGATGCGCCTGCAGGCCCTGGCCGGGGTCGTCGCGATGACCGTCGGTGCCCTGGTCTACGATCCCGACCTGGTCAATCGGCTGCTGGACTGGCTGGCCATCGACCAGGCCGTCAGCCAACAGGTCACCATGCGTTTTCCCATCTACCTGACGCTGCTGCTGGCCATCGGCGCCTTCTTCACGACCATCGGCCTGCAGGAGCGGGACAACGAAGAAACGGTATCACTGGCGACCATTCGCCGGGCCTTTTTCCTGACCATGCAGGCCGGCCGCTGGATTCTACAGACGCCGTTTGCCCTGGCCGTCATCTTGTTCGGCATGTTTTATGACCATCTCCTGCGACTGATCATCACGCTGGCCAGCCAGTATTTTCGCTTGATTCATCTGCCGGAGGCGAGCTTCGGCATCATCATGGCATCCTTTTCCCTGCTCGGCCTGCTGGTGCCCAAAGGTGCGGAATGGCTGGTCGAGCGCTTCTCGCCGGCCGCCAATTGCGGCTTGCTGGGGGTGCTGACGCTGGCAACGCTCTGGGGACTGTACGGCTTTTTCCCGTATCTGGGGATCCTGCCGATGGCCGGGGTCATGGTCGGTATGCTGCTCACCTCCTTTTTCACCAGCCACTATCTCAATCGTGCCACCGCGTCGGCCCAGCGGGCCACCGTGCTCAGTTTCAAAGGCCTGCTCTTCAATCTGGCCTATGGTCTGGTCGGCGTGCTTTTTGCGCTGTTGATCGACCATGTGCGCAGCGGTCTGAGTCAGGCTCAACCGCTGCTGTCGGCTGAAATGCTTGAAAACGAAGCGTTTCGCCAATCGTTTTCCTGGTTTCCCTGGTACGGCCTGGCCGTGGGCGTTCTGCTGGCCACCATCTCCTACCGATTCCTCTATGCTCGACCGTCGCGCTCCGGTTCAGCTTGAAGTCACGAATACGAGAAAACTGAGAGATAAATGATTGCGCGGTTTCCGAACGGATTGCCGATATGCTATAGTTGCCTGTCTCCGGGTGCCGTGCCGACCCGCCGTATCGTTGGAGCCGGTTATGATTGCCGCGTTGTTACCGCACTGCACCGGGTACCCAGAGATCCATGCAGGGTCCGTTAACCTTCTTGCGGAGGTTGCCGTATGAAGTTCGTCGTCCCCCAATTGATGTTTTTCTTTCAGGACAAGACCACCAAACGAAACGTGGTGCTCTTGTCCAAATTCCTCGGTTTCCTGCTGTCGGTAATCTGCCTTTACTCGGTTCTTTTTCATGTACTGATGGCCTACGAGGGTCAGGACTTCAGCTGGGTCACCGGTTTTTACTGGACCATGACCGTGATGTCCACGCTGGGCTTTGGCGATATCACTTTCCAGAGCGATCTCGGCAGGCTCTTCTCGATCTTCGTGCTCATCTCGGGAGTGCTGTTTCTGCTGATCATCCTGCCCTTCACCTTTATCCAATTCTTCTACGCCCCCTGGCTCGACGCCCAGGAAAAGGCCCGAACCCCACGGTATCTGCCGGAAGATACCGACAGGCACGTGCTGATCACCAATGTCGATCCGATCACCGTTCGTCTGATCGACTACCTCAAGCGGCAGAAAATCTCGTATTCCATCATCACCGGCAGCCAGCAGCACGCCGCCACCCTGCTCGATCAAGGCTATCGGGTTATCGTCGGCGATCTCGATCGTCGGGAGACCTATCGCCAGGCACAGGCGGATAAAGCGGCACTGATCGTCGTGACCAACGACGACCTGATCAGCACCAATATCTGCTTTACCATCCGTCAAGTCAGTGAAGACGTGCCGATCGTCACCAACGCCGCCAACAAAAATTCCATCGACATCCTCGAGTATTCCGGCAATGTCAGCGTGTACGAGTTCATGACCATGCTCGGCATAGCACTCGCCCGCAGGGCCTTCGGTGTCGGCCGGGGAACCACGATGATCGGCCGCTTCGGCGATTTGATCCTTTCCGAGTTGCCGGTCCGCTACACCAGCCTGGAGGGGAAAAGCCTGGCCCAGGCTGGTATTCGGCAAGCCACCGGGGTCACGGCTATCGGCATGATGGAAAAAGGCAAGTTTATCGTCGCCACGCCGGACACGCTTATCAGTCCGCAGACCATTCTGATTCTGGCCGGCACCAGCGGGCAACTCAAGGCCTTCGACGAGCATTTCGTCGTCGCTTACCAGCAGTCCCCCGACACCCCGCAGGTGTTGATCCTCGGCGGCGGGCGGGTCGGTCAGGTGGCGGCGGCGACGCTTGACGAGTACGGCATTATTTTCCGCATTGTCGAAAAACGTGCCAATATCGGTAAGGGCGCCTATCTCGAGCAGACCATCTACGGCGACGCCGCCGACCTCGATACCCTGCGCAGCGCCGGTATCGAGCAGGTCAAATCAATCATCATCACGACACACAGTGATGACATGAATATCTATCTGACTTTTTATTGCCGACAACTGCGTCCCGACATACAGATCATCAGCAGGTCGATTCTCGAGAGAAGCGTGACCAAGCTGCATATGGCCGGCGCAGACCAGGTCATGTCCTATGCCTCCCTCGGCGCCGGCACCATTTTTCAGCTCCTGCAACCAAACGAGATCTCGCTGTTTACCGAAGGCCTCGTCGTACTGCAGCGCCGGGCCGGACCACACTACGCCGGCACCTCGATCATGACCTGCGGCATCCGCGAAAAAACCGGCCTCAGCATCATTGCCATCCGGAAAGATGACCATCTGCACATCAGTCCCGACCCGGAAACACGGATCGCAGAAGAAGACGAATTGATATTTATCGGTACGTCCGATCAGGAAAAATTGTTCGAGGAACTGTCCTGATAAGCCGGCCTCGGCAAACCGGGAATCACGACAAAAAAGGGGGCCGCCCGATCGGACGGCCCGTGGCAATACAACAAAACCTGCCTGGGCCAAGCGGCCCGCCGCTTACTCCATTTTTTTCAAACCAATGGGGTTGGGTGCCTGACGGGCATAGCCTTTCCCCTGGGCGACCAGGTCGAGGGGCAGGCTTGCCAGGTCCGCCAGGTCAAGTGTCATTTTCTGTAAAGCGGAATCTTCGATGACCTTGACGTAGGTCATGCAATCGTCGCAGGTCGCCACCCGAAATCCCGGCTCATCATCGGACATCAGGGTATTGAGTTTGTCGACGTTGTCGCTGCCACATTGCAGACAACCGATAAACCGGGGATACGGGCCGGATGTACCGCAGAAGGAACAATGGAGGCGACGTTGCGGACCATCCGCAATGGAAACCAGCGCCGCTCGTGCCGAACAGAGCGGGCAGCGACCGTCTTCCCAGGTGCTGCCGTCGAGCACAAAACGCTCCCGCAAGGCCAGAAAATAAGGCCGGCTCAACAGAAACAGCAGAGACGCCCACTCTTCATCAGCAAACGGCTCGGCGGCGTGCAGGGGTGCAGCATCGAGCGGCAACTGCATAAAATCGAACTCACCCTGCTCCAGTGTCCGGCCGAGCGGGGCCAGCTCTTCTTCCGGCAGCTCAAAGGTCTCGATAAACAATTGCAAGACGGCCGCAGCCGCTTCCTTCGGGTAGGCTCGGGCATCAGCGGCCGAGAGACCCTCTCCGGCGATCGGCAGCAGCGCTGCCAGCTCCTGCTGAAACTGCTGCCAGCGGGCATAGAGCTCGATCGGGTCCTTGAGATGCGGCCGCTGCTCAATCAGGGTTGGGATATCAATGGTCATGCGTCTCCTTACGGTATCTTGGGATAGGTTAACGGGCTGATCTCACCGGTAAGGCCTTCCTCCAGGAAGGCTTTGAGCTGTGCTTTTTCCGTCGGTGAAAGCTCCAACGGTTTCAGGGCGGTCGTGCCGGCTCCGCCGCCGGCGGCCAAAAAGTCAAGCACTTCATCAAGCGTCGCAAACATGCCGTTGTGCATGTACGGAGCGGTTGCGGCAATCTCTCTGAGCGTGGGGGTTTTGAAGGCCTTCCAGTCGGCACGGTCCTTGGTGATCAGGTAGCGTCCAAGATCTTCGTCCAGCGTCCGGTACGCATCAAAATCATGGAGCTTGGCGACAAAACGCCGAGTGGCAGTGATCCGCGGATCTTCAAGATGCTCTGGATTCTCGGGGACATACAGGGCGTGAAAGCGATTGTCCATCAGGTTGGGGCCATAGTGACAGGTAACGCAGGCCGCTTTGCCGATAAACAGCTGGTAGCCCTGGCGCGCGTCCGGCGAAAGCGCCGTTTCATCCCCGCCGAGAAACCGGTCAAGCGGGGCATCGCGCGAGATCAGGGTTCGCTCGAAGGCGGCAATCGCCGCAGCAATACGCTCCTGCGTCACGTCACCATCACCAAAGACCTCGGTAAATTCAGCAACGTATTGCGGCACGGAACGGATTTCCTCTTCAAGGAAATCGAGGTTCTGGTTCATCTCAAAGGCCGACATCATCGGGAACAGGGCCTGCTCCTCCAATGTTGCGGCACGGCCATCATGGAAAAACTGCTCCTGGAAGACGACATTGATCACCGTCGGCGAGTTTCGCCAGTTCTTGGTTGTCGGGTAGTTGAGCGAGATTTCCATCCCATCGCTATACCCCTGTTCGGGATCATGACAGGTACCGCAATTCATCGTTCCGTCGCCGGACAACCGTCGGTCAAAAAAGAGCTTTTTACCAAGTTCGGCCTTGGCAGCCAATTCAGGCGTCTGTTCGGGCAGCATCGCATCGTTGATGGCGACCAGTTGCCCGGCCCGAGCAACTGCCGGCAGACAGAGTACGACCAGCACCAGCCATGCAATTCTGTTCATCGGTCACTCTCCTATTCGCGCCAATTCCTCGTCAATCATCTTCTTAAAATACTCGAAGGGTCGCTCACCGACAACCTGCAGGCCGTTAATAAAAAATGTCGGCGTGTTGTAGAGGTCGATCGACTCGGCCAGCGCGATATCACGATCAATCTCCTCGGCATGGGCATTGGTGTCGATCGCCGTGGTAAAGGTTTCGACGTCGAGTCCCAACTCGTCGGCGTAGTCGATCAGACTGGCCCGGTCCAGTTCAGGAGACCGGGTCAGCAACAGATCGTGCATCTCCCAATATTTACCCTGATCTCCGGCCGCCAGTGAAGCCTCGGCGGCAATACGGGCGAAGTCTCGATACTTATACGGATAATTTTTGATCACCAACCGAATTTTTTCGGGGTAACCGGCCACAAGTTGCTTGACGGTCGGACCGACCGCCACGCAATGCGGTCATTGAAAATCGATGAACTCGATGATGGTTATCGGCGCATCGGCGGGCCCGAGAGACGGGGAGTCACCAATCGGAATCTCGGTCCGTTTTTCACTCGCCTGGGCGACACCAAACAACAACAGGACGACAATGCAGATCAGGGCTTTTTTCATCATCAGTAAAAAAAGGGGATACCGAAGTATCCCCTTTCCCTCATAAAAGATTGTTCATCGGCCGAAGCGGCGGTTGGCCACCTGCCGGCGGCACATCAGCTAATCCACTTGGGATGCCGTTTTTTGGCGGTTTCCAGCGGCATGGTACCGGTCACCATGATACTGAACGTGCCCGGATTTGCCAGGGTGCCGAGATAGATATGAACCGGCACGACAATGACAAAAACAACGAAGGCCACGTTGTGTACCAAATGGGCAAGAAGCATGATGCTGCCGTTATCCTTCATCAGCCAGATCGCAAAACCGGACAGCGCAATGGCGATACCGGCCAGCAAAATAATCAGATAATAGAGCTTCTGGCCGGGATTGTACTTGCCCATCGGCGGCACCTTCACCTTATGAGACAGATAACCGCCCGCCACCTTGAACCATTGCCGATCATCCGCATCGTAATGCAGCGCATCGGCAAGGTAATGGCGCATGGAGTAGAGCAGGGACACGGAAAAGACGACGCCGCCCCAGTTATGTATCGATTTCATCGTATCGAAGCCGCCGAAGACCGCGCCGACCGACTCCAGATGGAACAGGAAGGCAAACCCGGTGATGATCAGCAGGATGCAGCTTCCGGCGAGTATCCAGTGATTCAGGACCTCGTCGACACTTGATTTTCTTACCATCTCTGCCATGTCACACCTCCTCTTCCTGATCCTTGTGAGGACCGATCGCCAGATAGTGGATCGCCGCGGCACCAACCACACCACCCAGCCCGATCAGTGAGAGCGGCTTGAGGTAGGTATGCCAGAAAACGACGCTGCTCGGAACCTGTGGGTTCTCTTTCATTCCGTACAGCTTCGGCTCTTCCTTGAACGCATAGATCGAACCGAGACCGCCCAGATCCTTTTCCCCGTAAATGGTGGCGAATCCTTCTTGCTTCGCAGCACTGACCAGTTCATCCCGGTTCCCGAACTTCAGGGCGCCGGTGGGACAGGTCTTGGTGCAGGCTGGTTCCATACCGGCATCGATCCGATCGAAGCACAGGTGACATTTGGTCACCTTGTCTTCCGCATCATAGCGCGGGACATCGAACGGACAGGCGTTGACGCAGAGCTTGCAGCCGATGCACTTGTCGCGATCAAAGGCCACGGCGCCGCTCTCGGTTCGATAGAGCGCTCCGGGCGACGGGCAGATGGTCATGCAGCCGGCATCCTCGCAATGCATGCAGCGACGGCTCAAAAAGAGCCAGCGCACCGCATTCTGATCCGACGGTACCTCGCTGTACTGAATCATGTTATAGGCCGCGCTCGCCAGGTCCGGCGGATTCTGGTAGGTCCCGTTGTTACGGGTTTCGATGGCCGGTAGCTGGTTCCATGATTTACAGGCGACCTGGCAGGCCCGGCACCCGATACAGAGTTCCGGGGTAACCAGGATCGCTTTACGGCTGTTCGTGTTATTGTTAGCCATGGTTCACCCCCTATGCCTTCCGAACGTTGACCATGAAGGCCTTCGACTCGGGTATCATTGTGTTCGCGTCACCGACGTTCGGCGTCAGCAGGTTGGCAGAGTCGAAACCGCTGCCGTCCTCGGGAAACTGCCAGCCGAAATGCCAGGTCAGGCCGACCTGATGGACCGTCGAATTGGCGATTTTGAACGGCTGGAACCGCTCGGAGACCATGGCGATCGCCTGCACCTCGCCGCGTCCGGAGGTGACGACGACCTTGTCGCCGTTTGTGATCCCCAACTCTTTGGCCAACTCCACGCTGATCTCGCAGAAATTCTGCGGCTGCATCTCCAGCAACCAGGAACAATGCCTGGTCATAACGCCGGTCTGCCAGTGTTCGGTGACCCGATACGTGCTGGCGACAAAGGGATAACGCAAGTCGCAGGAGTAGAACGCATCGGAATCGCCGCCAAAGATCTTGATGGTCGGATTGATCCGCTGGCCAGACATCGAGTTTACCTCGAGCGGGCACTCCAGCGCTTCATAATGCTCGGGAAACGGCCCTTCGGCCAGACCGGGGCCAAAGATCGAGGCGACCCCGTCCGGTTTCATGATAAAGGGCAGCTTGCCGGACTGGCCCATCGGCGGCGGCCCGCCGTCGACGACATCGCCGACCCATTTCTTGTCGGCCGCATCCCAGGTCAATAGCGGACGCTTCGGATCCCACGGCTGTCCCTGCAGATCGACCGAGGCCCGGTTGTAGATAACCCGTCGGTTGACCGGCCACGACCAGGACCATTCCGGGTAGAGCCCCAAGCCCGTCGGATCGGCTGTTCCGCGCCGCGCCATCATATTGACGGTCTTGCCGTCCACCTGGATATACGAGTTGCAATAGAGCCAGTTACCGCTTGACGTGGAGCCGTCGGCCCTGAGCAGAGCGAAGCTTTTCACCAGCTCACCCTTTTTGCCGATCAGCTTGGGCGGTGTGACACTCGTGTCATACACGTCCTCGGTGTAATAGCCGTTAATGTCTTTGGCAACGGCATGAATATCGACATGTTTGACCTTGCCCGCCGAATCACGCTCGCCGTAATCCCAGGCCAGATTGACCACCGGATCGGGATAGGCGCCGCCTTCCTTCTGATAGAGCTGCT
Source organism: uncultured Desulfofustis sp. (assembly GCA_964620665.1). GTDB lineage: Bacteria > Desulfobacterota > Desulfobulbia > Desulfobulbales > Desulfocapsaceae > Desulfofustis. The sequence goes on along the minus strand of CAZUJZ010000002.1, from coordinate 20,301 downwards.
TGACCCGGAAATAAAGCTCGTTGATGATCTCTGCGTCAGGCAACGACTGGCCGACCGGTTCAACGGCCTTGTAGCGCCACTGAGCCCAGCGCCCGGAATTGGAGATGCTGCCTTCTTTTTCCACCGAAGACGCGCAAGGCAGCATGAACACCTCGGTCTGGATATCCGCCGAGTTCAGGCCGGGACCGCGCCAGAATGAGCCGGTCTCGTTGTCGTAGAGATTGACGTTGACCATCCACTTCAGTCTGGCCAGGGCGGTCCGCGTCTTGTTGGAGTTGGCGCCTGAACAGGCCGGGTTCTGCCCCCAGGCAAAAAATCCCTCGAATTGACCGGCAAGCATACCGTCAAAAAGGTTGAGCCAGGAACAATTCTGGCCGACATCGAGTTTCGGCAACCACCCATACCCGAAATCGTTGTTCGGGGTTGCCGCATCTCCATAAATCGCCTTGAGATAACTGGTGATATATTTGTTTCGATTGGACCACCAGTTGACGCTGCCCGGTTCAGTGGCTTTCGGGGTGGTTTTTTCGATGTAGGTCGCCAGGTCAACCAGGGCCGCATTCGGTACCGGGTTATAACCGGGCAGGATATGAAACAGGATGCCGTGATCCGTAGAGCCCTGGACATTGGATTCACCCCGCAGCGCGTTGACGCCGCCGCCGGCCATACCCATGTTACCGAGCAGCAGCTGGATGATGGCCATGGCCCGGATATTCTGCGTGCCGACCGTGTGCTGGGTCCAGCCCATCGCATAGCATTCGGTCCCGACCCGGTCCGGTTTGCCGGTGGAGCTATAGAGTTCGTAGACCGCCTGCAGCTTGTCCAGCGGGGTGCCGGTAATGTCCGTCACCTTTTCCGGAGTATAGCGGGCATACTGTTTTTTCAGCAGCTGGAAAACACAATTCGGATCTTCCAGGGTGGGGTCTTTCAAGGCCACACCATTCTCGTCCCGCTGGAAGGACCAGCTTGTTTTATCATACTTGCGTTGCGCCTCGTTATACCCCGAATAGAGACCGTCCAGTTCGGCCGGCCCCCGAAAGTCGGGGTTCACCAGAAATGCCGCATTGGTATAGTTGACCACGTATTCCCGAAAATAGAGGTTATTTTCCAGGATATAGTTGATCATGCCGCCGAGAAAGGCGATATCCGTTCCGGAACGGAGTGGAGCGTAGAGATCCGCTTTCGCGGAGGTCTGGGTAAAACGGGGATCGACACTGATCAGTTTGGCGCCCTTTGCCTTGGCCCGCATGATCCACTTCATCGAAACCGGATGGTTTGACGCCGGGTTGCCGCCCATGGCCAAAATGACATCGGCGTTTCTCAGGTCAATCCAGTGATTCGTCATTGCACCGCGTCCGAACGACTCTGCCAGAGCCGCAACAGTGGCGGAGTGTCAGATACGCGCCTGGTGTTCGACCCACACCAGGCCCCAGGACCGGACAAGTTTCTGCATCAGGTAGCATTCTTCGTTGTCCATCGCGGCACTGCCGATATGGGCGATGCCGTCCGTGCGGTTGACCTCGAAGCCTTTTTCAACGGTCGTAAAGCTCTTGTCCCGGCTGTCTTTTACCAACCGGGCGATGCGATCAAGGGCCCAATCCCATTCCACCTCTTTCCAGGCCGTACCGCCCGGTTCACGGTGCATCGGTTTCCGGAGGCGGGTGTCGTTGTTGGCCATCTGCACCAGCGATGACCCCTTGGCACACAGCGTTCCTTCGCTGATAGGATGATCCGGATCACCCTCGGTCTGGATGACCTTGCCGTTCTCGGTGTAGACGATAATGCCGCATCCGACGGAACAGTACGGACATATCGTCGTACTCTGCTTGGCGTTCTTGATCCGCAATTCCTGCGCATAGACCTTCGCAGGATCGAGGTTCACGCCGAGCGTTCCGATCAGAACGGTACCGCCTGACAGTTTCAGAAAATTCCGTCTTGATACTCCCATTGAAGCCTCCTCCTCGTTATCAGGATTTATTTCCGGGGTTTATTGTTCCGGACGTGCAAAAATTCCCCAATAATTACAATTACTCATGGTTCCTCTATGGAACATTCGCCAACGAATCGTTTTCTCAATGGTCCTGCTACGGGAGGCCTTGTTGAGCCCTCTCAATGACCGGTAGATATTCGGGAAACAATTGACACCGGGCTCCATCTGCTTGAATTTTCGCACAATCAGATCGCTGCAAAGCGTCAAGCCGGGCGGTTAAGCCAGTCGAAAAACCTGCTCAGCGTGAGAAGAATGCTAAGAATGTCTGATTATACGGGTGGCAAGAAGAGAAGAGAATCGGGCACCCGCCTATTTTCCGGAAGGAAAAAGGATGGGGACGATGTAGGAAATGGACTGAGCCGTTGTAGGACAATAACCTAACCTGCGCTGGCGGTCCACTGATGGATACCCGGCAGCGCACGGTCATGCTTCAGCAGCTCAACAACCAAAGCGCGGTCGGTGACTACTCGGTAACGCAGCGGACGCCGGCAACTTCAAGCTCGCCGACCACCTGGTCGTAAGCCTCCGTATCGATGGCCCTGGTACCGTTCATCAAGACCCGGGTCCGGTAGCCAAGTGATGCCGCGTCGAGCGCGGTGAACCGCACGCAATAGTCGAAGGCCAGGCCGACGATATCGACATCGGTAATCCCGTAGCTCTTCAAGGCCCGGTCCAGACCGGTATCATGACGGCGAGCGTTGTCAAAAAAAGCGGAGTAGGAGTCGACGCGGGGGTCCTGTCCCTTCTGAATGATCATCGAGTACGCGCCTGCCCTGGTGATATCGGCCAGCGTCTCCCTGATCTGTTCCTCGAGACGGGCTCCCGGAGTGCCTTGCACGCAATGATCAGGCCAGAGCATCTGCGGCAGACCGGCCAACTCCCCCATCTGGAACGGCTCGGCACCGGGGTGTTGCGAGGCAAACGAGCCGTGGTCCGGAGGATGCCGGTCCTGCACGGCGACGATAAGCTCGTAGTCTTCGGTTCGCTGCATCACCTTCCGGACAAAGGGAATGATCGCATCTCCCTGCGGCACCGCCAATGCTCCTCCCGGCAGAAAATCGTTTTGAATATCGGTCACCAGTACTGCCCGTTTCATCATTGTTCCCCCTTGGTTGTCGACGGTCATGGCTGACGTAGCCGTTGAACGTCGAGATAATCACTCACAGTCTCGATTTTCATATAACCCCCATGATTCATATAACCCCCATGACTGATGGTCACAACGAAGCATGAAAATCGGCATCGCGGTCGGATGGACTGGTTGATCCTCCCTCCGGCTGCTGCGCTGCGGCCTGATCGGCTGAATCTCGACCAACGGCGGGACAGGTTTTAACCTGTCCTCCGCTCACTATCAAGGCTGCGGACGTCCTGTCCGCTCCCCTTCGGGCCTGATTCTCCGCCCCGCCGGGCCTCCACGAGGCAGCCTCCGAGAGAATCAACCAGCCCGGGGGGATCATAAAAAAAAATAACTCATCTCGCCGTATTCGCAAAAACCGGTTTACCCGGCCGGCCTCACGCAACACAGCCGAGAAAGGTATGCCACAGACGGCCGGTTTGCCAGTGTTTGAGAACAACCACCGGCAGGTTCTCGAGCAGCGCCCGGATCTTCTCCGCCTCCCCGGTCTGCAGTCCCGACAGGACAAACCATTTCTGCTGCAGGAACCCGTCATCGGTGATGATATCGTGCATAACCGGATAGCCGATATTGGCCACCAGCAGGTCGGCCGCCACGCCGCACAATGTCTCGGCCCGGCCATTGACGACAACGATCCGGTCTTGAAAGCCGTTGAGCACGACATTGCGGCGGGCGGTTCGTGCGGCCAGCAGGTTGATATCGACCGCCACCACCTGGCGACAACCGAGCTTCACACCGGCCAGGGCGAGGAGACCGGTACCGGTACCAAGGTCGATTAAACGCCGGATCGACCCGGCCCGGCAGGCTATTTCAATAGCCGTCAGGCAGGCACTGGTGGTCGAATGGGTGCCGTTGCCGAAGACGACGCCGGGATCAAGCACCAGCCGATATTCGTCCGGTCCGGCCACGGCCTTGATCCACGGCGGATTGATGAGAAACCTGCCGACCCTGAACGGCTCGACGACGCCACCCTGCCATTGCCGGTAGCTCATGCAATAGTGGTCGACCAACGCGAGCGTGGCATCTTCACGGAGCAGACCGGCGACAAAATCCGGCTGCGATTCCCGGAAAAACAGAAATGAATGGTCGTCTTCCTGCCAATTGCCGAGAAATCCCCGGGGGAACGTCTGCCAGTCGGAGACCGTGCCCTTCAGGCAGTAAATCGACAGCATGGTATCGGGCAGCAGGTGCTCCATTGATGCACATCACTCGGGTTATGGCAGGCCGCCTGCCGACGGCCCACCGCTGATAATCGCTTTTTTTTGGCTTTTTTTAACAGTTTCGTGCACAATGGACAAGCATCGTGGTCAGGGATATCCAGCCGATCGTCCCGTCTCCGCACCGGCAACCGAAAAACCTGTTGAGACCAGTGACAGAACAACGCCTCGAGAATCGTCAACTCCGCCCTATGCTCCGTCTGCTCATCTGCCTGTTTATTGTGACGAGCGCCTGGTTTGGTGCCACCATTACCGCTGCGGCAAACCAGCCTGCTTCCATCGTGCTCGGACAATCCTGTGCGCTGAGCGGACCGACTCAGAACCACGGCCTGCAAATGCGCGCCGGACTGCTCGCCGCGTTCGCCCATATCAACGAACGGGGCGGGGTCAAAGGACGCGACATCCATCTGATCAGCCTCGACGATGGCTACGAACCGGACAAGGCTGTACGCAACACGCTCCGGTTGATCACCGAAGACAAGGTTTTCCTGCTCATCGGCGAGGTGGGTACACCGACGTCGAAAGCCGTCATTCCGATCGTTGAAGAATACCGGATCCCGTTTTTCGCGCCGTTCACCGGCGCCGAATTGTTGCGGAAGCCGTTCCGGCGCTACATCATCAATGTCCGGGCCAGCTATTACCAGGAAATGGAAACCCTGGCCGCCTATCTGGTCGATCACCGCCATTTGCAGCGCATCGCCTGTTTCTACCAAAACGACAGCTATGGGCTGACCGGCCTGGAAGGCATCGAACTGGCCCTGGCTCGACGCGGCATGCAGCTGGTCTCCAAAGGCTCCTATGAACGCAACACGCTGGCGGTTATGGGCGGCATCCGCGAAATCTATCAGGCCGATCCGCAAGCCGTGGTCATGGTCGGCGCCTACCCGGCCTGTGCTGAATTCATCAAGCTGAGCAAAATCAAGCTGAACAAAGATGTGCCTTTCTGCAATATCTCCTTCGTCGGTACCGAAAGCCTGAAAAAGGCGCTCGGCGCCTACGGCCAGAATGTTATCGTCTCCCAGGTCGTGCCCCACCCGCTGAACAACGACATCGCCCTGATCAGGGAATTCCGGGAGTCGATGATGATCTACCAACACGACGCGCCGATCAGCTTTATCAGCCTCGAGGGCTATATCGCCGGCAAGCTCTTTGCCCAGATCGCCACCGCCGTCCCCGGAGAGTTGACCAGAGAGAAATTCATCACCACGATGCAGGAGGTGGGTGGTTTCGATCTCGGCGGCATCCTGCTACAGTTCGGTCCCGACGATCACCAAGGCATGGATTCGATCTTTTTGACCACTATTTTCCCCAATATCATTAAGCTGGACGTGATGGCGCAGCCATGAGCAGACGACCGGCAACCTGTCAGAGCGAGGGCCCGCAATGGCGCGATCGGCCATAAAACATGCTCTGCAGCGACTGAAGTCGCACAAGGTCTCGCTATCGGCGGCCCCGTTTTACGCCTCAATCGTGGTCATCGTCGCCCTGGCCGTCTTCATCGGTATTTTCTGGGCCATCAACGAATATCAGGCCTTGCAGGAGAGTATCGACAACATTCGCACCACCTACGAACAGCAATACCGCGACCGGGTCAAGGAAGAATACGATACCGTGGTCGACTTCATCGATTTTACCCGGAACCAGGCCAATATCACGGCCGAAGAAGATATCCGCAACCGGGTCCAATCCGCCTACACCATCGCCTCCCACCTCTACTCGATGTACAAGGACGAACAGAGCGACACCGAAATCCGGTCGATGATCGCCGAAATTCTCCGGCCGGTGCGCTGGTATGACCAACGAGGATACTATTTCGCCGGCCAGACCGATACCGGCATTATCGACCTGTTTGCCGACGAACCGTTCTACGAAGGGAAACAAAGCCTGCAGGCACTCGATCGCCAACCCTCAGCGGTAATCAACGATCTTATCGAGATCGTCACCCAGAAGGAGGCCGGTATCTATCGCTACAACCTGATCAAGCCGTCTTTTGGCAATCAGGTCTATTCCAAGATCTGTTTCGTCAAATATTTCCAGCCGCTCAACTGGTTCATCGGCGCCGGCATCTACAGCAACGACATGGAAAATCTGAACCAGGCCAGCGTGTTGGCCAGGATCGGCCAGATGAAATTCGGTCAGGGCGGCGAGGTCTTCGTCTTTCGCTTCGACGGCACCATCATTTCGCATCAGAATCAGCAATTTGTCGGCCGCTCGATTCGCAGCCTGACCAATGCTGCCGGTGAGCAATACGGTGAGATGATCTGGCAGGCCAGCCAATCGCCACCGGACCAGCGCTACGTGATCTTTCACGAAGGCAACCCCGACAGCCAGCCTATTCCACAAAAACTCTGTTTCGTCGGCCCCTTCCAGGAATGGGGCTGGACCATCGCGACCAGCATGCACATGAACGAAATGGAGGAATTGATCACCAATGCCACCCTGACCTATCGTCGCATTGCCTTCAAGAATGTGTCGACCTTTCTGGTGCTGTTCACCGTGGCGGTCGCCCTGCTGTTGCTGGTAGCCTTTTATTATACGGTCAAGATCAAACAGGGGTTCAGTCTGTTCACCGACTTTTTCCGCCGGGCTGCGGATGCCAAAGTCAAAATCGAAAAAGATGACCTGGCCTTCAGCGAGTTTGAGGATCTCTCCGTGCTCGCCAACCGCATGGTCGATGATCGCATCCAGAAAGAGCGGCTGCTCCATCGAGATGAGCTGCGGCTCGACACCCTGCTTCGCCTCGGCATGATGGAGAACTTCTCGCTGAAAGACAAGTATGAATTCACCCTGCAGCGCATCGTCCAGGTGACCCGGTCCGAACAGGGCTATCTGGCCCTGGTTAACAGGCCCCAGCGCCATGTCACGATTATTTCGCATCGCTGGGCGGACGGCACCAAAGTGCACTACGACAATAAACGCCGTCTTTCCAGCAATGTCGACAAGGCCGGCCTGCCGGGCGCCGCGGTGCGCCGCAAGACCGCCGTGATCTGCAACGACTGCAGCAAATCAGGACAGGAGGCCCTCTATCCCTACCAGGGAGAGGTCCGGCGCCATCTCGACGTACCCATTTACAATAGTGGCGTTATCGTGCTCGTTGCCGGCGTCTGCAATAACCAGGATGCCTACGACAATGCCGATATCAGGCAGATGACCATGGTGCTCGAAGGCATGTGGCTGCACATCCTGAAAACCCGCTCCGAGAAGAAAATGGACCGGCTCGAGCGGCGGGTCATCGCCGTGCGGGAGGCGGAACGGAGCAACATCGGCCGCTTGCTGCACGACGATCTCGGCTCGCATCTCAGTGGCGTGGAACTGCTCGTCAAAGCGCTGAAACGCACCCTGGAAAAAGAACAGGCGATCCGTGCCGACCAACTCGAATCGATCCGGGGATTGATTGTCGATGCCACCGAGAAAACGAGGCGTCTGGCTCGCGGGCTCTATCCCGTACATATCATTGAAAACGGACTCGAGGCGGCCATCGAAGAACTGGCCGTGGAAATCGAGACCCTGTTCGGAATCAGCTGTGAACTCTCCTTCAATTGCACCACCGAGAACAGCGACAACACCATCGCCACCCACATCTATTACATCATCCGTGAGGCCGCCTTCAACGCGGCCAAGCACGGCCGCCCGGACAATATCGGCATTACCATGCACACCGAGGCCAACCTGCTGTCGATTAAAATCATCGACAACGGCACCGGTTTTGATACACTATCGACAAGAAAGGGTATGGGTCTGCACACCATGGAATACCGCGCCAAGGCAATCGGCGCGACGCTGACATTTCAATCGGCCCGAATGGGGACAATCGTTTCCGTAGCCAAAGAGCTCACACACTGATGACCAGAATACTCATTGTCGATGACCATCCCATTTTCCAGATGGGCATGAAGGAATTGTTGAACCAGGAAGAGGATTTCCTGGTCTGCGCCGTCGCCGAAGATTTCGCCAGCGCCCGCCGGGCGCTCCGGGAACATCGCCCGGATCTGGCAATTATCGATATCTCGCTGGCCGAGGAAAACGGCCTTGATCTGGTCAAGGAAATCACCACGGAGTACCATGGCATGCCGATCCTTGTCCTGTCGCTGCACGACGAGTCGGTCTGGGCCGAACGGGCCATTCGTGCCGGAGCCCGCGGTTATGTGATGAAAAAAGAGGCCTCCGAATCGGTGGTCCTGGCGATCCGCAATATCCTGGAAGGCAAAATTCATGTGAGTTACGCGATGATGGCCCTTCTTCTCGACAAATTCCAGATCAATCCCCATGCCCAGGGCGCCCCGACCATCGAAATCCTCACCGACCGGGAATTGGAGGTTTTTCGACTGATCGGCTCCGGGCTCTCGACCCGGGAAATTGCCGAACGAATGAAACTCGGAATCAAGACCATCGGCACCTATCGTGATCGCATCAAGCAGAAGCTCTGCATCAAAACAGCGACGGAGTTGACCCGGCGTGCCGTCCTGTGGAACGAAAACGAACATTTCGGAAAAACAGAACAATGAGCATGCGAACCCCCTCCCGCTCCACCATCATAATCCGCCGTCGCTACCATTTTCTGTAAGGCATTGCCTTACGATGGGTTGGCTTGCCTCCCTACACCGGCACCACCCCCTTCCCTACAAAACAAAAGGCGCTTTGCCGATTTCCTCCGACTGAAGGAAAAGCTATAGTAACCAAGGCTTTATTGATGCCACGCGCAGTGCGTGCAACAGCGTCGCAACGGGAGGAGACGTCCATGGCAGGACCCCCTTTGATCGGTTTTGCAGAGCACCGCGCCACGCAGCCGCCCGATCGACCGCACATCTCCGGTAAACCGGCGGCTCAAGCGGCGTTTGCGCAACTCTGTGCGGCCACGGCGCTGCTGTCCAGTGCCGCCATGACCGCCCCGTTGACCGTTCGCCTCGTCACGGCCGGACCGTCATCAATTGACGATCAACAGACAAGGACAGCGACAACGGTGCCGACCACGCGGCAAGCTGTCCAGGTCTGCCAACGGACACCTGCCTCGACGGTTATGAATCGGCTGGAGACGATGGACCGCGTGGTCTGCCGGTAGTTCGGAAAGACCATTCGCGCACTTTTTTTAAAACTGCCATACCAACATCCCAGGAAGCGCCCCTCTCCCTTATTTGGGCGCTTCCTGGGATGCGGGCCTGGTTGAAGACCGCTTGCCTACGGCCGGTTGATGCGCCATTTCGTCCAACGCTCGTTGAGCGGATCTAAAAAGCCGAACATCGTCCGCTTCATCTTGACCACCACTTTTTCTTCCTGACGAAAGATCGACTCCAGTGAGATCAGCGGATCACGCTCCGGGTTGCTCATGTAATTTCTGATCGCCTGCAGTTTCCAGACGATCTCCTGCTCGGCCTGCTGCCGCAGCAGTGCCTTGAGCCGAATGATGTCTTCCCCGGCCTTCTCGTCGACCTCGTTATTTCCATATTTTCGCAGTTTATAGGAAATACGCAGGCCAATCAGTTCAAGCAGGGTCTTTTCGTACTGTTCGCCGAGCCAGATCGTCTCGGGCACCAGATCGCCGAAGCTGGTCACTCCGAGGACATCTTTATCCTGGCTCCAGTAATTGATCAGAACGTCCTGCTCGAGGCTCTTGTAATTCTGTTGCGGCATATACATCCGCCGCAGATATTGCAGCACCTTCTCGGTCTTTTTCTTGTGCCCGCCGATAATGACCGAGCCACCGATTTCGTCTCTGGTAACTCCTTTGGTCCACGGTGCCCCGGTAATGCCGAAATCATGATAGATCGGGATGTGCAACAGGGCCGACAGGGTATTGAGAGCCAGCGCGTAACCGGCCGACGGCCCGCCGACGTTATAGGACGCCGAGAGCAGTTGATGGTGAATGGTCATATTGGTCAGAAAACTGCCGAGCAGGCGAGCCGTGCTGATTTCCGGAAGCAGGGTCTGAAAGTAATTCTTTACCAGGGTCAGCGCCTCCTGGGCCGACTGCTGGGTCATCTGCACCGCCATCTCCATCTGGGCCGAACTGTCCCCCGATCCGGAAACGGCGCCGGTAACCAACACCTTTTCGGCGCTCAGGCTGTAGGTGAGGCTGGTGGCGATCGGCAGCAGCACCCCGTCGGTCTCGTTGGCGCCGACCCCGACGATGAATCCTTTCTGCGGCTCCCGGCTCAATTCCGCCTCGAGATAATCATCGAGATCGATCTTGCCCTTCTTGATCGGACTCTGCGACATCTCCCGCCGCGCCAGATGCAGGTGGGAACCGCACAACGGATAGTCCTCGTCCGAATCGATCGAAACAAACAGGGCGTTGACCTCCTCGGCCCGGGCGAGAAACTCTTTGGGCCGTTCTCTGAGGAGTCGCTGCAGCCCGCCAGGGTTGCCGAGCGCCTCGAGAATACCGCTCAGGGTCTTCATGTTGAATTTGAGGAAGCGCTCCTGCTCCGTGGCGGACAGTGAGCTGATGGTCTTGAACGTCTTGAGCACCATCAGCTCGGTGCTGCGCAGAGACAGCGCCTTGGCGACAAAGGCCGCGAAATCGGCCGGGGTGCTGCACAGTCCCTTGGCCGCTTCGATAACCTTGGTCGCGGTGAGGCCGGCCTCCCGCGGGGCACTCTCCAGCGTCATCTCGATAATCTCGTTGATATCGCCGCTGGCCAGCTGGCCGGTCACCTCGAGCACCTTGAGCCGTTTCGAGCGAATCAGGGCCGGGTCGAGCAGATCCAGTCGATTGGTGGTCAGTATGGTAAAAACACGGGACAGCGGCTGTTCGCCGTCGATGATATTGAGAAAGGTGTTGGTCAGCCGATCGGTCGGCGCCCCGCCGATACTGCTGCGCCGCGGTGCAAGGGCATCGCCCTCGTCGAAGAAGACCACGGCCGGGGCGATCATCTTGGCGATATCGTAAATTTTCGTCAGATTTTCCACGGCACCGTCCACCGGATTGGCCGGGTTGTGGAGGATGCTCGGGTTGGCCGAAACGTCGTGGATGGTCTCGTTGTCACTGAGCCAGGTGCGGACCAGGAAGGTCTTGCCGCTGCCCGGCGGGCCGTTGAGTACAACTCCCTTTTCCTCCCTGATCTGGTAGAGCAGGCAGTTGTTGACCATCTCGGAAAAGGTGTGTTTAACCTCGCCGGCATAGTGGTCCCAGCGGGCCGAACGATCGATGCGGCCGACCACCTTCTTGAACAGATCGCCGAACGAATTTTGGGCCACCAGTTCGAAGGCATGACGGACCAGCAACGAATCGTCAAGATAGTCGGCCTGAAATGAGCCCTTGATCGAGACGATATAACCGACCAGCTTACGGGTATAGGCCGGGGTGATCTGCAGGGACCGCTCCTTGAAGATGTGGTAGAATTTACCGACCGCGATTTTCAAGTCCTTTTCGCTGATCCACTGGATGCCGGGAAAATCATGTTCACGGTCGCCGGTGGCAACCCGGATATTGTTGCGCATCAACTCGATACGAATGATTTCCTGCAGGTTGACCTTGCTGCGCCAGTATTCGGAAACGTCGATGATCGTCCCCTTCTCGACGAACCGCCGATAGATCGCCGAATCGAAAACCTCCGGCTGGTCCGATGTGGCAATCAGGATGCAGTCACGGCCGCCACTGATGATTTCATCGATGATGATGTTGGAACTGTCGACCAGTGTGCCCTGTTGGCGCTCGACCCCGCCGCTGACACCGCTGCTTTCTTTACGGGCAAAAGCGGAATGCGCCTCTTCAAGATGCCTGATACAGGTAAATTTGGGATTACCGAAGGCCCGTCGCAGATAGTTGCCGGGTTCTCCGGACAATGCGGTCTGAAAATCGTTCGGGGTAATCCGCGCATAATCGACGATCAGGCTCTGTTCCTCCAACTCACTGAGGTTCTTGCCGATCTGCCGCCGAAACAGCAGGTTGACCAGCGGAATCCGGGAAAAAAATTTGTAGCGACGCAGGCGCCGGCGTCGCTCGATGGCCTGGGCGAGATCGGGTGACACATCTTCGAGCCGTTTCCAGAACGGCACGGACGACATCACACTGGCCCGTTTCTGCCGCAGGTCGATTTCCGGCTGAGTCTCATCGGCGAAAAATACCTGCTCGATCGCCCTGGTCGCCGTTGCCGTTTTGCCGCTGCCGCTTGGCCCGACCAGCAGAATGATCGGGGCCTGCGGCACCTCCGGGTCACTGGTATACTCCTTGCGCAAGTGGGCCCGGTAGATCTTCTCGAAAAGACGCCGCAACTCCTTCGGCAGATGGACATCGGAGAGTTCCCGCTCAAGGCGGGCCAGCATATAGGCATGGTCCTTCAGACTCAGCTCCTTTTCCAGGATATGGTTCCAGGCCTTGCGCGGAACCATCTGGCCGGAGACCTCGAAACGCTTCTGCCAGTCGGTGAGGATATGCGGGTCTTTCAGGATACGCAGATCGCGCTTTTTGCCGGTGAGCAGAAACCAGCCGAGACAGCGGCCCAGCAGCCGGAAAAACGGCGGCGGCGGCCGATACTGCTTGAGCCGGGCCCGCATGAATTCCTTGGTCTCATGGGGCCAGGACGCGACCAGATCGTCAATCTCGGCAATGCGTTTTTCCGGTAGCCGGATCAGGCGAACCTGTTTGGTTAACCGCCTCGGCATGGCCGTGTCACCGTTCGTCCTTCGGTGCGGCCGCCGGCAACGGGAGGGTTACCGCCCCCGCGTCGGTATTTTGAATGACCACGGTGTTTTGGCCGGTCTGGTTTTTTTCATAGGCCGAGGCCCATTTCTGCTGGCTGAGAAACTGCAGGATGACCGCATCGGTAGACCCGTCGGACCGGCCGATCTCCTGCTGCAGCGAACGAATACTTTCCAGATACGCGGCATACAATTTCCTGATCCGGCTCGCTTCCTGATCGGCTGCATAATTCTCCGCTTCGGCAATCAGTTCGCGGCGTTTTTTCTCTTCCGACGCCTCTACCAATTTGTCACCGAAATGCGTTTCCCGAAGGACGAAACTGACGATTTCGATGCCGTATTTCTGCTCCAGCGTCGGCCCGCCCTCGTTGATCGGCTGCGACTTGAGGGCCTGGAAGATGCGCTCCTTGACCTCGGGGCGGTTGCTGATCAACCGGTCAACCGATTCCGCCTGCATCAGATCCTTGACAATGCCGTCGTAATCGCCCTGCAGCAAGGTCAGCGGTGACTGGTTTTCGATCGCCCAGATCTTCAGATCCCGAATACGATAGGTGAGCAGAGCGGATGTCCATAACGCGACATTTTCACTGGAGATAATCCGCATCGGCTCGATCATGCCGCCCAGGTACATGCTCTGGTTCATCAGGGTCACCTCCTGTTCGATGCGGGTAAACAGCGGCAGCCTGGCGTGCCAGCCGACCTCGGTGACCGGTTGACGAATGCCGCCCAGTTTTTCCAGCACGACGGCATGGTTCATCTTGACTTTGAAGATTGTCCTGGTGGCATAGATAGCGGCCACCAGTCCATAGGCGATGGCCGACAGCACGACCAGCAGTAGGAGAAGTCGACCGACACGAAAGACAAACGCCCGCTGAAACACCCTGGAAACAGGCCTGTCCGACATAGGCGCCCCCTCTGTTCACGATAAAATCTTACAACCCGCCCCGATATCATCACAGCGAGTTGCCCGACCTCTCTTTTTCTTCACTGAAGGGTTTTCTGAAAATCGCTGCAAAACCGGGAAAAACACATCTTATTCAACAGTAGCGAAACAAATTCGACCTGTCAATCTCAAGGAGTATAATGATTTCCCGGTCTATCGCTCGATCTCGGGTATGCCGTCTCCGGCGTGCAGCGTTGATAGCGAGCGGGGGGCAGGCTACCTGGTGTCAAGAACCTGCCGCACATAGGGCAGCAGGTTTGCGGCAATGACCCGGTAACCCTGCTCGTTGGGATGAATGCCATCCTGCTGGTTGAGGTCCCGAACCATGGCCACACCCTCCAGGAAAAACGGCATGAAGGTAACCGGGTAACGTTCTGCCAACCTCGGATAGACCGCGTTGAAGGCGGACCGGTAGTCGTCGCCGAGGTTGGTTACCATCTGCATGCCGACGAGCAGGACCTTGATATCGTTGGCCAGCAGGGTCTCGACGATCGCGGCCAGATTGTCGTGCAACACGTGCGTCGAAATGCCGCGAAAGCCGTCATTGGCGCCGGTTTCGACGATTACCAGATCGGGCCGGCTGTTGATGATCCAGTCGATTCGAGAGCGGGCGCCACTGCTCGTCTCGCCGCTGATGCCGGCATTGATGACCTGATAGTTCAGGCCCACGGCTTGTAATTCCTTCTCCAGCAGGGCCGGATAGCTGTCTTCCGGTGCCACGCCGAGGCCGGCTGTCAGACTGTCGCCCATGGCGACGATGATCCCATCGTACACCGCCGGTTCGGGGACGGCCGCCGGTTTTTCTCGCTGGTCGCGGTCACAGCCGGCCAGCAGTCCTGAAACGATGAATAACAGGGCGACAAAGATTTTTGGAAGCTCCAACATCGATCGCATAACACGCTGCTCCGCTCTGGTGTCAACCATTGTGCCGATAGAGAAAGGTTACCGGTTTCTGCCGGACGATACTGAGTGAACTGAGCAGACCGATGGCCACGACCGCGCCGCAGGTCGCCAGGATCATGGTCACGACCGCGCCAGCGTGGAGGCGAAAGGCAATATCGAAATAGGTGCTGCAGATCAGCCAGGAAGAAGCAATTGCCACCACCGCTGCCAGGACCGAGCTGATCACGCCAAGCAGCAGGTTCTCATAAACGGTGATCGACAATACGAACCGGGTCGTTCCGCCGACGATTTTGTAGTAGGCGCAATCCCTGACCCTCTCCAGCCTGGTTGCCAATACCGAACCGACCAGGATCAAGCACCCGGCAACGATGGAGAACAGGGAAAAAAAGGTGATGACGCCGGCCAGCCGGCCGATCAGTTCACCGAGCCGGACAACGGTATCGGCGACATTGAGGGTGCTGACATTGGGCAGCGCCGTCACGATACGGGTGATCGTCTCGTCGATCTGGTCCCGTTCCAGATGCAGAGCGGCAAAATAGGTGTGCGGGGCGGCACCAAGCACCTCTTCGCTGAAGACGAAATAGAAAAACGGGTAGAGCTTCGACTTGGTCCGACTCCTGATGCTGGTAACTTCAGCGGTGATCGGCAGTCCCTGAATGGAAAATGCCAGCCGGTCGCCCAACTCGATATCGCCGATTTCGGCAATGGTATCGAGCACCGAGACCTCGGCCAGGTCCGGCGCCGTCCGCGTTGCATCAAAGAGGCGTTGGCCGCGAATGATAATCTCATCGTCGAGCAGCGCATCGCGATACGTCAGGTTGAATTCCCGGGCCAGGCTGTCGCTTCTTCGTTGATTCTCCCGCTCATAGTCGATCGCCTCACCGTTGATCGACACCAGGCGACCGCGTACCACCGGGAACAACTCGGCTTCTTTACCGACCGCGGCAAAAAAGGTTTCCTGTTGACCACGCTGGATGTCGAGGCTGAACAGGTTAGGGGCATCTTTGGGATAAGAGGTGACAAAAGACGAGACCAGGTTGAACTCGAGCAGAAAGATGGTCAACAGGACCGACAGCGCCGAGGCCAGGGTGACGGCGATCGGCCGGGTGGCATTGCCCGGCCGAAACAGGCTCCTGAACGCCTGCCGCAGCGTCAGGTTGCCGATGGTAAGGCCTCGCAGCAGCCGCAGCACAACAGTGGTCAGCAGAAAAATGATGGCAATAAAGCCGAGACAACCGAGCATGAATACCAGCCCGGTCCGGACATCTTCCAATTGCCGGACCACCAGCAGACCGAGGAAAATTATCACCAGCGCCGAGAGAAGATAGGTTGCCGGCTTGCCGACGGTTCCGGTCAAATCGTGACGGAGCAGCGCCGCCGGCCTGATGGCGGCAATGCGGTAGAGCGGCAGGCTGGAAAAGAGCACCACCACGAGCAGGCCGATCAGCAGCCCCTCGACAAGATCGACCACCGATAGGCCAAGCATCGTCGTCGGCGGGATGATCTCACCGAACAGCAGCGGAAACGTCGCCTTGATCATCAGGCCGGCAAGCACGCCGAGAATGGCGCCGATCAAACCGAGCAGCATCGTAAGAGCAAGATAATGCAGGAGCAGGAAACGGTACGTCGCCCCGACCGTTTTACCAATGGCGATGGTAAATTGCTTCTGCCGTAACAGCGCCGACAGCGAACTTTGCATGCCGATGCCGCTGAGCAGGAGCGTAAAAATGCTGATGAATGAAAGGAAAAACAGCATGTTGTCAAAAAACCGCTTGACCTGGGAACGAGCGGTTGTCGCGGTTTCAACCCGCTCTTGGCCGGCTGTGGCCACCCGGCTCAACGCTGCGGCTATCTCACGGGCCTGCTCCGGTTCCGGAAGTCGGAGCAGAATCTCATAGTTCGATCGACTGCCGACGCCAAGCAGACCCATCTGCTCAAGGTCCTCGGCCGAGGCAAAAACCCGTGGGCCGAGGGAAAAGATCGACACCGGCTGGGACGAATCGTAATCGATGGTATCGGCTATGGTCAAAACGGCAGAGCCGAGGCGCAACCGGTCACCGATGCCCAGGGAAAGGCGGGACAGTACTTCCGGCGCGACGACAACGGTGCCGGCCTGCAGAACCTCGCCAAAGGGCCGGCCGGACGTCAAGTCGACCGAACCATAGAGCGGGTAGCCCGGCGTCACGGCCATGGCAGTGACGAACAGCGAATCGTCACCGGCCGCCGGCAGCACCACCGAATTGAATCCGTAGACCCTGGTCAGCTCCGCTCCGGTACGGCTTTGCATATCACCAACCGCCTGTTCGAGCGGTTCGCTGATCGGATAGTGGGAGTGGATGATTACGTCCCCGCCATGCAGCTTCTGGGCATCATTGAGCAAGGAGCGGTGTACGTCGGAGCGGAAGCTGTTCAAGGCCGTCAACGTGGCGATCGACAATGCGACACAGAGGATGAAGGTCAGTGCCTGCGCTCCGCCGTGACGCAGTTCCCGAACGACGAACCGGATCTGAATCATGACGCCTCACCCGAGAGAAGACGGCCGTCCGCCAGTCGCACCTCCCGGTCTGCGTGGCGGGCGATCTCCCGACTATGGGTGGCCATGACCAGCGTGGCCCCGCGTTCGCGCTGCAGTTCGAGGAGCAGATCCATGATCTCCCGACTATTCGTCGAGTCCAGATTGCCGGTCGGTTCATCGGCAAAAACGAGTGGCGGATCATTGATCAACGCCCGGCAGATCGCCACCCGCTGCTTTTCCCCGCCGGACAGCTCCGACACCATGTGTTGCCCCCGCGTCGCCAGACCGACCCGTTTCAGCAGCCGGGCGGCCTTGTCCGCAGCAGCCGGATCCTTTTTCAATTCCGCCGGAAACATCACATTTTCCAGGGCATTGAGCGACGGGATCAAGTGAAAGGCCTGAAAAACGAAACCGATCAGCTCATTGCGCAGCGGAGCCAGTTCATCCTCACTGAACTCGGTAATGTCCTGATCGGCCAGCTGGATCGTCCCGCTGCTCGGTCGATCCAGGCCCGATAACACGCTGAGCAGTGTCGTTTTGCCGCTGCCGCTATTACCGGTGATGACGACGAATTCACCGCGTGAAACAGTCAAGGAAATATCGCTGAGGACAGACAAGTGTCGTCCACCGATCTGATAAGTTTTGCTCAGCCTGCTGCTGACAAGAATGGGTGTAGTCATGGATGGCGATCCGGGATGAGTGGTGGCTTCCTGCTCTGCTGGAACCGGTTTGTTTTCCGAAACAACGTAATCACGAATCTCAGAAAGCAAATGCCTTCCCGAAAGGGAGCGCCGCCACAGACGGGGTGTCCAATGGTTTTTCAGGCCCACACGAGCGTCAGGCTCACACGAGCGGGCCATTGATAGCGAGCCAGGAGCAAGTTGAAACCTGTCCTGCCGCTGGTTGAGCTTCAGCCGATCAGGCGCAGCGCAACAGCCGAAGGCAGGTCCGGCTGGTCCGGCCGACCACGATGACGATTTTCGTTGTTTGGAGGGACGTCCAGTCATGGGGGAACACGGAGCGAATTCAGTTGAGACGCCCCCTGCGACCGGGGGATGGCTATCTGCAACCCTTCGACCAGGAATGCGTTGAATCTATTCACCGATCCGGTGGCGACACCGGAGAGGTTTCCTGAAAGACATGGCCGGCTGAACTCATGCCGGTCATCTTTTTACCAGGGAATCGGCTGATGTTGGCGGAAAAATCCGCCAGTGGGACCGTCATCCGGCAGAGTGGCAAGCCATACCGGCGTTTCGGCGGCCTCTTCCGGAAGAACCGGAGCCTGCGGTCCGCCAAGGTCGGTGCGCACCCAGCCGGGACAAACCGAATTGACCAGGATATTCCGCGAACGCAGTTTCTGGGCCAGCAGAACAGTTATGCCGTTGAGCATGGTCTTCGATAGCCTGTAGGCCGGTGACTGGATTTCCGCAAGGCTCGATTCCGGATTCGCGATATCGGCAAGCGACCCGAGCGTGCTGGAGATATTTACGATCCGACCATAACCGTTCTTCAGCATCACCGGTACGCAGGCCTGGCTGAGCAGGAGCGGGCCGAATGCGTTGGTTTCGAGGGTATTCTGCAGACGTGTCTGCGACAGAGCGACAATGTCGCTGTCGCGGTCTATCATGATTCCGGCATTGTTGATAAGCACATCGAGCCTGCCGAAACCATCCTCTATGTTGGCCACCGCCGCCACTATCGAGGTGGCATCGGTTACATCGAGGAGAGTTTGCTCCACATCGCCACCCTCCCCGGCAAGTTTCCGCCGGGCCTCCGCTCCTTTTTCAGCGTCACGGGCGCCGATAATCACCCGAAGCCCCTCTTGGGCCAGTTTTTTGGCTATGGCATAGCCGATTCCCCTATTGGCGCCGGTTACCAGAGCGACCCGTTTCTGCGAAGATTCCATAGTATCCTCCTCGCTACCGTTTCCACTGTGCCTCTCCTGATCATCCCGCCGCCTACAGCAAAAAAGCACACACTATCAGGAAGATCAGAGCATCTTCCTGATTATCGGCAGGAATTGCGGCTCTCCCGCCCGTTTCTGCTCGATTCGGCACGGGATCAATTCGCTGCGTCTTGAGCAGCACCTTCTATGCTATCGCCGGCCTGCTCGATATCTTGCCCCACTCCTTCCATTGTGTTGCAGCCACTCACGGCAATGCCGAAAGTCATCACTATCACAAACAATAATAAACGTTGTAATGATCTCATCTTTGCCCTCGTTTTTTGGTATTAAAAATATCAAAACAGTTAGAGCCTTTTGCAAAACTTAGATTTTCGTTCAAAAACAAGGCATGCGAAACATTTTACCACAGGCATATAATTGATATTCCGAGGATAAAATTTTGAGCATAACGCAGAGTTTGGGCGAAAAGATTGTTTTGCAAATGGCTCAGTGTTAATTTCGTTCGATACAAAAATTACATGCCGCCAATGCTCTTATCTATGCCCGGGGGGATCTGCCGCGAAGCGCATTGGAAATGAGCGAAATGAGCAGCAGTATGAGAAAAACAAAAAAGATGATTTTAGCAATACCGGCTGCTGCTCCAGCTATACCTCCAAAACCTAATACGCCTGCAATGAGCGCAATTATAAAAAAAACAAGTGCCCAGCTTAACATATCGTTCTCCTTTCAATAAGTTTACAAATTCGTGAGATAGTGTTTATAAACCGCCACGTGACCATTTCAAAATGTGACGGTGTAGACTGTACTTGCAGAGAATGTGCCATTTTGGAGAATGAAGGACATGCTGGAGTTGTGTCCACCATTCACCATCTCCTTTTTCCGTAAACGCCCATGGCGGGAAGTCACAACGAACGATGAAAATCGGCATCGTGGTCGGATGGGCCTGGCCGGTCCTGCCTCCAGTTGCTGCGCTGCGGCCTGATCGGCTGGCCGCCGGCTGCGGACGTCCTGTCCGCAGCCCTTCGGGCCTGATTCTCCATCCAGCTGGGCCTCCG
>CAZUJZ010000001.1:0-46397 GCA_964620665.1 uncultured Desulfofustis sp. | reverse complement strand
TCCGTCGGGTTATTGACCGGCGTTTCCCGCCTGACACATTCACGCAGAGTCTTCATCCGCCATTATTCGCCGGTCGGTCGTCCGCCGGTAAGTTTGCTGCCGGCGGCATCTCCCCGTAACCAACCTGTTGTTGCCGAGTGCAATCTTTGCACAATGATTTCTGATGCCTGCAACCGTTTCTATCAGAAAATATGAAAGTTCCGTTAAAATCTGCTTGAAATATCCTTTTTGTAGGGGTAGTTTTGTCCGACGTATAAATGCAGTTGCAACTTTTGCACAAAGAGACCAAGTATGCCTTCTACGATGATTTTTGGCTGTGGTAATCTCCTCATGGGAGACGACGGTTTCGGACCGGCGGTTGTCGCCGCCCTGAACGAAGGCGGCGACCTGCCGGAAGAGGTGGAAGCCGTCGATGCGATGACCGGCATCCGGGAGTACCTGTTCGACTATCTGCTCACCGAGGAAGGCCGGCCGGAGCATATCATCATCCTCGATGCCGTTGATTTTCCCGATCGACAGCCCGGCGACGTGTTTCTGATCGATTCCCGATCGATTCCTGCCAAGAAGATCCATGATTTCTCCCTGCATCAGTTTCCCACCGTCAACCTCCTGCACGAACTCGAAGAACACACCGGCATCACGGTCACGATCGTGGCCGCCCAGGCCGAATATATCCCCGCTGAAATCGAACCGGGACTTTCGTCGACGATGACTGGTGCCGTTGCAAAAACATGCGATATGCTCAAACGCATTTTATCAAATCAGCTCAATGAGGTGACCCTAGATGATGTATGAATTCAGAGTCAGCGAAATGGCGGAGGAGTTCGGTGTTCATCGCAACACCATCAGGAACTGGATTAATTCCGGGACCCTCCGAGCCAAGGAGGGCCCTGGTCGCAAGTATCTGATGAAGTTCGAGGACTACCAGACCTTGTGCGCCAAGTTCGGCCGAAAGCCGCAGATCAAGCCGACCAGCAACGTCGACGAGGAAAAAATCCATAGATACGAGAATCTTCGGGACCAGCCACAGCCCCTGGATATCGGTTATGCGGAGAAGACGGTGTACGCCGATGCCCAATGGGCCGATATCTGTCTCACCTGTGGCACCTGTGCCAGCGCCTGTCCGATTGCCGGCGTCGACGGACTTGATCCACGCAAGCTCGTGCGTATGGCTGTCCTTGGTCTGGAAAAAGAATTGCTGGACAGCAATTGGCCGTGGAAATGCACCATGTGCGGCAAGTGCGAGAACGCCTGTCCGGCCGGCGTGGAGATCCTTGCCTTGATGAGACGGTTGCGCGGCATGCGCGATCGGAACCTGGTTCCCGGCCCGATCCACAAAGGCGTGGCTACCTGCCTGGAGCGTGGCAACAATCTGGGCATCCCGAAGGATGATTTTCTCTTTCTGCTGGAGGAGTTGGGAGAGGAGCTGGCCGAAGAGGGTTTGACCGGCTTCAAGACACCGGTCGACGTGGTCGGAGCCCGGGTCATGGTCACCGTCAACTCCAAGGAACCTTTTGCCGAGCCGGACGACATGAAGTATTGGTGGCGCATTTTCCATGCCGCCGGCGAGTCCTGGACGATCCCGGCGGAAAACTGGGAGGGTGTCAACTGGGGGCTTTTCTCCGGCGACGACGAGGCGATGAAGACTGTTGTCGGGCGGATCGTCGACAATATGCGGCGTCTCAAATGCGAGGTGCTGCTACTGCCCGAGTGAGGCCACGCCTACTTCGCAACCCGGTCCGGGTTGAACAAATGGTTTCCGGAAGCACTGAAAGAGTTCAAGATCATGTCGGTCTTCGATCTGCTGCTCGAATACATCGATGAAGGGAAGATCAAGCTCGATAACAGTAAGCATCAGATGCGGGCGACCTATCACGATCCCTGCAACTATGGGCGCAAATCAGAGAAGACCTTCGGCAAGGCGTATTACGAGGAAGGGCGGATCATCACCAAGCTCTGCTGTCCGGATTACAAAGACATGGAGCCGAATCGTGAATCCAACTACTGCTGCGGTGCCGGCGGTGGCGCCTGGGCCATGCCGTTTGGCCCTGAGCGGGTCTACTACGGGCGCGTCAAGGCGCGCCAGGTCCGGGAGACGGAGGCGCATCTGGTCATTGCCCCGTGCCACAACTGTCGCGATCAGCTGCTGAAATCGCTCAACAGCGAGTACGATCTCGGCATCGAAGTCAAGTACCTGTGGGAGCTGGTCGCCGATTCCCTGATCCAGCCGGGCCAGGAAACCGAGGCGACCGAGCACGCTTCCGAAGCACAGTAGCTGCGAGGGATGATAATGATCGCTCGGGAGAAATCGATATAACACGTATGTGGCCGTCTGGACCTCAGGGCACCATATGCAATTTTTGAAAAGGAGACATCTCTCATGCTGGACACGCAAAAAGTCGGCTCGGTGATGATCGTTGGTGGCGGAATCACCGGTATGCAGGCAGCACTGGATCTTGCCGATTCCGGTTACTACGTCTACCTGGTGGAACGATCCGGCGCCATCGGCGGGGCCATGGCCCAATTGGACAAGACCTTCCCGACCAACGACTGCTCGATGTGAATTATCGCGCCAAAACTGGTTGAGTGCGGTCGGCACTTAAATATCAAGTTGATGACGCTCAGTGAAATCGCCGGTATCTCCGGAGATGTCGGTGACTTTCAGGTAACGGTCAAAGAACATCCACGCTATGTGGATATGGACAAGTGTATCGCCTGCGGCGAGTGTGCGGCAAAATGCCCGAAGAAGGTGGACAGCGAATACGATGCGGCCACCGGCAAACGCAAAGCGATTTATGTCAAATACGCCCAGGCGGTGCCGCTGAAGTATCAGATCGATGCCGATAATTGCATTCGCTTCAAGAAAGCCGGTGCCTGTGGTTTCTGTGAGAAGGTCTGCCCGGCCGGAGCGATAAATTTCGACGACACCGAGAAGACCCATCAGATCAACGTCGGCGCCGTTATCCTGGCGCCGGGTTTCGAGAGCTTCGATCCGGCGGCGGCCGGCGTTTGGGGGTATGGCCGCTATCCCAACGTGGTAACCGCGATGCAGTTCGAGCGGTACCTGTCCGCTTCCGGGCCCACCGAGGGGCATCTGATCAGGCCGTCGGACGGCAGAGAGATCACCAAGGTCGCCTTTCTGCAATGCGTCGGCAGCCGTGATGAGAACAAATGCGGCAATGCCTATTGTTCGTCGGTCTGTTGTATGTATGCCATCAAGGAAGCGGTGATGGCCAAAGATCATGTGCCGGGACTGCGCACCGCTATTTTCATGATGGATATGCGGACCCACGGCAAGGATTTCGATCGCTATTACCAGCGGGCCAAGGAAGAATCGGGAGTCCGCTTCGTCCGGTGCCGGGTGCACGGCGTCGAACCGGAAGGCGACAGCGGTGATCTGCGGCTCCATTACATCAACGAGGAAGGACGTCAGGTTGAGGAGTATTTCGATCTGGTCGTGCTCTCCGTGGGCCTCCAGATTCCCGATCATATCAAGGTACTGGCAGATCTTGCCGGGGTCAGATTGACCCATGACCGGTTTGCCGCGACCTCTGATTTTTCGCCGGTTTCGACCTCGAAAAAAGGGATTTTCACCTGCGGCGCCTTTGCCGGACCAAAAGATATTCCGCAGTCGGTAATGGAAGGCTCGGCGGCGGCCGCGGCGGTTGCCGATGTACTCGCGCCGGCTCGCGGGCAGCTGACCCGGGAGAAGACGTTCCCGCAGGAACGGGACGTGGTCGACGAGGAAGAGAAGATCGGCGTCTTCGTCTGTCATTGCGGCTCCAATATCGCCGGCGTCGTCGATGTCGAGGCGGTAGCCGATTATGCCCAGACCCTGCCCGGGGTGGTCCACACCGAGCGCAACCTGTTCAGCTGCTCCCAGGATACCCAGGAGCAGATGGTACAGACCATCAAGGCCAAGGGCTTGAACCGGGTGGTGGTTGCCGCCTGTACGCCGCGGACCCACGAGCCGCTGTTCAGAGAGACCCTGAAGGCCTCCGGTCTGAATGAGTACCTGGTGGAGATGGCCAATATCAGGAATCAGACCTCCTGGGTCCATTCCGCCGATCCGAAGACCGCCACGACCAAGGCCAAGGACCTGGTGCGGATGGCCGTGGCCAAGGTCGCCCGGCAGGTGTCCCTGCAGCCGATCTCGGTGCCGATCACCCAGAAAGGACTGGTCATCGGTGGCGGCATTGCCGGTATGGCTGCGGCTTTGAACATGGCCGAACAGGGATTTGAGGTACATCTGGTCGAGAAAACCGATTCGCTTGGCGGCAACGCCGTCTATCTCGGTCACACCTGGTCCGGCGAGTCGATCCAGGATCGGGCCAGGAAGCTCGTCGACCAGGTCCAGAAGAACGAGCGGATCATCATCCATAAAGGTTTTGAGGTCCGTGCGGCGGAGGGATTTGTCGGCAACTTTACGACGACCATCGCCACCCGCGACGGCCTGACCAAGACCATTCAGCACGGCGTCGGCGTCGTGGCCACCGGCGGGCGCGCTCTGCGGCCCAAGGAATATGGCTATGGCAGGATTCCGAACGTGGTGACCGCCCTGGAGTTCGACCGGCTCTTTAAGCTCAAGGAGCAGCACGCGGCCAAGGCCAAGACGGTGGTGTTCATCCAATGCGTCGGTTCCCGCGAAGGTGAGCGGATGTATTGCTCCAAGGTCTGCTGCACCCATTCCGTACAGTCGGCCATCGAACTCAAGCAGGAAGATGCCTCGCGGATGGTCTACATCCTCTATCGCGACATGCGGACCTATGGCCAACGGGAAACGCTCTATAAAAAGGCGCGTGAGCTCGGGGTTATCTTCATCAATTACGAGACGCACGGCAAGCCGACGGTAGAGGTGGAACACAAGCAGGTCAATGTCGGGGTCTGGGATCATATCCTCCATCGGCCGTTGCGCATCAAGGCCGACATCGTCGTTCTGGCCACGGCTATCGTTGCCAACCCCGATGCGGAGAAGCTCAACAAGATCTACAAGGTATCGATCGACGGCGA
Organism: uncultured Desulfofustis sp.; assembly: GCA_964620665.1. GTDB lineage: Bacteria > Desulfobacterota > Desulfobulbia > Desulfobulbales > Desulfocapsaceae > Desulfofustis. Next base: position 41,387 of record CAZUJZ010000001.1, on the reverse strand, counting down.
CGGCTTTTTCCAGGAAGCCCACGCCAAGCTGCGGCCGGTTGATTTCGCCAACGACGGCCTGTTCGTTGCCGGTCTGGCTCACTACCCGAAACCGGTCGAGGAATCGGTCGCTCAGGCCCTGGCCGCCTCAGGCCGTGCGGCGACGCTGCTGTCCCGTTCGGCGGTCAGTCTCGATGCGGTGAAGGCCGAGCCGGATCTGCGCTATTGCGACGGCTGCGCCCTGTGCATCGATGTCTGCCCCTATCACGCCATCGAGTTGGTGGAAGATGAAGCCCCGGCCGAAGGCGGGCAGCCGCACCGTTACATCCAGATCAACAAGGCACAATGCAAGGGATGCGGTCTCTGCCAGGGCACCTGTCCGAAGCGCGGCGTCGTCGTCCAGGGCTTTACCATGGAGCAGATCAGCAGCCAGATCGAGGCGGCGCTTGCCATCTGATCGGCCGGTTGAACAGATACATGCACGACTATCAAAGGAGTAGCGTAATGAGTTTTGAACCGAAAATCATAGCATTCTGCTGCAACTGGTGCTCCTATGCGGCGGCTGATCTCGCCGGCACCGCCAGGATGCAGTATCCGGCCAATGTCCGGATCATCAGGGTCATGTGCTCCGGCATGGTCCACCCGGAATTTGTCACCAAGGCCCTCGATCAAGGGGCTGACGGTGTCATGGTGCTCGGCTGACACCTCGGTGAATGTCATTACCTGGATGGTAATTATAAAACGATGGCCCGAGCCGACATGATCACTGAAATTCTTGAAGACTACGGGTACGAGCCCGAGCGGTTTTCGATCACGTGGGTGTCGTCGGCAGAACCCGACAAATTCGTCAAGGCGGTCACCGACATGACTGCCCGGGTCAGAAAGCTGGGACCCGTCAACACAGATGCTCAGGCAGCGTAAGGGAGGTTACGATGGGTGTTACAACTGCTTTGGAATGGCTGAGCTCGTGTTCAGGGTGTGAGATTGCCGTCCTGAACATCGGCGAGGCACTGGTCCCGCTGCTCACCGAGCATCTCGATATCGTTCATGCCCCGGTCATCATGGATCACAAATATTACGGGCAATGCGGCGACGAAGGGGAGCATCTGCAGATCCCCGAGGCGGTCGTCGGTATCGTTTCCGGCGGAGTGGCCAACGAGGAGCATCTCGAGGTGCTTGCAGAGATGCGGAAAAAGTGCAAGGTCCTGATCGCGCTCGGTTCCTGCGCCACCCAGGGCGGCATCCCGGCGCTGATGAACGGCCAGGATGGCGCCGACAGCTTCGATGCCATCTATCGCACCCCGTCCACCGACCCCGGTGCGTCGCGGCCGGACCAGATTGTGCCGAAACTGCTCGATCGGACCTACGCCCTGGATGAAAAAGTGAAGATTGACCTGCACCTGCCGGGTTGTCCGCCGAACCCGGCGCATATCGCCGAGGTGATCATCTCGTTGCTCGAGAATCGGGAACCGGTGCTGCCCACCAAGAGCGTCTGCGATACCTGTCCGACCCGTCGAGAAGGCAAGGGCAGTGTCAGTAAGGTGAAGCGCTACGTGGAAAATGTCGAGTTCGATCCGAGCAAACCGGTCGGCGAGATGCGCTGTCTGCTCGAGCAGGGGTTCATGTGCATGGGGCCGGTGACTGCCGCCGGCTGCGCCAAATACGGCGCGCCGAGTTGCATTGAGGCCCGGGTGCCGTGCCGCGGTTGTTTCGGGCCGGTCCGTCCGGACGGCAATCAGCTGCTCGATATGATGAATGCGCTGGCCAGCAATGGCATTGATACGAAATCGGTGGTCGACCGCCGTTCCATTCTGCGCTTCAGCGGCGCTCATGGGAATCTGCGCCCGAAGAAAAAGGCTGCCGTGAAGGAGGAAGCATAACATGGGTAAGGTATTAAATATTCAGCCTGTTACCCGCATTGAGGGACACGCCCGCATAGCCGTTCATCTTGACGATGCCGGCAATGTCGAGAACGCCTATATGAGCCTGATGTCCCTGCGCGGGTTTGAAAAATTCATCGAGGGACGTCCGGCCGAAGAGGTGCCGCGCATCGTCAACAGAATCTGCGGCATCTGCCCGTGGATGCACCACACCGCATCCAACAAGGCGGTCGACGGTTGTTTCGGCGTCACCCCGACGGAGACCGGCCAGAAGCTGCGCGAATTGCTGCAGGTCATGGCCCATATCAACGACAAGATCCTGCACTTCTTTTTCCTGGCCGCTCCCGACTTCGTGCTCGGACCGGATGCCGACTATTCGGTGCGTAATGTGATCGGCGTGGTCAAGGCGGCGCCGGAGTTGGCCACCCAGGTGGTGAAGATGCGCCAGCTCGGGCAGATGATGATCGATCGTTTCGCCGGCAAGGCGATTCATCCGATTGCCGCGGTGGTCGGCGGGTTTTCCAAGCCGCTACCGGAAGCAGAGCGGCAGGCGATGCTCAAAGATACCCGGACGCTGCTCGATTTTTCGCTCTATGCGCTTGATTTTGCTAAAAACAACGTCTTTAGCAAATATCTTGATGCGATCAACCAGCTGGGCGTTATCACCACCGGTTTTCTTGGTACCGTCGACCCGGCGGATGGTTCGTTGCGGGTCTTTGACGGTCGCCAGCGACTGATGAAAGCGGACGGCAGTTATGTCGATTTCGACGGTGCCGATTATCTCGATTATCTCGGTGAGCATGTCGAGCCCTGGGGATATGGCAAGATGCCGTATGCCCGTTCCTGGAACGAAGGCTTCTCGCTCGATCTCGATGCCCCGAAAGGCATTTACCGCGCCAACACCCTGGCCAGGATCAATGTCTGCGACAAGATTTCCACACCGCAGGCCCAGGCCGCGCTCGAGGAGTTCCGGGCCGCCTTCGGGCGCCCGGCCCAGGCCACCTTGCTCTACCACTACGCCCGTTTGATTGAGTTGATCTATGCCTGTGAGCGGACCATGGAACTGCTCAGCTGGGAAGGCATTACCGATACCGACGTCCGGGCCAAGGTGGAGCCCAAGGCCGGCCGCGGGGTCGGCATCGTCGAGGCGCCACGCGGCACCTTGATCCATGATTACCACACCGACGCCGATGGCTGCATCGCTTCGGCCAACCTGATCGTCGGTACGACCCACAACATCGGCCCGATGAATATGAGTGTCAAACAGGCGGCGACCTCGCTGATCAAAGACGGCATCTACGACCAGGGTATCCTGAACAAGGTGGAGATGGCCGTCAGGGCCTACGACCCGTGAATGTCCTGTGCCACCCACCGCCTGGATGGCGGTATCCCGATGGCCCTGGACATCGTTGATGCCAACGGCAACCTGATTGAAACCCTGAAAAACTGAGCGCGAGCAACGGAAAAGCGCATCCGGCAATCGGTTTCGGTACCGGGTGCCGGATGCGCTTGACGGAACAGGTCATATTCGTTATCAAACATCATGACGAAGCTCATTCGTCAGGGGGAGCGGCTTTGAATCCCCATAAAGGAGCGTTGAGATGCCAGAGCAAGAAAAGAAAACCGGACGAATCCAGGTCCGGGCTGAAAATCCCAGCGGTGCCTGCGGCAATATTGATCACATGACGATCGATGAACTCAAGGCACGAGCGGTCGGCGATAATTTTGACGGCAGCTGTCCCGCCTGCGGCATGTTTCATCTGACGCGGGCCGATATCGAGGCCGTCGAAGCGGAAAAGATCAGCGAAACCGATTATTACGCTGACATGGTCAACGAGGCGGAGCAGCACTGATCCGCCAGCGTCATGACAAGATCGTGCCGGGCCTGAGTCCGGTGCGGAGCCGGATCAACCGGCGATGGTGAGTGAGATTGTCGCGGAAATGATGAGTCGAGACAAACAGGGCGAATTGCCCATTCCCTCAGACCTGGTCCAGGAGCTGCAGACAGAGGTTGACCGTCCCCTCCGGGTGATGGTGGTCTGCGGCACGCAAAACCGGACGTTGTTGAAATATGGACTCGACGAAGTTCTGCCTGACAAACTCGATGTCGTCTCCGGCCCGGGTTGCTCGGTCTGTGTCATGCCGGCCGGGCACATCGATGCCTTCATCAAGATCGGTGTACAGCCCGATGTGGTCACCGCTACCTGCGAGGATCTGCTCAGAGTCAGCGGCAGCAGGGAATCACTGGAGTCGATCAGACGCAAAGGAGCCCAGGTGGAGGTGGTCGACTCGCCGATGGAGGCCCTTGATCTGGCCAGGAAATTTCCGTCGAAAATTGTCGTCTTCACCGCCGTCGGCTTTGAAGGAGCCGCGCCGGATGTGGCGGAAACCATCCTCGAGGCAGCGTCCGAAGGGGTCGGCAATTTTTGCGTGATCCCCTCAATTCGGCTCCTCCCGCCGTCGCTCGCCAATTTGCTGCGGGACCCGGAGCTGAACATCCGCGGCCTGCTGTTTTCCACACACATCGAAGCGATCACCGACAGCAATGCCTATGCCGATCTGGCCCGGCAACATCATCTTGCCTGTGCCGTGGCCGGTTTCGGGATCAGCGAGATTCTCCAAGGGCTTGTTTCGATCGTCAGACAGGTCAAGACCAATACGCCGATCAACGATAACCCGTTTGCCGGTATTACCCCCCGGGAGGAGACCGCCCGGGTGCAGAAGATGCTGTCGGAAGTATTTTTTGCCGTGGAAACGGATTGGCGCGGCCTCGGCAGTATCGAGGGCAGCGGCTTCGTGATTCGCGATGAATTGTCATTGTATGACGCGGTAAAACGGTTCAACATCCGCTTTCAAAAGGGGCAGGAGCAGATTCAATGTCAGTGTGCCGATATCATTTCAGGACGGAGCACCCCGAATGAGTGTCCGGCTTTTGGTATTTCCTGTACCTCGCAACATCCCATCGGGCCGTGCATGGTCGCCCAGGAAGGGATTTGTGCTTCGTATTTTCGTTATACCTTCGGCAGAATCTGATAGATGAAGAGATGATGCTGAAACGCCGTCAGTGATGATGACGGCCGTAGCGCTCCGGGTGACGTTTTTACTCTCTTTGACCTCCCGTCACCGACACTTCGTGGAGATCTGCCCGTGCCGGGATCTCAGCTTGTATCACGAAGCCGAGTGTTTTTGTGTTGCTCGCGTTAATTCACCGTGTTCTGAAGATCCTCCTCCTCCACGTCCGGTTCATGCCGCATCACGAATTCGGTCCAAGTCCACGGGCTGTTCTCGATCTGGGCACCGATGACCTTGTGAGATCCGTCATCTTCTTCCCAGATCGGGCGAGCCAGCAGTTTGAAATGAGTCCCCGGTCCGTCGACAATGATCGAATAGATATCGGCCGACCGGTCCAGCCGTTTCGGAACATCGGTAATCGACAGACCGAAACGCGAGATGTCGTTGATCACGCCGCTGAAAAAGCCCTTTCCGTCGGAAATATCAGCCTCGAGATTGGACATGACCATACGAGGGTGTTTGCGCTTTTCCATAACGTCACCTGAAGAATATGCCCTAAGGGACTTTTGAGGTCAGGTTTGGCCTGTACACCCCTTCAGTACCACATTTGTAACGGGGGTACAGGCTTTCTTCCATTATACGCATGGAGCCATGGAAGTCAATCCTGCCCGGATCGCCGGAGCAGCGGCGGCGGGCGACAGCGGGAGCGCCGGTTATTACTTTCCGGAAAACAACACATATGAGGCGGCAATGAAGACACTGATGATCGCCAGCACATCAAATAAATTGCCGAGCCCGCAGGGGGTCCTCCTCCATTTTCCGGCCGGCCGGGCCGTTTCGTTCTTATCCTGTAGCTCAGGGGAGTGATCGATAAGGGGTTGGTGGTTAAGATATTCGCCAATCCCGAAAAAGAGCAGGGCAAACCCACCGCTGCGTATAATCCTGCCGTTGTCAGGGCTTCGAAAAGATGACAAAAAACTCACAATGATCAGGGTAATACCGACAAGTACAAGGACAAGAAACGACATCGTGAGCAGGTTGATCGGTGATGATTTCATAGTTTATTGTATCACTTGGGTATTGTGCAGGCAAGGCCCTCGCGGCTACTTTCTTGACGGAAGGCGGCTGGAAGAGAGGGGTGCCGGCTGTTTGATTACCAGGGGTATCAACTGGCCGAAGAACCGGTTGGCCCATTCGGGAATGAGAATCGTTTTCCTGGATTTTCCTCGACCAATACCGTATCCTCAGAGTCTGAACACCGGCCCGGTGCGTGGCCGGATGTGAGGCAGAGGAGAAAGATCATGCCGATTTATCAGCGGGAAGAGCAGCGGGACAATTGTGGTTTTGGGTTGATTGCTCATCTCGATGGCGAGCCAAGCCATCGGCTGGTACGCATCGCCATCGGTGCTCTCGACCGGATGGATCATCGCGGCGCCATCGGTGCGGACGGCAAGACCGGCGACGGTTGCGGTCTGCTGCTGCAAAAGCCCGACGACTTCTTTCAAGCCGTTGCCCGTGAACAGGGCTTTCGGCTGGCCAATCGCTACGGTGTCGGCGTCATTTTTCTCGGTCACGGCCCCGAGCGGCTGGCCGCTGTCCAGGGCGTCTTTACCGAGGAACTCGAGCGGGAAACCTTGACGCTGGCAGGCTGGCGGGATGTGCCCCGCGACCCGGGTGTTCTCGGGGACATCGCCCGCAGTTCGATGCCGGCGATGATCCAGGTCTTCGTCAACGGCCCTTACGGCTGGGGGCCGCGTGATTTCGAGCGACGGCTCTATATGGTGCGTCGGCGTATCGAAAAACGCCTCACCGATGACCCCGATTTCTATATCTGCAGTCTGTCCAACTTGGTGGTCGTCTACAAGGGACTGTGCCGGCCCGGCGATTTGCCGCGGTTTTACCCAGATCTTGGGGATTTGCGGCTGCAGGCGGCGAGTTGTCTCTTCCATCAGCGATTCTCCACCAACACGCTGCCGCGCTGGCAACTGGCCCAGCCGTTCAGGTATCTGGCTCACAACGGCGAAATAAACACCATTTCGGGCAACCGGCAGTGGGCCAGGAATCGCTCCTACAAGCTCCGCTCGCCGTTGCTGCCCGACATGCAGGAAGCGGCACCGTTTGTCGGCAGCGAAGGGTCTGATTCAGCGTCGCTGGACAATATGCTCGAGGTCTTCCTGGCCGGTGGCATGGACCTGTTTCGCGCCTTCCGCCTGCTTATCCCGCCGGCCTGGCAGAATCATCCGGAGATGGACGAGGACCTGCGGGCCTTCTACGATTTCAACTCGATGCACATGGAACCGTGGGACGGGCCGGCGGGCATCGTCATGAGTGACGGTCGGTTCGCCGCCTGCGGCCTGGATCGCAACGGTCTGCGGCCGGCTCGCTACGTGGTGACCAGAGATCGCCTGATCACGCTGGCCTCTGAGGTCGGCATCTGGGATTATTCCGCCGATGAAGTGGTGGAAAAAGGACGGGTCGGTCCCGGCGAGTTGCTGGTCATTGATACGATGAACGGGCGTATCTGGAGTTCCTGGGATATCGACAACGAACTGAAAGCCAGGCATCCGTATCGGGAGTGGATGCAGCAGAATTGCCACTGTTTGATCCCGTTCGGGCAAATCGAGGATGACCACCAGACCGGCCGGTCGTCATTGATTGACGAGCACCTGCTCACTTATCAGAAGCTGTTCGGCTACTCGCTCGACGAAATCGATCAGGTGATCAGGGTTCTCGGTGAAACCGGCCATGAAGCGGTGGCCTCGATGGGCGACGATGCTCCGATGGCGGTGCTGTCCGAACAGCCGCGCCTGCTCTTCGACTATTTTCGGCAAAAGTTCGCCCAGGTCACCAATCCGCCGATCGACCCCCTCCGCGAGCAGCATGTGATGTCCCTGGCCACCTGTATCGGCCGGGAGCACAACGTCTTTGACGAGACGATCGGCCAGGCGCACCGCTATCAATTCGCCTCACCGATTTTGGTCTCCAGTGATGTGCAGCAGCTCAAAGCACTCGATGATCAGTTCTACCGGCATGCTGTCATCGATCTGAGCTATCGGCCGGAAGAAGGGCTGGAGCAGGCCGTCCGACGGATGGTTGACAATGGCCTTGAGCAGGCACGGGCCGGCACGGTGCTGCTCATCCTTTCCGACCGGGCGATCGCTCCGGACCGCCTGCCGATCCCGGCGGCTATGGCGGTTGGCGCACTGCAAAGCGGACTGGCTGCGCATAATCTGCGCTGCGACACCAATATCGTCGTCGAGAGTGGGGAGGTACGCGATCCGCATCACATGGCGGTACTGATCGGGTTCGGTGCCACGGCCATTTATCCCTATCTTGCCTACGAGACCCTGGCCCGGCTGGTGGCCGACGGCACGATCCGGTTGCCGCTGAGGACGGTTGTGGGCAATTATCGGGCGGGAATCAACAAGGGATTGTTGAAAATCATCTCCAAGATGGGTATTTCCACCATTTCCTCTTACCGGTGTGCCCAACTCTTCGAGGCGGTCGGGCTTGGCCCGGCGGTGGTCGAGCGCTGTTTTCACGGAGTGGCCAGTCGCATCGGCGGTGCCGATTTTTCCGATATTCAGCAGGACAGCGCCCGGCGGGCGAAACTGGCCTGGAAGGTGTTCAAACCGCTGCCGGCGGCCGGCTTTTTCAAGTATATGCATGCCGGTGAATACCACGCCTATAATCCCGATGTTGTTCAGACCCTGCAGAAGGCGGTACGCAGCAACGACTGGCAGGATTATTGCCGCTATGCAGAGCTGGTCAATGAGCGGCCGGTTTCCAGTCTGCGTGATTTGCTTCGCCTGGAAGACGCAGCGACGCCGCTGGCCCTCGAGGAAGTGGAGGAAGAGCGGCAATTCTACCGCCGTTTCGATTCCGCCGCCATGTCCATCGGTGCGCTCAGTCCCGAGGCTCACGAGGCCCTGGCGATTGCGATGAACCGGCTCGGCGGGTTTTCGAACAGCGGCGAGGGTGGCGAGGATGCGTCGCGGTTCGGTACCGAGCGGGTCTCGCGGATCAAGCAGGTGGCCTCCGGCCGCTTCGGGGTGACGCCGGAGTACCTGATGAGCGCCGAGGTCATTCAGATCAAGATCGCCCAGGGCGCCAAGCCCGGAGAGGGCGGGCAACTGCCCGGCGACAAAGTGACGGCGATGATCGCCAAGCTGCGTCATTCGCTGCCCGGAATTACGCTCATTTCGCCGCCGCCGCATCACGATATCTATTCCATAGAGGATCTGGCCCAATTGATTTTTGATCTCAAGCAGATCAACCCGCGGGCGCTCGTGTCGGTGAAACTGGTCTCCGAGCCGGGGGTCGGCACCATTGCCGCCGGCGTGGCCAAAGGCTATGCCGACATGATCACCATCTCCGGCTATGACGGCGGCACCGGCGCCAGCCCGCTGAGCTCGGTCAAGTATGCCGGCAGTCCGTGGGAGATCGGCCTGGTCGAGACCCATACCGCGCTGGTGGAAAACGGGCTGCGCGCCAAGATCAGGCTGCAGGTCGACGGCGGTTTGAAGACCGGACTCGATATCGTCAAGGCCGCCATTCTCGGGGCCGAGAGTTTCGGTTTCGGTACCGCGCCGCTGATTGCGATGGGCTGCAAGTATCTGCGCATCTGTCATCTCAATAATTGCGCCACCGGTGTGGCCACCCAGGACGAGACTCTCCGGCGGGATCATTTCAGCGGCACGCCGGAACTGGTGATGAACTATTTTCGCTTTCTCGTCCGGGAGACCAGAATGTGGCTGGCCCGGCTCGGGGTGGCGCGATTGATCGACCTGATCGGCCGGACCGATCTGCTGGCCGTCATCGATGGCCGGACCGAGAGGCAGCGCCGGCTGTGCCTTGATGGGCTGCTTGCCGCGCCGCAGGTGCCGCCGGGCTCGGTGGTCTACCAGCGCGACGACAATACGCCCCACGATCCCGGGCGGCTCAACCTCGAGTTGGTCGACCGGTTCGCGCCGGCAGTCGAGGCCGCCAGTGGTGATCGGGGTTTTTTCCCGGTGCGCAATACCGATCGCTCCATCGGCGCCCCTCTCTCCGGCCTGATCGCGCAGCGACACGGCAACCAGGGGATGGCCGGCAATCCGATCACCGTGGAGTTGCGCGGTACGGCAGGCCAGAGTTTCGGGGTCTGGAACGCCGGCGGCCTGCATCTGGTGCTGACCGGTGACGCCAACGATTATGTCGGCAAGGGCATGGCCGGAGGACTGCTGGTCATCAAACCCCCGGCCGGAGTCTCCTACCGGTCGCATGAGTCGGTCATCATCGGCAATACCTGTCTGTACGGTGCCACCGGCGGACGTCTCTTTGCCGCCGGCCGGGCCGGCGAGCGGTTTGCGGTGAGGAATTCCGGGGCCCGGGCGGTGGTCGAAGGAATCGGTGATAACGGCTGTGAGTACATGACCGGCGGGGTGGTGACCGTTCTCGGCGAGACCGGCATCAATTTCGGGGCCGGTATGACCGGCGGTTTCGCCTACGTGCTCGATGAGTTCGACCGGTTCGGACTGCGGGTCAACCCGGAGTTGGTAGACGTGCTGCCGCTCGGCGAGGCGCCGCATTTCGCCGAACATCTGCACGGTATTATCAGCGCCCACCTGGCGGAGACCGGCAGCCGGCGGGCTGAACAGATTCTCGATGATTTCAGCGGCTTCAGCAGCCGCTTCAAGCTGGTCAAGCCGAAAGGGCTGCGGGTCGAAGAGTTGCTCGGCAAACGCGGCCGGTCGGCTACCGAGCTGCTGTTGACCACGCAATAGAGGGCCCGCACGCGGTTGGACGGAGATCATGGATCAAAATGTTTTTCAATTCCTTGAAGTAGAACGGGTCGACCCGCAGAAACGGTCGCTGGAGGTGCGGCGCAGCAGTTTCGCCGAGATCTACCGATCGTTTCAAGACAACCAGATGCGGATGCAGGCCAATCGCTGTCTGGGCTGTGGCAATCCCTATTGCGAATGGCGCTGCCCGGTGCACAACTATATTCCGGATTGGTTGAAACTGGCCGGAGAGGGCAGGATCTTCGAGGCCGCGGAGCTGTGCCACCTGACCAACAGCCTGCCGGAAGTGTGCGGCCGGATCTGTCCCCAGGATCGGCTGTGTGAAGGGGCCTGCACGCTCCATGACGAATTCGGCGCGGTCACCATCGGTTCCGTGGAGAAATACCTCGTCGATACCGCCTTTGAGATGGGTTGGCGACCCGATCTGTCCGATGTCCCGGCCAGTGGCCACAGCGTGGCGGTAATCGGTGCCGGTCCCGCCGGGCTTGGCTGCGCCGACGTGCTGGTCCGCAACGGGATCCGGCCGGTGGTCTACGACCGCTATCCGGAGATCGGCGGGCTGTTGACCTTCGGCATCCCCGGTTTTAAGCTGGCCAAGGAGGTCATGGTGCTGCGGCGGCAGATCTTCACCGAGATGGGCATCGAGTTTCGTCTCGGTGTCGAAGTCGGTCGCGATATCACCGTTGGTGATCTGCTGGCCGAGTATGATGCGCTGTTTGTCGGGACCGGCTGCTATCGACCCATCCGGGGCGGTTTAGACAATGAGCATGCGGATGGGGTTTATGAAGCGCTGCCCTATCTGATCGGCACCATCTGCCAGGAGCGTGGCTATTCCTACGAAAGGGCCCACTTCGTGTCGATGCGTGACAAACGGGTGCTGGTTCTCGGCGGCGGCGATACGGCGATGGATTGTCTGCGCACCGCCATCCGTCAGGGAGCGGCCCGGGTCCGCTGCGCCTATCGCCGGGACGAGCGAAATATGCCCGGATCGGTGCGGGAAGTGAACAACGCTCGGGACGAGGGCGTCGAGTTTCTCTTCAATCTCCAGCCGCTTGCGATCGAGATCGATGGCGATGGGCGGGTCATCGGGGTGCGTGTCGTCCGCACCGAGTTGGGGCCGCCGGACACGAGCGGGCGGCGCCGGCCGGTACCTCTTGCCGGTTCCGAGCAGCTTCTCGAGGCGGACGCGGTTATTGTCGCCTTCGGCTTCAGTCCGGAGCCGATTCCCTGGCTGGAGGCGATGGGTGTGGGTGTTGATGACCGGGGGCGAATCAAGATCGACGGCAGGTTTGTCGGGCAGACCGATCACCGCAAGATTTTTGCCGGCGGCGACGCGGTGCGCGGCTCCGACCTGGTGGTCACGGCGATCGCCGAAGGCCGGCAGGCCGCCGCCGGCATTATCGAGTATCTCGACATCTGATTGGACGAGCGGGCAGATACCTTAACGGGTCGACGGTATCGGACAGGAGCTGAGAAAATCCTTCAGGTGATTGATTTCCTCGAGCCGGCCGAAAACGGTGAGCACATCCCCGGCCTGCAGATGATGGTTGCCGCGCGGCACGATGGTCTTGCCTTCCCGTCTGATCGACACCAGGTTGACATGCTGGGGGAGCGGCAGGTTCTTGACACGGACGTTGCAGCAGGCATCGTCCTCGTTGAGGGCAAATTCGACGAACCCGGTCTCCGTGGAGGAGCGGAGCGTCGTCTGCTGCTCCAGGATCTGTCCCCGTTGTTTCCTGACGACGCCGACGTCGTAGGCGCGCAGGATATCGCTGCGGCTGATCGAGCCGATCAGCCGCTGTGAGCCGTCCCGGGAGATGACCGGCAGCCGGGCCAGGTCCCGTGGTGACATTTTCTGGATGGCGACCCAGATCGGTTCGTCGGGGTAGACGGCGATCGGCCCCTCAACGGCCACGTCGGCCACCCTCATCTCGCGCAGGTTGCTGCTGCTGTCGGACTGGATGCGGTGAATATCCTGCAGCGTAATGATCCCCCAGAGCTTTTTCCCTTCGGTGACCACCGGAAAGCCGAGCAGGTTGGTTTCCTGGAACAAGGCCATCAATTCCGGCAGGGACTGATCCTTGTCGATGGTCACGACCTGGGTGCGCATTACTTCCTCGACCGTCACCCCCTGCATGATATCCATGTCCCGCCCTTCGTAGAAGCGGATGCCGCGTTTGGCCAGTTTGATCGTGAAGATCGATTCCGGATGCAGCCAGTGAGCAAAATAGCTGGCGGTAATGGTGGCGAACATCATCGGCAGGATTATCAAATAATCGTTGCTCAGTTCAAAAACGGTGAGCATCCCGGTCAGCGGGGCCCGGGCGGTTGCCGCAAACATGGCGGCCATGCCGACCAGTACGTAGGCACCGGGCTCACCGGAGATCTCCGGGAAAAAATGCTTGAAGAGGATGCCGAGACAGCCGCCGAGCATCGCCCCGATGAACAGCGACGGGCCGAAGACCCCGCCGGGGCTGCCCGACCCCAGGGTCAGCGCGGTGGCCAGGGGCTTGAGGAAAACGAGCAGGAGCAGCAGCCAGAAGGAAGTGCCGCCGTGCAGCACCGATTCAATGAAGCGAAAGCCCTGGCCGTAGATGTGCGGTTTCAGGCCCGTTTCGGTGCCGACAAAAACCATGAACAGCACACCGATCAAGCCGAGCAGCACGGCGCCCATGGCCGGTTTCAGCAGGTGCGGTGCCTGGAGCCGGTCAAACAGGTTTTCCGTCTTGCTGAGCATCTTGATGAACATGATGCCGACCAGAGCGGACAACAGGCCGAGGATCAGGTAGAAAATGACCGACAACGGCGAGCCGAAGGAGTGGATGGGAATGGCAAAAGCCGGCCGGCTCCCAAGAAAGTGCCTGCTGACGATGGAGCCGGCGACGGCGGCGACGACCACATTGCCGAACGAGCGGACCTGGAGGTTGCCCATCAACACTTCGATGGAAAATACGACGCCGGCGATCGGGGTGTTGAAGGCCGCGGCAATCCCGGCAGCCGTACCGCAGCCGAGCAGGTTTTTGATACGATCGTCGGAGAGTCGAAAGAGCTGGCCGATGGCCGAACCGAGCGAGGCGCCGATCTGCACGATCGGCCCTTCGCGGCCGGCAGAACCGCCGCTGCCCAGGCAGAGGGCGGAACCGATGATTTTTGTGCCGGCTACCCGGGCCCGGATCCGGCCGCCGTGCAGGATCAGGGCCTGCATAACCTCCGGAACGCCACTGCTCTTCGTCTCACGGGCGAAGATGATCAGCGGGCCGACGAGAAGCGCACCGCCGATCGGTGCCAGCAGGAAGATGCTCAGGCCGAGTGACGGGAAGATTTCGGGGATGGTAGTGTAACAAAAGGTTTCGATGATTCTGATCAGTCTGATGAAAATCACCGCAGCCAGGCCGGTGCCGGCGCCGACGATGGCCGAAAGAACCAGCAGCAGCAGGCCGACCGGCGGCGAAAGGCGATCGATCAGGGTGCTGAAAAGGGTACGTGCCTGGACCATCGGGAATACTCGCGTCGCAGAAAACCGAAACGCTCAGGGACGAAATGCCCGGCGTGCTTCCTGGCGCATGGCCATGTCGATGATCACCAGGGCGGCCATCGATTCAACGATCGCTACGGCGCGCGGCACCACGCAGGGGTCATGCCGGCCTTTGGCCTCAAGGGTAATGGGGTCTCCCTGGTAGTTCACGGTTTGCTGTGCTTGGGAAATAGTGGCGGGCGGTTTGAACGCGACCCGGAAATGAACGATCTCGCCATTGGAAATACCGCCCTGAATACCGCCCGAATAATTGGTCGCCGTGCCGAGAAGGCCGTCTTTCATGACGAACGGATCGTTGTGTTCGGAGCCCGTCATCTTCGCGCCGGCAAAACCGGAACCGATCTCAAACCCCTTGGTTGCCGGGATGGCCAGCATCGCCTGGGCGAGTTTGGCCTCGAGCTTTTCGTAGACCGGCTCGCCCAGCCCGGCGGGCACCCCTCTGATGATGCAGGAGACGACGCCGCCGGTGGAATTGCCGGCGTCTTTCAGGGAAACGATCAAGGCCCGCATCTGTTCGGCCGCGACCGGGTCCGGGCAGCGCAGGTCATTTGCATCGATCTGCTCACTGGTGATCGTTGCCTGGTCGACCGGACCGGCCTCGTATGGACCGACGCCGCTGACCCAGGCAACAATCTCGACCCCGTATTTTTCACGGAGGAGTTTGGCTGCCACGGCGCCCGAGGCAACCGTGCCGATGGTCTCCCGGGCGCTCGACCGGCCGCCGCCGGACGACGCCTTGATCCCGTATTTGGCGAGATAGGTGTAATCGGCATGGGAGGGACGAGGAATGCTTGCCATGTCTCCGTAATCGCCGGGCCGTTGGTCGAGGTTGTCCACTTTCAGCGCGATCGGGCTGCCCAGGGTAACGCCGTTTTCGGTACCCGACAGGATCGTCACCAGGTCGCCTTCCTTTCGATCGGTGGTCAGGCTCGATTGTCCCGGGCGCCGCCGGTCGAGTTGCCGTTGAATATCTGCTTCGTGCAGGCGCAGTCCCGGCGGGCAGCCGTCGATGACCACCCCGACCGCCTTGCAATGGGATTCGCCAAACGTTGAAATGCGGAATAATGTGCCGAAGTGACTTGACATGGTGGCTCCTGGGTCATGTTGCGAGGCTTTATCTGATACCGGTTGGTTATACCGACACTGACCCGGTGAGTCAAAAGAAAAGGGAAAAGAGCTATCGGGTTCCCGCGTGGAGCGGAAAAGCGCTGTCAGCGGAAAAGCCGTTGCCGGCAGGGGCGATCTGCGGTTGAATAGATCAATGAGGAAAAAACGGATCGTCCTGCCGGATACCGGCTATGGGGCGCTGATCTGTTTTCTTGAAACCGAACCGACACGCAGGAAACAGGAGGGAACCATGAAAAAGGTGGTACTGGTAACCTACAACCCGGACATGATGTGCTTTGCCCATGTTTTATTGTATGCCATTGACTTTCATGAGAAAGGATACGAGACCAAAGTGGTTATCGAAGGGGGGGCCGTCAAACTCGTCTCCGTTCTCAAGGATACCGAGGCGCCCTTTTATTCACTTTATGAAAAGGTTAAGGACATCGGGTTGATCGACTGTGTATGCCGGGCCTGTTCGGCGAAACTGGGCAGCCTCGAGGACGCCGAGGCCCAGGGGCTCAGGGTGCAGGGCGATCTGATGGGGCATCCGTCGATAGAGGCGTATCTCAATCAGGGGTATCAGCTCATTACCTTTTAGGCAAGGCAGGTGCTCAGAATATGGGGCCGTTTCCTGCTCCCCAGGCATTCCGGTGCGGACCCGGATGACGCAGGCCTCCCGACATCTCCTTAAGCGAGTCGCAGATGGTGAGGCTTGGTCTGGTTCCCCGATCAGGCCGTTTCTGATGGAGCGTGGTTGCTTCCCCCGACCGGCCGTCTGGAAAACAGCCCTGCCGGGGGTGTTTTCCATTGGCTGGTCAGGGGAAGCCGGACCCGCTATCAGCGATAATAGAGGCTCGGACTGCCCATGGTCAACAGGGCTTTATACAGGTTTCGCCGAAATTCCCGGCGATCCCAGATGCCCTGGATATGGCCGCGTTTCAGGGCATTGCGGGCCGAGTGGTAATCGGGCGGGATGTTGATACCGGTGGTTTCTCTGATGACCCGGGGGCCGGCAAAGCCGATCCGGGCGGATCTGATGGCGAACTGGTACGGGCTGCAGCCGAGGAACGAAGCCACCGGCCCGGCATAGGAGTTATTGTCGTAGACAACGATATAGAGGCCGCCGCTGTCGATGTATTCGCGGATGGCCATGGTGCATTTCGGCATCTGGATGACGCCGAGCGTCCCTTCCTGGATTCTGATGCCGCCGGTGGTATGGACGTAGGCGAGCAGCGGGCGTTTCTTGCGTTGTGCCAGTTTGCAGGCCTGGACGAATTTTTCACCTTCGGTGGAACCGACCGTGCCGTTCCTGAATTCGGAATAGAGGACGGTGGCTATGATTTCAATACCGTCGATGGCGGCGGCAAAGGTCATATTGCTGCTCGAACGGCCCGTTTTGTCCTTGGCTGCCTGCAGTCGCTCGGAAAAACCGGTGTAGCCGAGCGGATTCTGGGCGGTGAGCTGGGCATTGAAGAATCGGATCGAGCCCGGATCGAAGATGTTTTTCAGGTACCAGCGGTACTCGAGCGGAAAATGGTGTCCGCACGTCTCGCAGACCCCGGCGAATTCACCGTACAGGTCGGGAACCCAGAGGTCTTTGCAGCCGTGCCGGGCGGCGTTGGGGCAGGTGACGGTGCGGTCCTCGTTGGCCAACGGACTCGTATAGGTGTCCGTCAATTCCAACGGATCGGGACGAGGGCTGCCGTTCTGCCCGTTGCCGGCGTAGGTGATGAGCCGGGCCGGTTTCTTCTGGTTGCGTTCTCTGAAGAAGGCGAGTGCGTTGCGCAGCGGTTCCGTGATCCGCTTGAGCATCACCGAGCCTTCCCCGGAGACATCGGTGAGGACTTTGTGCACCTGCCGTTTGTGATTTTTGAAAATGTCGTAGCGCAGCGTGTAATAGAAGTGCTCGGTGGACACCAAAGCCTGACGGAGCAGCCCCTGCTGCGCCTCGGGCTGGCCGATGAAGCCGTGGGTGGCCATGCCCTGATACTTTTTCGAGCGTTGTCGCAGCAGGCGTGCCACCTCTTCCCGGCTCAGATCCCAGGACACTTCGATGTCCAGCTCCTGGCTCTCCTTCCGGGCCCATTTGCGGTGGATTTCCCAGGTGCGAAAGGACTTGAAACTCTTGGTCGACAGGATCACCCGATCGGTGGCACTGATCATCTCCGAGCGCAGTTTGGCAAAAAAGGCGAAATCGTCGCGACGGGCCCCCAGCGGCGGTTCCTGAACGATTCGATCGATAATGCCGTGATTGAGGTTGTCAAGAGCGGTCAGGCGCAAGCGATCCGCACAGAGCTCGATCAGTTCACGGGACGCCTTGTTGCCTTCGCGGACCCTCCCTTCGATGGCTGCGGCCCCTTCCGGGGAGATGACCGAGTAGTAGCCGTGGCTGGCCATGAGACGGTAGTCGGCCAGACCGATGGCTTCGGCGCCGCCGGAGCCGCCTTCGGAGATAAAAGAGACGGAGGGCACCCGCAGTTTGGTCATCGTATAGATATTGCGGGCGATCTGCTGGGCGGCGCCGGGATACTCCTCGACCGGGTAGGAGCCGGGCGTGAAGATGTAGAAATGAATCGGAATGCCTTCCGTCTCGGCTACCCGCATATAACGCTGCGCCTTTTGGTTACCCTCCGGCCGGCATGAACCGCCATTGCGGAATTCCTCGCCATGGCCGCTTTCCTGGCCGATGACCATGACGGTAACCGTATAAGGCTTTTTCTTACCTTTTCGGGTCAGCGTCGCTTTGGCGCAGATCATCGCCGGGTCTATATTGGCATCTTCCTGGCCGCCGAGTTCGGTGTAATCGTCGTAGACATTTTCCAAGATGTCCTTGAGGCTGAAGCGCTGGATACTCCGAACGATACGGACCCGCTCCATCGGGGTCAGCTGTTCTTCGGCACGCTCTTCGAGAAAGGCGATCGAGTCATGCAGCTTTTTGACCTCGCCCCGGAACTGGTCGTCGGGAAGGTCGTAGATGTTTTGTTTCAGCCGCTCGCAGCCGGCCTTGAACCCGTCGAGATTACCCCAGTTCGAGTAATCCTTGATCTGGATCAGGTAATCGATCCGTTCTTCGATCTTGAGAAGTTGTTTGAGCTGTTCCTTCATATATGCGTGCCGGTCCTGATGCCCCTGGCTAGAATGTCAACAGACGATCCAGGTTGTCTTTCAGATAGTTGAGATTGGTAATGATCGGCCCGCCGGCTGAATCTTTGCCCCTGATCACTGTTTCGTCGATAAAACGGGCGGCCCGCTGTTTGGCCTCGTCCATGGAATCACCCCAGACCAAGGCCAGGGCGAGATTGGGATCGAAATCGCTGGGTATGGTGTAGGGGCGGTCAGTCGGGACATGGGTGTAGACGGCCGACCAGTCATGGACCGGAAAACTCAGATCGGTGATGGTGCCGATCCAGGGCGTGAAGCCGCGCCGGGTGTCCTCGGCGACGACGCGCAATTCGATGGCCGCGCCGCGAAATACGATGTCCTGCTGACCGAAACCGATCCGTTCGCCGAGAGCCAGACGGATTTGCTCACGAATCAGGTTCGGCTGCCGGTTGTCGAGATAGCTGACGCGGGCCGAGACATCGTTCTCCACCTGGATCCTGGTGTTCACTTCGAGCAGGTATGGCTGGCCGCTTCTGGAGACAATCCACTCCCAGGTGCCAACGTTGTCGTAGTTGACATGCTCGGCAAGCTTCAGGGAATAGGTGACGATCCGGTCGAGCACGTCCTGCTCGTCAAAATCGTAAGCGAAACAGGAGCTGTGAAAACCCGGAGCGGCTTCAACCCGTTTCTGGCGCCCGGTCGACTGGATGGTGCAGTTTCGCGAACTGAAGTGGACCCGTTCGTTGTAGCGTGAACAAACGAGCTGCACTTCCAGGTGATTATAGTCGCGCAAGCATTGTTCGATGAGCACGCCGCCGTCGCCGAACTGGCGTTTGGCATAGTTCTGCAATTGCCGATAGATCCGGCGGAACTGCTCGATCTCCTTGACCTCCTCGATGCCCATACCACCGCCGCCGGCCGCCGCCTTGACCAGGATGGACGGGTCTTCGATACCCTGATCGCGCTGGTCTTCCAACAGATCGAGGGCGATCTCCTCGGCCTCCATCTCGTTGTAGATCGGGGCGTCGGTCCCCGGAATAGTCGGGATGCCGAGTTGATTGGCAACCCGCTTGGTGTTGATCTTGTCGCCGAGATGCTTGATGACTTTCCAGTTCGGGCCGATAAAGGTAATGGGCCGATTTCTCGTTGCCGTTCGCCGGGCAAAACGGAAATCTTCGGAAAAAAAACCGTAGCCGGGGTGGATGGCCGTACAGCCGGAGTGATCGGCCACCGCCAGGATGTCGTTGGGTTCGGTATAGCTGGTAATGCGCCAGGCGTTCTGTTCCGGCCCGTCGATCCGGTTACGCCTGACATGCTCGGAGTCTTTATCGGCCTCGGTATAGACCACGACGTAGTCGAGCCCCAGGTCCTGACAGGCAGTCATGATACGGATGGCAATTTCACCCCGGTTGGCGATGAGTACCTTTCCTTCCACTCAGATCCTCGTTTGTGCTGATGAATAATGGTTGCTTGATACGTGCAGGAGCCGATGAGGCGGTGATCGTTCATGCTCCTGGGAGCGGCAAAATCGTTAGTGATAAGGTCTCTAATATAGTCGGCATCGGCAATTATTGAAAGTAAAAATACCGACGCGGTTCGCCGACCGACCGTGTCGCCGGCGGGGGACCCGGACAATTTCATCCAGGCGCCTTGACTTTTGGCAGAAAAATCCCTAGAAATAGCCTGATCGTCTCACTTTCAGGCCCCCGGAAAAGCCCGTTCTCAGAAGCGGCCTGCCTGATTTATACCAGAGAAAAAAAACAGGACTATGGACAAGAGCAAAGACGCCGACCCCCCTGCGGAGGAAGCGGAGTCGTCTTCCCTTATCAGACGACTGCGCGAACTCATCCCTTTTGGTCGATCGCCGGATACCACCGAGGCGCTCGAACACGAAATTCAAGAACTGCTCGAGGAAGGTGAGGAACAGGGCCTGATTTCCAGCCTTGAAGAGCGGATGATCTCTTCCATTTTCGAATTCAGAGAGACCTCCGCCTCCGAGGTGATGACCCCGGCGGCGGAGATTTTCAGCCTCGAGGCGTCGACCCCGCTGCCCGAGATCATCAAGCAGGTGATCGAAGAGGGATATACGAGGATCCCGGTGTATCGGGACAACGGAGATCAGATCATCGGCATCCTGCATGTCAAGGACCTGCTGCAACTCTGCACCGGCACGGTGCAGCAGCCGGCCGGCTTGCAGGCGTTTCTCAACGAGCCGTATTTCGTGCCGGAAAGCAAGCCGATCGTCGATCTGCTCAAGGAATTCCAGAAGAAGAAGAATCACATGGCCGTCGTTATGGACGAGTTTGGCGCGGTGCGCGGCCTTGTGACGCTGGAAGATGTCCTCGAGGAAATCGTCGGGGAAATCGACGACGAATACGACGTCGACAATGACGATTTCGAGACGGTCGACGAATACACGTACCTGGTCCGGGCTCGGGTCGATATCGAGGACGTCGAGGAACGACTGCAGATCAAGCTGCCGGAAGGACCCTATGAATCGATCGGCGGTTTGATCATTCATCTGCTCGGCAGGATCGGCACCGAAGGCGATCTGGTAACGATCGGCGATGTCCGGCTTATCGTTCAGTCGGCCGGCAGGCGCCGGATCAAGAAAGTCAAAATCGTTCTCCCCGGACAGACGGACGGCGGGTGATGGACCGGCACCGGCTGTCGATGCAGGTCGCCGGCAGCCTGGCGACGCCACTGCTGACCTGGCTGGCCCTGCCCGGGCGCTTTTCCTGTTGGCCGCTGCTGTTGATCTGCCTGGTGCCGCTGCTGCTCTCGGTTGCCGTGGCCCCCTCTTACCGGCAGGCCTTCGGGCGTGGTCTTGCTGCCGGCATCCTCTTTTATCTGCTGCAGATTTACTGGATCGTCCCGGTCCTGATGAACTACGGTCATCTGCCCTGGTACCTGGCGGTGCCGGCGTTGCTGCTGTTGGCCGGCTATATGGGCCTGTATCTCGGCGTCTTTTGTGTCGGTTTTCGGCGGCTGATGGAGCGAGGGCCGGGACTGTCCTGCCTTTTCGGCGCGGCCGCCCTCTGGGTCGGCCTGGACTGGCTGCGTTCCTGGCTGTTCTCCGGTTTTCCGTGGATGGACCTGGGCTATGGTTTCTGGGCGTCCCCCCGTCTGATCCAGGCTGCAGACCTGTTCGGGCATTACGGTTATACCTTTTTCGTGGTGCTGGTCAACGTCGCGCTCTACCAGGTGCTCGCTTTTCGCTCCATGCCCCGTCGGAGCGCAACCGGGGTGGTTGCCGTAGCGGTGATCTGTGCTCTGTTGGGCGGCTACGTGCAGCTGCGCTGGCACCAGATCGAGGAGCGGTTGAGCCATGCCGAGACGCCGCTGGTCGGTATCGTCCAAGGCAATGTCGAGCAGGATCGAAAATGGTCGCCGGCCGAACGCGAGCGGACCGTGCGGAATTATCTCGACCTCAGCGAGGCACTGCGCACCGCCGCCGCTCCCGAACTGATTGTCTGGCCGGAAACGGCGCTGCCTTTCTACCCGCGCAACAGCGAGTTGATGCTGCCGGTTCTCGATTTTGTCGGACAGAAGCGGCAACCGCTGCTGACCGGGGCGCCCTGGTACGAGGTCTTCGAAGAAGGCGGCAGCCGACTGATTTATTACTATAACAGCGCCTTGTTGCTGCAGCCGGGGGAGCAGACCGAGACGAAGTATTTTAAATCTCATCTGGTGCCCTTTGGCGAATATGTGCCGTTGCGCCGGTTTCTGCCGTTTATCGCACCGCTGGTCGAGGCGGCCGGTCACTTCACGCCGGGACGAATTGAGGAGCCGCTGGTGACCGGGCCGATCAGGGCCGGGGTGTTGATCTGTTTCGAGTCGATTTTCGGTGAACTCGGCCGGCGCTGGGTGGCGTCGGGGGCCAATGTGCTGGTCAATGTGACCAATGACGCCTGGTACGGCCGGTCAAGCGCACCGTATCAGAGCTGGGCGATGACAATTTTCCGATCGGTCGAGACCAGGCGCAGCCTGGTTCGTTCTGCCAACACCGGAATTTCCGGCGTTGTTGATCCACTCGGGCGGATTGTCCGGCAATCGGATCTGTTTGTCCCCTGGTCCGCCGTCACACCGGTGGTGCTGCTCGAAGAGCGCAGTCCGTTCGTCCGTGGCGGCCATCTTTTCGCACCGCTCAGTGCACTGGCGGCAGTGTTGATTCTCTTGCCGGGTGTGAAAAGGACTCAACGAAGCGATTGATTGGTTGTATAGTGGGGTTACGGCAGTGGCCGAAAAGATTTGCTTCGCCCGTTGGAGGCGGAGCGGTACCTACCATTATTGAAGACGTGAGTGGATGTATGGCACAGGAAACAGGATCGGCAGTATCGTATCAACGGCTCAATGACATGAAAGAGAGAATGCTCGCCCTGAAGGAGCATCTTTGACTTAGCCGCGAAGAAAGAGGAAGTCGAGCAGCTCGAGCGGCAGACGCTGGCACCCGACTTCTGGTCGGATAAAGAGCGGGCCCAGCGGACTCAGAGACAGCTCGGCCAGATGCAGGATATTATCAAGAGCTGGGAGGCGTCCTGGCAGGAGATCGAGGAGGCCGAACTGCTTCTCGAGATGGCGGTCGAGGAAAACGACGGGGAAGCCGAACAGGATGTCGCCCAGAGCCTGGTCGCCATCGAGAAGGATATCGACATCACCGAGTTGGAGTGCATGTTCAGCGGCGAACATGACGCCAATAACGCGATCGTCTCCATCCATGCCGGCGCCGGCGGCACGGAGGCCCAGGATTGGGTCGACATGCTGATGCGCATGTACCTGCGCTGGGCCGAAGACAAGGGCTTCAAAACGACGATTCTCGATTACCTGGCCGGCGATGAGGCGGGAGTCAAAAGCGTGTCGATTTTTTTCAGCGGCAAATACGCCTATGGGTATCTTCGTTCCGAACTGGGCATTCACCGGCTGGTGCGCATCTCACCCTTTGACGCGAGCGGCAGGCGGCACACGTCCTTTGCCTCGGTCATGGTCATGCCGGAACTCGACGATACGGTGCATGTCGATATCGATGAAAAGGAGCTGCGGATCGATACCTATCGCTCCAGTGGGTCGGGCGGGCAGCACGTGAACAAGACCGATTCGGCGATCCGCATCACCCATCTGCCCACCGGCATCGTCGTGCAGTGCCAGAACGAACGTTCCCAGCACCGCAACAAGGACATGGCCATGAAGATGCTGACCGCCCACCTCTATGAACGGGAGCGGGAAAGGCAGGCCGAGGAGCAGCAGAGTCTGCATGGCGAGAAAAAGGAAATTGCCTGGGGCAGCCAGATTCGTTCCTATGTCCTGCAGCCGTACCGCTTGATCAAGGATCACCGGACCGACCACGAGATGGGCAATGTCGATGCGGTGCTCGATGGTCGTCTCGACTCGTTCATCAAGGCCTATCTGCTTTGGGCCAAGTAAGTGGGTGCTATGAGTGACAGCGAAACCGGCGGCCTGCCGCCGGTCAAGGAAAACAAATGCGCCAAGTGCGGGGCCTGCACCGCCGTCTGTCCGGTCTACCGGGCGAGCGGCAACGAGAGCTACAGTGCGCGCGGCAAACAGCACCTGGCCGAAGTGTTTGCCGATCGTCAACCGAGTCCGGTCTTTGAGGATATTTACAGTAAATGTCTGTTGTGCGGAGCCTGTTCGACGGTCTGTCCGCGCAAACTCGATATCCCCGGGGAGGTGGCGGCGGCCCGGACCGGTTTTTCCGCCTTCTATGGGGAGCACGGCTACCAGAAATTCCTGGCCAGGAAGGTGCTCGGCAACCCCGTTTTGCTCGGGGCGGCACGACTGCTCGGCCGGCCGGCGGCAGATCTGCTCGGCCGCCGGCTACCGGCGGACAGCGGGTTGCGTCTGCGACTGGCGATGTTCAACGAACCCTCCGGTCCGGCCATCGATGACGCTGCGTCGGCAGCTGCGCGCCCACAGGCGGACGACCTGAAGGAAATCGCCTATTTCCCCGGTTGCGCGGCCCGCTATCTCTACCCGGAAATCGTTGCCGAGATCGAAAGCGTGCTGGCCGGGTTCGGTTACCGGCTTTGTACCCCTGATGGTCAGGCATGCTGCGGGCTGGCCATGCAGGCCGCCGGCAAGCCGGATGAGGCGCGCCGGGCGGCCTGCAAGAATATTGGTGCCCTGGAGCAGACCGACGGACCGATTCTCGTTTCCTGCGGCTCCTGCTATGCCCAATTGGCGTCCTATCGGCACCTTTTTGCAGAAGATGCCCAGTGGCGGCGGCGGGCCGAAGCGATCAGCGAGCGTGTTGTTGAGATCAGTCGTTTCATCGATGGCCTGCTGACCCGCAGTCCCGTTTCCGATTCGAGTGAGACGACGAATCTGCGTGTCTTCTATCATGACCCCTGTCATCTGCGGCACGGAGCGGGGATCACCGATGAGCCGCGATCGATTCTGCGCAGTCTGCCCGGCGTCGACCTCCTGGAACTGCCCGACGGGCCGCAATGCTGTGGCCAGGGAGGGCTCTTTCACCTCGGAGCCCCGGAGCTTTCCGCGGCGATTCGAGACGATCTGGGCGGTAAAATTCTGGCCTTGGAGCCGGATGTGATTACCACCACCTGCTCGGGGTGCCTGATGCAATTGAAGACCGCGATGGCGGCGGCAGGACGTGACGTACCGGTGGTCCATCTGGCGCACCTGGTGAAACAGAGGCTCGGGTCGATTGACAAGCGGACCGATTGATGCCGTCGAGCCGCACCGTTGACGGGAGATGTGCCGGCAAAATCGGCAATGACCGATCAGGAATTCCGGCGCTCGATCCGGGATTGCAGTGCCGAAGCGCAACAGCCGCACATCTGGCCACCGCTCTCGTGGCACATCCCGGTCAGGCCGTGCCGGGTTCTGCCGACCCGGCGACGGCAGAAGTTGATCAGCAGTGCCGCCCCGACCAGCAGCGGCACGGTCAGCAGCAGGGTGGTGAAGAACAGGGTCATGATTGCTATCCCCCGAAATCGTCGAAGTGAATGTTTTCCGGCTCGACACCGAGGTTGTCGAGCATTTCCAGGACCGAAGCGAGCATCATCGGCGGTCCGCAAATATAATAGTGGATATCTTCCGGTGCAGGGTGGTCCTTGAGGTAGTTGTGGTAAAGGACCAGGTGGATGAAGCCGACGTGACCTTCCCAGTTGTCTTCGGGCAAGGGCTGGGAGAGGGCCAGATGAAACGAGAAATTTTCGTGCTCCCGGGCCAGCTCTTCGAACTCTTCCTGATAGAACACCTCTTTCATTGATCGCCCACCGTACCAGAACGAGACCTTACGACTGGTCTTGCGTTCCTTGAACAATTCGAAGATATGGCTGCGCAGTGGGGCCATGCCGGCGCCGCCGCCGATATAGATCATCTCTTCATCACCGTCCTCGATCAAAAAATCACCGTATGGCCCGGAGATGGTGACTTCATCTCCCGGCTTGAGATTGAAAATGAACGATGAGGCCTGACCGGGAGGGGCCACGGGTTGGCCGGGAGGCGGACTGGCGATGCGGACGTTGAGCTTGATAATGCCTTCTTCCCCGGGATAGTTGGCCATCGAATAGGCACGGGTGACCGGGATATAGACATGGGATTTGTATTGGAACATCTTGAACTTTCGCCAGTCGGCAAGGAAGCGTTCGTCGATGTCGAAGCTCTGGTATTCGAGTTCGTGCGGGGGCACCTCGATCTGGATAAAGCCGCCGGCCTTGAAGTCGACCTGGTCGTCGGGTGGCAGTTCGAGCACCAGTTCCTTGATGAAAGTCGCCACATTCTCGTTTGACTTGACGGTGCAGCGCCACTTCTTCGTCTCGAGCATTGCCTGCGGCACCTCGATTTTCAGATCGCGCTTGACCGGAACCTGGCAGGCCAGACGGTAGCCCTCGCGGGCTTCGCGCCGAGTGATGGCCGACTCCTCGGTGGGCAGAATGGCGCCGCCGCCTTCCTTCACGACACAGCGGCATTGCCCGCAACTGCCGCCGCCGCCGCAGGCCGAAGAGAGATAAATGCCCTGATCGGCCAGGGCGGTGAGCAGTTTGCCGCCCGGCTTGGTTTTCAACTCTTTTTTCTCGTTGACGACGATGTGCAGATCGCCTCCCGGCAACAGGGATTTCTTGGCCAGAACGATCAGGCTTACCAGGATGAACTGGATGGTCACAAAAACGGCCACCCCGACTAAGATTTCCTGCATTGCTGCGCCTCCCGGTTATGCAGTTGACGACAGATAGTGTGTGTCGGTGTCATCATTATCCTCCCATGCCGGCCAGTCCCATAAAGGAGAGCGCCATCAGGCCGGCACTGATAAAGGTCATGCCGAGGCCGCGCAGGCCGCCCGGTGGGTTGGCGTACTCGCATTTTTCGCGAATGCCGGCCAGTGCCACCACCGCCAGCAGGAAGCCGGCGCCGGCGCCGAAGCCATAGGCAGTGCTTTCTCCAAAGGTGTAGTCCCGCTCGACCATGAACAGCGAGGCACCGAGTATCGCGCAGTTCACCGTCAAGAGCGGCAGAAAAATGCCGAGCGTGTTGTACAGGGTCGGTACGAAACGATCGAGCACCATTTCCAGGACCTGAACCACTGCGGCGATCATGCCGATGTAGATGAGCAGGCCGAGAAAGGTCAGGTCGACATCCGGCTGGCCGAGCCAGCTCAGTGCCCCCGGTTTGAGCAGGTAACCGAGCACCAGGTTGTTCAGCGGCACCGTGATCGCGGTGAGCAGCAGTACGGCCAGGCCGAGACCGAGCGCCGGTTTGACCTGCTTCGAGATGGCCAGAAACGTGCACATTCCGAGGAAAAAACTGAGCGGCAGGTTTTCGATGAAAATCGCCCGGAAGATAATATCGACGTAATGCATCAGCTCTTCTCCTGCTGGGTTGGGTCGACGGTCCTGAGCATCCAGATGATCAGCGCGATCAGGAAAAAACCGCTGGCCGGCAGGACCAGCATGCCATTGGCCACGTACCAGCCGCCGTCGGTGGTCAGCTTGAGGATCTCGAAACCGAACAGTGAACCGGAACCGAACAATTCCCGGACGAAGGCAACACTCATCAGAATAAAGCCATAGCCCAGTCCGTTGCCGATGCCGTCGATGAAACTGGCGATCGGCGGATTGGACATCGCAAAACCTTCGGCCCGGCCCATGATGATGCAATTGGTGATGATCAGGCCGACGAAGATGGACAACTGTTTGGACAACTCGTAGAAAAAGGCCTTGAGGACCTGATCGACGATGATGACCAGGGTCGCGATGACCATGATCTGAATCCCGATCCGTACCGTGTTGGGGATCTGGAAGCGGACGATGGAGATGGTCAGATTGGAAAAGGCCGTGACCAATATCACGCAGATCGACATCACGAAGGCGGTGTCCATCTGGCCGGTGACCGCCAGTGCCGAGCAGATGCCGAGAACCAGCAGGCCAATCGGGTTGCGCCCGAATATCGGGCGGAGCAGCAGTTCTTTATGGGACTCAGCCATTGAAGCCTCCCTGTTTTCTTATCTGTTCGAAAAACGGTTTAAAACCGTGCTCGCCAAACCAGAATTCCATCAGCTGGTCGACCCCGTCCGAGGTCAGGGTGGCGCCGGACAATCCGTCGACCCGGAAGCGCTGCTGTTCCGGATCACCCTGGCTGCCGGCCTTTTGCACGGTAAAAGCCAGGTTGCCGTCGTCGTCGTAGAGCTGTTTTCCTTCCCAGGTGGCCTGCCAGTCCGGATTTTCAATCTCGCCGCCGAGGCCCGGGGTCTCGCCATGTTCATAAAACGATACGCCGGTGATGGTGTTGAGGTCGGCGTCAACGGCGACATAGGCGTACATGGTCGACCACAGCCCTTTGCCGCGAACCGGCAGTACCACCTGACTGACAGCGCCGTCCTGTCGCACCAGGTGGACCAGGGAATAGGTTTCAAGCCGCCTGATGCCGGCTTCGTCCACGTCCCGCTCCAGCGGCCGACCGATCTGATTCGTCAGGGCCGCCGCGGGTTGATCGTATAACTCCGGGTCAATGCCGACATCATCGGCAAAGCGACCGGTAGCCAGTTCAATAACCCGCGTTTCGACCACCTTGTCGAATTGTTCGAGAACCGGAACACCTTCACGATAGATACCGGCGGCGTTCAGGATGTTCTTCTTCTGATCGAGAGTGCGGTTGATCTGCTGATAGGGCTGCAGGCCTACGGCCGCGAGCGCCACCAGGGTCGAGCAGGCAAAAGCGAGCACGAGCACGGAATAGAACGGTTTAAGGGGATGTTCTTCAGCCATGACGGAGCATCCTTCGGTTGACGTTGACGCGCAGCACGAAATAGTCGATCAGCGGGGCGAAGACATTGCCCATCAAAATAGCCAGCATGACTCCCTCGGGGTAAGCGGGGTTGGCCACCCTGATCAGGATCGACAGAAAACCGATCAGCAGTCCGTAATACCACTGGCCGGCGACGGTCTGAGCGGCGGACACCGGATCGGTGGCCATGAAGACGAGGCCGAAGGCGAAGCCTCCGAGCACCAGGTGCCAGTGGACCGGAACGGCGTAGAGCGGGTTGTCCGGGTTGGGGACCAGCCCGAAGAGCAGGGCGGTGATCACGGCGCCGATCAGCATCGACAGCATGATCCGCCAGGAACCGATGCCGGTGACCAGCAGCAAAGCAGCGCCGAGCAGGCAGGCCAGGGTCGAGGTCTCGCCGAGCGAGCCGGGGATGGTACCGATAAAGGCCTGCAGCCAAGTGATATCGAGGGCGCCGAGCGGGTCGGCCGGAGAGGCCTGAACGAGGGCGCCGAGCGGTGTGGCGCTGCTCAGGCCGTCGACCGCGGTCCAGACAGTATCGCCCGACATCTGGGCCGGATAGGCGAAATAGATAAAGGCCCGGGAGGCCAGGGCCGGATTCATGAAATTCTTGCCCACCCCGCCGAACACCTCCTTGGCGAAGATCACGCCAAAGCTGACGCCGACGGCGACCTGCCAGAGCGGGATGGTCGGCGGTAGGGTCAGCGGCAACAGCAGGCTGGTGACGAGGAAGGCCTCGGAGAATTCGTGGCCGCGAATCATGTTGAACAAAGCCTCCCAGATCGAGCCGACGATCACCGTCACCAGGTAGATGGGCAGGAAGTAGAGCGCCCCGTGCACCAGGTTGGACAGCAACGAGTGCGGATCGATACCGACCATCCCCATCACCGCGCCGCGCCAGCCGCCGGGCAGGCTGCCCAGTTCGGCCAGCACCAGGTTGGCTTGATAGCCGGTGTTCCACAGCGCCATGAAGGTGCAGGGGATCAGCGCGATGATCACCGTGATCATGATGCGTTTCAGGTCGATGGCGTCACGGACATGGGGGGCGGTCGTGGTGGATTTGGTGGTCGAGAAGAGAAAGGAGTCGGTGGCCTCGTAGAGGGGGTACCAGCGCTCGAATTTACCGCCCTTGTCGAAGAGGGGCTTGAGTTCGAGAAAGCGTTTGTTCAGATAATTCATAGGATCGACCCGAAAGAATTAGCCTTCTATTTCGATTGAGGTCAGGGTGTCGCGCAGCATCGGACCGAAGTCGTTCTTGCCCGGGCAGACATAGGAGCACAGGGCCAGATCTTCCTCGATCAACTCGAGGCAGCCGAGTTGCTTGGCCTTTTCGGTATTGCCCGAGGCGAGACTCTTGAGTAGGTAGGTCGGGATCATATCCAGCGGCATCACCTTTTCGTAGGTGCCGAGTGGAAAAATGGCCCGGTGCCCGCCCCAGACCGCGGTGTCAAGCGGCAGCGGCCCCGGTTCACGAAAGGCCGACCAGAAGGCCCGGGTCACCGAAAAACGGTCACCACCGGGCCGCAGCCAGCCGAAAAAGGCCCGCCCGGTCCCTTCCGGCAGACAGCTGATCTGCTGGTGATAGCGGCCGAGGAAGCCGACCTGCTCGTCGGCCCGGCGGCCGTCAAGTACCGAGCCGGACACCAGGCGGGTCTCTGTTTCGTTGATCTCACCGTTGCAGAGCTCGCCGATGGCGGCGCCGAGCCGAGTGATCAGGTGGCGCGGTTTTTTGACCGACGGTCCGGCCAGTGACACAATCCGCTCGACGGCGAGTTGTCCGGTGCGCAGCAGGCCCCCGATTGCGGTGACATCCTGAGCGCCGATCTGCCAGACGGTCCGGTGCTCATCGACCGGGTCGAGAAAATGGATGTGGGTCGACGGCAGGCCGGCCGGATGCGGGCCGGCGAAACCGACCGGTTCGACCCCCGGCAGCTCGATCGCAAAGGCCTGCCAGCCGGCCGGTAGGCAGAGATAAATCGGCCGATCGAGCAAGCGCTGCAAGGTGGTCAGGCCGGCCAGAAAATCATCTTGACGTTCCTGCAGGATGATCTCCATGTTCGGTGCCAGCGGTGCGGTATCGATGGCGGTGACGAACAGCGAAGCGGGCTCGCTGCCGACGGCCGGGATCTTGCCGTAGGGGCGGGTACGCAGGGCACACCAGAGACCGGAATCGATCAGCAGCCGGCGCAGTTTCTCGGGTGTAAAAGAGTCGGGGGTGCTGCCCGGAGTGCAGAACGACAGTCCTTCTTCATCGGACAGCTCGATGACCAGCGATTCAAAGTGTCGTTTGGCGCCGCGGTGGATGGCCACCACCTCGCCGCTGCCCGGCGCGGTAAACTGCACCCCGTCGTTTTTCTTGTCTGAAAAAAGTGGTTGTCCGCAACGCACGTGGTCGCCGATTTCGACCAGCATGGTCGGCTTCATGCCGAGGTAGTCGTCGCCGAGCAGTGCCACCTGCCGGACCGACGGACCCTTGGTGAGCTCTCCGGCGGGTCGGCCGCTGATCGGGATGTCGAGCCCCTTGGTGATGCGTATCTGTTTCATGTCAGCTGAAAAACCCCTTGGTCGAGTATTTATTAAGCTGTTTGTCAAAAAAATAGCCTTCACAGTCGGGCAGTGTCTTCAGCAGTGCCAGTGAGCGCTCGGCGCCAAGCACCATGGTCGCGGTCGCCAGGCCGTCGGCCTGGGCCACGGTCGGCGCCAGGATCGAACTGCTGGCGATCTGTAGCGGTGAAAAGCCGCTGTGCGGATCGATGATGTGGTGCGCCGTACGGTCGTCGGTGAAATATTGCAGATAATCACCGGATGTGGCGATGGCCCGGTCGCTCAGGTCGATGGTGTCCATGTGCCGGAGGTTGTCGCTGCGCGGGTTCCTGATGCCGATGTGCCAGGCCTGCCCGTCCTGACGCCGACCGATGACCATCAGATCGCCGCCGGCCTCGACGTAGGCATCGGCGACACCGCTGGCGCGCAGAGCGGCAATACCTTGATCGACGATATAGCCTTTGGCGATGCCGTCCAGCGTGACGCCGACACCGGGACGGGTGAGACGGACCGTCGCCGGCTTTTCAATGAGGATATACCGATAATCGACCAGTTGCAATGTCTCTTCGATGACCGACCGGTCCGGCAGCGTGCCGGTCTGTTTCAGCGTCCGATACAGGCCGAGCAGCGGCAGGACGGTGGGGTCGAAGGCACCGGCGGTCAATTCGCTCAGCTCCCGGGACATGCACAGAACGTCCAGCAATTCCGGCGGGGCGTTACGGATGATGCCGCGGCGATTCAATTCCGACAGCGGGCTGTCCGGAACGTAGGTGCTCAGCAGTGATGACAGCGTTTCCATTCGATTGATGCAGGTGGTGATTGCCGCCCGGCAGAAGTCTTCGTCGGCGCCGCAGACGGTCAGGTTGACCGTGGTGCCCATCATCGGCCGGCTGTAACGGATTGCCGTCGGAGACGGGGATCTGCCGAAGGAGAGATAGAGCACGGAGCCGACAACACCGGCGGCAACGCCGAGCTGCAGCAGGCGACGCCGCGTCAGGCCGGAAGATCCCGGGGCTGCTGCGCCTTTTGGTGGTGACGGGGGGGCAATGGTCATAGTACGTCGTCTGAGGCGGCCGGCAGCGGTTTCGTCGGCGTCGCCGGTGCTGTTGTTTGCTGAGTCGGTTGCTTGATGCGGCTCACAAGAGCCATTCCACTATAACCACTGTCGCACCGCCGGGCAAAAGAAACGTTTGCTGGCAGTGCGACTCTCTGGTGTGGTAAGGTGTCTTCGCCGGGACCGATCAGGCTCGCACGGCCGCTCGCAGGGGGCGCCGGAGCGGAAGATGAGGGGCAGGGAAGCCGACCAAGCGATCCGGCCGATGACCGGACCCACTGCAAAGCGAGGTGTTCGATGGATGCCAGCCGTGTCTATGAAAAATTGGGCCTGTTTTACCTGGGCAGGGAAGTTGCGATCGGTGACGGAACCCCGTCCGCGTTGCCGTTTCTTCTCAAGAGTAGGGACCTGACCACCCATGGCGTGATTATCGGTATGACCGGCAGCGGCAAGACCGGTCTTGGCGTCGGCCTGATCGAAGAGGCGATCATGGACGATATCCCGTCGATCATTGTCGACCCGAAAGGCGACATGGCCAACTTGTTGCTCACCTTCCCACAGCTGCAGGGAGAGGATTTCAAGCAGTGGGTCGACCCGGCCGAAGCCTCGCGGAAAAACCTGTCGATCGACGAGCTGGCCGAGCAGACCGCCCACACCTGGCGGGACGGGCTGGCTTCCTGGGATCAGGGAAGTGAGCGGATCGAGGCATTGCGCGGTAAAACCGAGATGACCGTCTATACCCCGGGCAGTGCCAGCGGGGCTCCGGTTTCCATCCTGTCGGGGTTCGCGGCGCCTGACGAGCAGTTGCTGCGTGACCAGGACGGGCTCCAGGCGCTGGTCGGTTCCACCGCAACCAGCTTGCTGTCCCTGGTGCGCGTCGAGGGCGACCCGCTGACCAGCCGGGAGCACATTCTCGTATCCTCCATTCTGCTGCATTACTGGCGAAGCGGTCAGGATTTGACCCTGGAGTCGCTGATCGGCGC
Organism: uncultured Desulfofustis sp.; assembly: GCA_964620665.1. Taxonomy (GTDB): domain Bacteria; phylum Desulfobacterota; class Desulfobulbia; order Desulfobulbales; family Desulfocapsaceae; genus Desulfofustis. The sequence goes on along the minus strand of CAZUJZ010000001.1, from coordinate 8,148 downwards.
CCTGGTCAATCCGCCGTTCGACTCGGTCGGCGTTTTTTCGCTGGCCCAGTTTTTCCCCCAGGCCGACCGGATGACGCTGGCGATGAAGCTCAACAACGTCATTGCCAGCCCTTCCTTCGCCTCCTGGCTGCAGGGCCAGCCGCTCGATGTTCAGCGCCTGCTCTATGGTGATGACGGGCGGCCGCGAACGGCAATTTTTTCGATCGCCCACTTGAGCGACGCGGAGCGGATGTTTTTCGTGACCCTGCTCCTCAATGCAGTGATCTCCTGGATGCGCCGGCAGCAGGGCACCTCGTCGCTCAAGGCGCTGTTTTACATGGATGAGATCTTCGGCTATTTTCCGCCGACCGCCAATCCCCCGTCGAAACGACCGATGCTGCTGTTGCTCAAACAGGCTCGGGCCTACGGTCTCGGCGTCGTGCTGGCCACCCAGAACCCGGTCGATCTCGATTACAAGGGACTGGCCAATATCGGCAGCTGGTTTATCGGCCGGCTGCAGACGGCCCAGGATCAGAACCGGGTGCTCGATGGAATTGTCGGTGCCGGCGGCAACGGTTTTTCCCGGGACGAGGTGCGAACCTTGCTGGCCGACATGAAGGGGCGCCGGTTCATTCTTGCCTCTGCGCATCGTGATGAACCGTTGCTGTTTGAGACCCGTTGGGTGATGTCGTATCTGAAAGGTCCGATCGGGCTGCCTGAGATCGCCACGCTGATGAAAGGACGGCGCGCCAGCGGCGGTGCCGATTCGCCGGCGCCGGCCCGGCAGGGCCACTGGCCCGGACAGTTGTCCGACCGGGCCCCGCTGCTCAGCAATGGCATCGTTCAGCGCTTTTGCCAACCGCCGCTGCTGGTCGAGCAGCCGGTCTTTCAGCCTTGGCTGGCGGCAGCGGCGTCGGTGCGGTTTTATCAGGCCAGCCGCGGTATCGACGAGCTCAGGCGGTGTTCGTTGCGCCTGCCGCTCGACGAATCTTTTGCCAGGATCGACTGGCAGGTGGGCGAACCGCTGGAAATCGATCCCGACAACTGCGCCGCCGCACCGCCGATGGGCAGCCTCTTTCATGCCCTGCCGCCGGAGGTGACGGTGTGGAAGGACTTGCGGGCAGTCGAGCGTGGTTTTGCCGATTATCTCTATCAGACCGAGCGGCTTGAATTGCTGCGGGCACCGGCGGTCAAGCTGGAATCGCGGCCGGGGGAGAGCGCGGCAGATTTTCACGTGCGTATTGCCGATGCACTTCGGGAGCGGAAGGAGGCAGCGGCGGAGAAGATGCTGGCCGGGTTTGCCCGCAAACGGGAACAATTGACCAAGCGTCTGGATGCGGCCTATCTCAAGGTGGACAAAGAGCGCGGCGATGTCAGCGCCCGCAGGACTGACAGCCTGATCTCCTTCGGTACGGCGATACTCGGGGCGGTGCTGGGGCGCAAGGCGTTGTCGACAACGACCATGACCCGGACCGCCGGCACCATTAAAAACGTCGGCCGGGTCGCCAAGGAGAAGGAGGATGTTCGGCGGGCGGAAGAAGCGGCGGCCCTGATCGAACAGCAGATCGAGCAACTGGACGCCGATCAGCAGGAGGCGATCGGTGCCCTTGCCGACACCTACGATCCGGCCCGGGTTGAGACCGAAACGATATCGCTGAAACCACGGCGGGCCGATATCTTCGATGTCCGGTCCTGCCTGCTCTGGGAAATGGTGGTGCCGGCAGCACCGCTGTACGATTGAACGGACCGGCAAACGGCGTCCATGGTCTGGCCTGTCAGCCGGTGAGCATCCGCTGCCCGGCTGACAGGCCGAGGTTTCTCAAGCGACAGGGCTTTTTCCAAAAAAAAACCGCCGGTCCTGCAGTGCGAGGGGAAAGACCCGGGAGATCACCTAGATCTTTGGTCCGGCAGCCGACGGCGTTTCCTCGCCTTTCGCCTTTTTGCCGGTTTTCTTCTCTTGGTAATGTTTGCGTGCCAGTGTTCCGACACGCTGGACGTCGATGCCGAGGTCGTCTTTCGGCGAGACGATACACGGGTGATATTTGACCAGCCGTCTGCCCGGATTGGTTTGCTTGTAAATCCGCATGATACCGATGATCGGTACGCCCCGGACCTCGGCGAAGATATCGTCGGGAGAGAAAGCGATATGTCGTCGTTTCATCTCGCCAAGGAGCTGCTTCGTGAGTGCTTCGAAGGTAAAGGTGGCGAATTCGCCGAACCGGCCGATCCCGAGAATTCGGGTCAGGCCGGTGTAGTTGTTTTCCTTGTAACGGGTGTCGTGACAAACGACCACATAGGGAGGGTAGAGGACGTTGCCGTCGGCCCCCATCACTTTATCTCGAGTTCGGTCGAGATCGACGGTGAAACGTTCGGTCTGTTTGGTCGAAAAGTTGAGTTCGGTTTTGTAGTAGGCGAAAAACATCGGCGGTTCGATCAGGCCGACCGAAATGCAGGAGCTGATCCGGGTGCGGGCGCCGTACGGTGGCTTCATGTAGGTCGGGCAGTGACTTTTGATGATATCGTCGGAGCTGATTTCGATAACCGGACCTTTGCCCACTTTCTTTGAACGGCGATGCGCGGCCTTCTTGTAGGTAAAGATTCGTCGGGCGGCCTTGGAGAAGAAGCCGCTGTCCAGATTGACGCTGGTGGCGATCCCGTCCGGGTAGAGCAGGGTTGCATTGTCGTTGCGCATCGCCTCCCTGATCTTGAGGCGAAATTCACTGCCGGTGATGGAGCCATGCGGCTCGTAGCGGATATATCGCTCATCGACGTCCTGGTAAATCAAGCCGCCGGGAACGAAGATGGCACCCTTGTTGTCGAAGCGCCCGGTGGCACCCTCGTCGTCGACACCGGGCAAAAATCCCATCCGGTCGCGCTCCAGCATGCGCCACAAGGTATCAAAGCGAATAGCGATGATCTCTTTGATTAACTCGTTGTCGATAATGTCTTTTTTTGTGATCATTGCACAGTCCGGGCGGTTGGCTGCAGGTCCATCGGTCGCGATGAATCCGGCGACTTCCTCCAGTTTAGAGCATTTTCGTCAGAAAAACAATTGGCTATCGAGTTGCACGCCGTTAACGGTCTGGGACAGAGCACCGGATCGTCATCGATAGGCTCGATGACGATCCGGTCGCTTTCGTGTCCTGCCTGCTCCGGGCCCGGTGGTTCGTTACGTACGTGCCTTAACCGGCAGGTCGGCGTCCGGCGCCGTTTGCGTTGACGGTGACGAGGTGGCCGGTAATGCCCCGGCCGGTCGTGTCTGAGGCCGATCGGTCAGGCAGGTCCGGATAATGGTCTGGTAGGTATCCCAGTCACTGGTAGACAGGGCGGCTTGTTTGGCAAAGGCGATCTCGTGACGGTGCATGGCTTCCTCCTGTGGAAAGGCAGAGAGTTGCTGACGAGATCCCGGACAAAAAAAACCCGGGATCGGTTTCCGATCCGGGGGCCCTGTCCCACAGATGTTACTTCCGGTAATCCCTATTCCACGGGGATTGGTCCGATCATGATCAAGGCAGGTCTTCTGACTTCCGGATCGTCCACAGCACCGCGCCTTCCCGATAATGATCAGTGGCATGTGCGGTGCGCGTCCCCGGTTACAGCGGCGGGCCCGTTCCCGATTTACACGGGATTCCCTCTTCGGTCTCAAGGACACCCTGATGTCTGATAATGAGCGACCGGTCGGCCGTTTGTCAATAAAAAGTATTGAGAAACGTACCGGAGTCGTCCGGCACGTCCCACCGATTCGGCCGGCGATTATTTTGGTCGTGCGCCCATAATAGCCCTTGCGAACGACGTCCCCGATTGTTATGTTATGAGCAAATGATCATTACGGAGGAGCGATGCCGCGACCCAAGAAACTCAGATTTATCTCCGGCAGTGCCGAGATGAGCAGCTATGTCCCGGAGGACGTCGAACCGACCGGAGTAATCGATTTGTCCATGGAAGGACTGGAGGCAATCAGGCTGACGGATTGTGAAAAACTCGACCAGGAGACAGCTGCACAACGCATGGGGGTATCCCGCCAGACCTATGGCCGGGTCCTGGCCCAGGCACGGCAGGCTGTCGCCACGGCACTGGTCACGAAGCAGAGGCTGCGTATCGATGGCGGTGCCTATTGCCTGGGAACTCCCGGGTACGGGAGGCAGCGTCGTCGGCACCGGGGCTGGAAGTAGGTTGTTGAGAACGGCTCCGGTTTTTTTAAAAAATCACCGGTTCGCCGGTCCGTGCCGATGCGATTCCAGGCGGGATCTATCGGCAGGGGACGGCGGACACCACAACAGGAGGAGACATGATGCCACAAAAAGATGGTACCGGGCCGACGAGCCCGGAGAAGAGAGATCAGGTGGATAGACAGACGAATAATCGCCCGGACAATCCCGGAATGCAGCGTCCCGGCCGTGGACTCGGCCGTGGCGGTGGTCAGGGGCGGCGAGACGGCACCGGCGGCGGCAAGGGCCGCGGCGGTGGCGGTCGCGGCGGGCGACGAGGGCAGGCCGGTTGACACCGGCTGCCGAAAAGGAATCATGGGCAAAAATGGAGGTGTATCATGCCAGGATTTGACAGAACAGGACCAATGGGTGGTGGGCCGATGACCGGCGGAGGTTTCGGCAGGTGTGCCGGCGGAGACCGGGCCGGCATGTATTCTGGCCGCGGATTTGGTCGCGGGCGCGGATTTGGCCGTGGTTTCGGGCGAAATGCGTTTGCCGCCGCTCCCGGGGCGCGGTCGGCAACACCGGAAGACGAACTCGAGTATCTGAGCGCAGAAGCGCAGCGGCTCGAACAACATCTGCAAACGATCAATCATCAGATAGAGGATCTGAAACACAAGACTGAGTAGCACCGGCTCACCGGTCTCGCATTACAAAGCCATTGCCTGTCGTCGGACGGGCAATGGCTTTTTTGTTGGCGATCGTTCGTCTCGGTGTCAACTTAAATATCAACTGAAATAGATAGATAAATAGTTCTGGGGCAAAAAAAAGACCAGTTGCCGGATTTTTTATTGACAAGTAGTGAGGCGCGCAGTAATTAACTATAATAGAAAAACAATTACTATTATAGTAAATACGGATGCCAACCAGCGAATCATATTTTTCCAAGTCTCTCGAGAAGGGGTTGAAAATCCTCGCCCTGTTCAACCGGGAGACGCCCGCGCTCAATCAGACTGAGATTGCCAAAAAACTCGGTCTGAACATGACCTCGACCTACCGTTACATCAATACCCTGGTGAAGATGGGCTATCTGGAGAAAGAAGAGTCGACCAAACTGATCCGGCCGTCGATCTTTTGCCTTGCCTTCTGCAACAATCTGATGCGGGCCTCCGATCATCGGCGCCTGATCAAGACCATGGTCGACGACATCCACGCCCGTTTCAATATCACCATCGATGTCGCACTGTCCGTGGATGACGATATGATGCGCATCTACCATCGGGAAGCGGCCGACACATTGACCTACACCTTGCCCGATTTCACGAGAAATTGCCTGCATACGACCGCCCTCGGGAAAGCGTATCTCGCCTCATTGCCGGATTCAGAATTGCGTTCCAGGGTGGCGACACTCGACCTGCTGCCCCGGACGAAGCGCACGATTACCGACCGGGACTCCCTGCTCGAAGAATTGCTCGAGGCCAAGCGCAACGGGTATGCGCTGAACGTCGAGGAATATCTGCCCGGTCTGATCGCCATTGCCGCACCGCTTATTCATCCGTTCACCGGTCGCGGCGTCGGCGGGGTATCATTTGATTTTTCGGTTTTGCAGCGCCGTCCCGATGAGGTCGTCGAACAGTATGCGCCTGTCGTCATCGATCTGGCAGCCCGTCTGTCGGCAGCCATTCCACTCGATGATCGGCAACGTGGCTGATATCGGTCTGCGGCGGTCGATCTCTCAGCGATCGCTCCTCCATTGCTGGTGCGAGGTAATCCACGATGAACGCTTCAACGAGACAAAATCCTCTTTTCTACCAAACGTCGTCGCAGATTCCGCTCGTGTCGCGAGCGGAGGGCATCTATATCTGGGACGAGGGCGGTAAACGCTACATAGACGGCAGTTCCGGGGCGATCATTTGCAATATCGGTCATGGCGACCCGACGATTCTCGCTGCGATCACGAAGCAGGCCCAGTCGACGTTCTTCACCTATCGCACCCAATTTGAAAATGATCCGGCGGTTGAACTGGCGGAACAACTGGTACACCATGCGGCACCGCACCTGAGCCGGGTTTTTTATGTTTCCGGCGGGTCCGAGGCCGTCGAATCGGCCATCAAACTGTGCCGGACCTACCATCTGAGTCGCGGTGACAACGGCAGATATCTGTTTATCAGCCGCTTTCCCTCCTATCACGGATCGACGCTCGGGGCGTTGGCGCTCACCAGCTATGCTCCGCTGGAAATCCACTATCGGCCGATGATCAAGTCATCTCCAAAAATTCCGGCGCCGTATTGTTATCGCTGCCATTACGGACAGTCATATCCGGCTTGTTCGCTGGCCTGCGCCCATGCTTTAGAAACGATGATCAGGCAACTCGGTCCGGAAAATGTGGCCGGTTTTGTGGCCGAGCCGATCGGCGGGGCGAGTACCGGCGCACTGCCGCCGCCCGATGACTATTTCGCCGTCATCCGGGAAATATGCGATAAGTACTCGATCATGTTGATACTCGACGAGGTTATGACCGGATTCGGCCGAACGGGAAAGCTCTTTGCCTACCAGCATTGGGATCTTGAAGCCGATATCGTGGCCTTGTCCAAGGGCATGGCTTCGGGCTATTTCCCGCTTGGAGCGGTGATGTGCCGCGGCGATATCGTCGACAGCGTTCTGGCGGTCGGCGGCTTTCCGCACGGCCATACGTATGCCGGCAACCCGATGGCTTGCGCGGTCGGCCGGGCGGTGCTCAAGCGGATCGTTGACGACCACTTGGCCGACCGGGCGTCGATACTGGGCGAGCGCCTCATGGCCGGCCTGCGGCGTCTCGCAGAGAAATATCCGATCATCGGCGAGGTCCGCGGCAAAGGGTTGTTGACGGCTCTGGAGTTTGTCAGTGACCGGCAGTCGCGGGCCCCATTTGCCGATCATCTGCAGGTGGGCAATCTGGTGACGGCCCGGGCCTTTGCCAACGGGCTGATCGTCTATCCGCGGCGATCGATCAATGGGCTTTCCGGCGATCACGTTCTGGTTGCCCCGCCGCTGATCATCAGGGAAGCGGAACTGGACGAGCTGCTCGACAGACTGGATCGCAGTCTGGATGAGGCAGCGACAGAGCTGGCTGACGCCTGAGCCTACCCCGGCCCGGGTTGTCCCACAAGGCATTGGATCCGCCTGGCGGGCCCAATGTGAACAGTGCAATGATACACAAGAGGAGAGTCTCATGAAGCGAACAATGACCGTTGTAATGACCTTTTTGGTGGCCGCTTTCCTGTTTCTGCAACCGGCCTGTGCCGACGATCTCGAACGGGTCAAGGCAAGTGGAAAATTGACCATGGCCATGAGCGGTCAGTATCCCCCCTTCAATTTCGTCAACGACAAGAATGAACTGACCGGTTTCGATGTTGAAATCGGCACAGAGATCGCCCGTCGAATCGGGGTGACCGGTGTCCCGATCAGCACCGCCTGGGACGGCATCATTGCCGGCCTGCTGGCGAAAAAGCACGATCTGATCTGCGGCAGCATGGCCATTACCGAAGAGCGGCTCAAATCGATCGATTTTTCAGACCCTTACTATCGATCCGGCGCGCAGATGTTTGTCAAGCAGGGCTCGCCGATCGCCTCGGTGGACGATCTGTCAGGGAAAAAGATCGGGGTAACGCTGGGCACCACCTTTGAAACCTGGATCAGGGACAATATCAAAGACGTCGATATCCGTACCTATAAAGGAGACCCGGATATCATCCTGGAGGTGGCCAACGGTCGTCTCGACGGGTTTGTCACCGACCGGATCGTCGGCGCTCTGGCCATCAAGGACAAAGGTGCGCCGATCCAGATGGTCGGCGATTTGCTCTATGAAGAAAAAATGGGCATAGCGCTGCGCCAGAATAATCCCGAACTCAAGCAGGCCATCAACGATGCCCTGCAGGCCATGAAAGACGACGGAACCTACCATGAGATCTCGATGAAATGGCTTGGTATTGATGTCCGCTGAAACTCGGTCGTTCGCTCTTGTCCACCGGGGTCCCGTTGT